>DAIOWH010000201.1:0-10070 GCA_036758585.1 Planctomycetia bacterium
GCCTGCGGCTTCCTTTGACGACATTGCAGGCGGGCCGCCTGCACTACGCTAACGAGCGGGTGAGTCAAGCTATGCCACAAACACTCGATCGCGGTCAGGTTCGCCCCGCATCGCCGGACGGTGCGGGACTGCCGTTTGCCCAGCGGCTGTGTCGCGAGCTCGAGTCGCTGGAGGCATCGCTCGCGTTTGCTGAGAAGGCGGCGGTCGAGTGCCAGCCGACGGGTCACGACCCGCGGGCGGCTGGCGACGTCGACGGCCGGCTGGCCGAGTTGGAACGGCGAGCCGCCGAACTGGAGCGTCGCGAAAAGGCCTGTGAACAGCACCGCATGCACCTGCTGCGGACTCAGGACACGCTGCGTCGGTCGAAGGACAGCCTGAAGCGTGCGACGCTGCGATTCCGCGCCTACGTCGCGCGGCGTGTCGAAGAGCTTGACGCGCGCGAACGCCGGCAAGACGCACTGCAGATCGAACTCGTCGAGTCGCGCCGCGAAATCGCCCGCCAGGAAATGCGCTGCAAGGCAGCCGTCCGCGAATCTTCCCGCGCCATCCCCGTGCCGCTCTGATCCACCGCCGTGTCGCGAATGCCGTCTAAGGACTGGCGAATCAATGAATGTTCGTCTTTCGCTCCGCGAAAGAGCGCCCCTTTCGCGAGCGAAAGGCGACGATCACCTGCCCGACCCTGTAGCTACGATGGTTTTGGGTGAACTGTCCGTTCGAGTCGCAAGAAACGCTCGAACGCGATGCACAACAAGCTGGGAGTTTTCTATCGAGTTTAGAATGTGGACACTTCCAAGAGTTGCGACAATCTCGGTCGTCGGCTTGACATTCCGGTTTTCGGCCGCTAAAAATTCATCCATTCGTTGCTAATCGCTGAACCACGCGAGAGGCAATCGAGGCCACCTGAGGGGGGTGTGGCTAAGGGTAGGAGGATGGAATCCTGTTACGCGTTTTCCACTGAAGTTGCACCGTGATTGACATCGGATACTCGCGTGACGTGATCGAGCCCACGTCGCTGTTGGCACCCCCTTGGGCTGGCCGCATGCGAACCAATCGCGCCTCGCTCACTGTGCAACTCTTGGCTGTACACCTTCGGTAGCACCGTGGCCAGTTTGCGGCATGGTTCAAAAAGGTGTCAGGCACCGTTGCCGGAACGGCCCGAAGGGTGCTTCGCACAACGGTGCCTGACACGAATGTGCCTGACACCTTTTTGAACCGTGGCCATTTGCCACAACGGAAAGGGCTTCGAGGACATGGCCGTACTATCGGCGGAACCCACGGTCTTCCCATCAGGGCTCTTTGAATCCGGCACCGGCCAAGCGACCGCGGAAGGCCGGCGCTGGTACGTGGCCCACACACGACCACGACAAGAAAAGTGCCTCGGCCGGGCCTTGTTCGACTCGGAGACGCCGTTTTTTCTCCCGACTGTCGAGAAGCACTGGGTGTTGCGCGGGCGACGAATGACGTCGCATATGCCGTTGTTCGCGGGCTACGTGTTCCTGTTGGCGAACCGACCCGAACGAGATGCGGCGATTCGCACGCACCGAGTGGCACAGCTTCTCGATGTGCCCGATCAGTCGCAACTGTGGGACGACCTCGGTCGGTTGAACCAACTGATTCAGTCCGGCGAACCCGTTGATCCAGAGTTCTCCCTCAGGCCCGGCGTCGACGTTGAGATTTGTTCCGGCCCGCTACAGGGCATGATGGGCCAAATCGACAAGGTTGCATCTGGAAACCGGTTCGTGGTTGCAGTGAATTTCATCGGTAGGGGGGCGTCGATACTGCTCCCTGACACCGTCTTGATTGTTCGGCGAGACAGCTAGCCCATGAGTGAATGAGCGGGGCTAGGGTTGCCGAGGTGTGCAATGCCCAGACGGCACGCGAACGGGCTGATTGGCGAACTGCGATGAGTAGGCGTGCAGGAAGCGAGTCATGAAAATGGGTGCGAACCGACAGTGCGCAACCCACGGGGACGGAGTCCGCGCAGCGGCCGTGGGGCGCGACTATCATGTTTGGAACCGGCGGGCTTCAAGCCTGCCAGGCACTTCCTCCGGGCCACACTGGCGGGCTGGAAGCTCGCCCCATAACTACGGATGGGTATCATGAAGACTGCAAGGTTTCGGCGTACACCGGCGGTGCGATTCTGCCTGGTGGCGGTGGCCTACGTGGTGCTTTTTGCCACAAGCTACTGGACGGCGTTTGGGCTGCGGTTTGACCTTGCCATTCCGCCCGAAAGCTACACCGTCTTCTGGCTGAGCGTTCCGTGGATGTTGCCGCTCAAGTTGATCGTCTTCTGGTTGCTGGGCGACTTTCGCGGCTCGTGGCGGCACATTACCCTGTCCGATCTGGCGGCGCTGCTGCGATCGTCCGGATTGGCCTTCCTGATCGTTGTGGCGACAGATCATTTTGTGTTCTCGCAGTATCAGATTCCGCGTTCGATTCTGGTCTTGGACTGGGGACTGAGCGTCTTGCTCATCGGCGGCCTTCGTTCCACCTGGCGGCTTTCGCACGAACAGACGCTCGGGCTGTTTGGCCAAAACGGCACGCGCCGCGCTCTGATCGTCGGAGCAGACCGCAATGGAGCGGCGCTCGCCAGTCAGATTCAATCGGATGCGAAACTCAAACTGCGGGTCGTGGGGTTTCTCGACCCCGATTCGACCATGGGCGGCACCAGGCTCGGTGGAATTCCGGTTCTCGATGGTGTCGAACGGGCGGCCGAGATCGCGGCGTCGCTGCGAGTCGATGACGTCCTCGTCAGGGCCGACAGATTGGCCGGCGGACGGCTGCGGCGACTCGTACACGAATGCAAGGATCAGGGGCTTAATCTGAAGGTGATTCCCGCGGTCGCCGATCTGCTGAACGGACACCACCGCATTCACCTGCGCGACGTAGACATCAACGACCTGTTGCGTCGCGACCCGGTCGAACTCGACCACGAGTCGATCGCATCCTTCCTTGAAGGGCGCGCCGTGATGGTAACCGGCGCCGGCGGCAGCATCGGCTGTGAACTCTGCCGCCAGGTGCTGCGGTTCAAGCCGCGCTCGCTGGTGCTGGTCGAACGGACCGAGAACAGTCTGTTCATGATCGACCGGGAACTAGGAGCATCGGAACACAGCGCCGAGATTCACACTCACGTGGGTGACGTGCTCGACCGACGGCGCATGAAGTACCTGTTCGAGACGTATCGGCCGGACGTCGTGTTCCACGCCGCAGCCCACAAGCATGTCCCAATGATGGAGGCCAACCCCGGCGAGGCGATCAAGAACAACGTGTTCGGCACCAAGCACATGGCCGACCTTGCCCATCAGCACGGTGCGGCCGCGTTTGTGTTGATATCCACCGACAAGGCGGTGAACCCATCGAGCATCATGGGCGTTTCGAAACAGCTCGCCGAGCGCTACGTATACACGTACGCTGAGGATTCGGCCACCAAGTTCATCGTGGTCCGGTTCGGCAACGTGCTCGGCTCGTCGGGCAGCGTGGTGCCGATCTTTCAGGAACAGATCAGGCAGGGCGGCCCGATCACGATCACCGACCCCGAGATGAAGCGGTTCTTCATGACGATTCCCGAGGCCTCGCAACTGGTCCTTCAGGCCGCCGCGATGGGTAAGGGCGGCGAGATATTTGTTCTGGAGATGGGCGAACCGGTAAAGATCATGGACCTCGCGGTGGACCTGATCCGCTTATCCGGTCTTGCACCGGACGACATCGAGATCAAGATCGTCGGCCCTCGCCCCGGCGAGAAGCTGGCCGAAGAGCTGTACAACGACGACGAAGAGACGCTGCCGACGCCGCACCCGAAGTTACGTGTCGCTTACCACCGCCCTTACTCGCTGGCCGAGGTGCGTCAAGCGATCCACTCGCTGCGCCGGACCCTGCGAGAACCTGATGCAGCCCTGCGCGTCAAGCTGGGCGAGCTTGTCCATGACTACGCGGAACCGGTCGCAGTGAAACCGACTTCGGAAACGAGTGCGTTTGATGCCACTGATCTTGTGAGCGGAACGGAGAGAACATGACGAGCAGGCCCAAAACACTTCAGCCGAGATCTCCACGCGTAGCCGTCGTCGGAGCTGGCTACTGGGGCCGGAACCTGGTCCGCCACGCGCCCACAGACCTTGCAGGCTAAACTCTCCAAGTTGAGACATTGGGCTGGCCCCCCGTCGAGTTTTCGTCGAGACGCGATCGGTCTGGTTCTTGGCACCGGGATGGCACAACTTATTGGGGGTGTTGCCATGCCGGTTGTGACGAGGCTGTACACTCCAGAGGAAATGGGCGTACTGGGGGCGTTCGTGTCTCTTACAGCGGTCTTGTCACCCGTAGCCTGCATGAGATACGACCAGGCGATCATGTTGGCGCGGGATGATGACGATGCTGGGATTCTTGTGGCCTTGTCCACCTTGGCCACCTTGCTTGTGGCCTTGTTATTGCTGGGACTGGTTTCCATTTGGGGGGGGTCATTTGCGAAACTGTTAAATACGCCGACCCTGGTACCGTGGCTTTGGGCGGTGCCGCTTGCTACGGTCGTGCTCGGTTTGGGCCAAACATTCAGGGTTTGGCTTAGCCGGGGCAGGCAGTACAAGGAGGTGTCGCTAGCACGATTGGGCCAGAGCAGTGTTGACGCCGCTGGCCAGGTGTTTGGTGGTGTGTTGTCTGGTGGCTCGGCGTCACTTCTAGCGGCGCATTTGGCCGGAGCGGCGACCCATACTGGAGTGCTTTTGGTGGCTTCACACAGAGCGTTCAGGCTGAAGGAAGCGGTCAGTAACTGGCGCTCGCTGGTGCAGTACGCTGTGCGTTTCCACAAGTTCCCGCTCTTCCTAGTTCCGGGTGGAGTTATTGTCGGTCTCGGCAATCAAGGGTTCGTGCTATTGGTTGCGATCTTCTTTGGTCCGACGACGTCTGGCCTCTTTTTCCTAACACATCGAGTCCTTGCTTTGCCTACATCCGTAATGGCCCACTCGATCAGTACCGCCTTCTATGAACGGTTGAGTACCATACGCCGCGAGGGGGGGAATGAAGTAAGGCTCATCGCGCGGGTGTTCCTAACGCTGTTCATGATTTCGATCATCCCCATGGGTTTGGTGGGAGTTTTCGGACCCTTGTGTTGCCGAACAGTGTTTGGCGCAGCCTGGGAAGGCACAGGGTATTTCGCTCGCGCAATGTTCCCAAATTACTTGCTGATGCTATGTGTAACGCCCCTGACGCAGAGCTTCTCAGCATATGAAAGGCAGGAGTGTGGTTTGGCTTGGCAGACAGCATTCCTGGTGGCAGCAACGCTCGCGCTCTGGCTTGGGAATCTTGTCGGCGGTCCCATGGGAGCGTTTGCCGCCTATGGGTTGGCAGGTGCTCTGATGTACGCCCTTGTTCTAGTCCTAGCGCTACGCTGGGCGGGTTGTCCGGTTGCCAAGATACCCGTTGTGCTGGTTGCTGAAACAGCGGTGCTGTTGGGGCCATTCGTGGGTAGGGGCGAGCCAGCCAAGCAGGGATGACCGATTCACAGCAGACCGCAAAGGCACGGATAGGATGAACGTCCTCCTTTACGTCAACCAAGTGTACTGGGACGAGGTTGCTGGCCAGGGCTCCTTTGAGCGGGGCGTGGCCCATGCTCTGATCCACAAGGTGAATCGCGATCCTAACAAACGCATGATTCGGTTCACGGTCAAACGGCCTCACGACCGGACGCGTTCAGACCGATACACCCTTTTCCTGGATCTGGACAAGGGATCTTATCTCAGCTACCTCGCCCATCAGTTCAGACTGCTTTGGGCCCTGTCAGCGGCAGTCTGGCGTGAACGCAGGCACAATGTCACAGTTTTCATCCGATACAATCCCGCCATGATCGCACCGGCACTGGTGACCTGGGGATTGCGCCCGAAGTTGGTCATGCGCACCGGCCCGATACTGCCTGGCATTGTCCAGCATGCCCGGCGTAACAATCCTCTCGTCCTGTACTGTGTGAGAATCCTGCTCGGTTTTCATTATGCGCTTGCAACCAAGATCATTGTTGCGACACGAAGAATTGGCCAGTGGGTTGCGGAGACCTATCCAACAGTTGCTCACAAGTTGATGATTGTCTGCAATGGTGTGGATCCAGACAGATTCTCGCCGGTGCCGCCCTGCCGGACGAAGTGGGGACTTCCGAATACTGGGGTCGTCATGGGTTATACGGGCACACTCGCCGAGCTTCAGGGAATCCGCACCGTCCTATTGGCCATGGCGAAGCTTTGTGCCACTGGGCAGACGATTCCCCACTTTCTTATTGTTGGGGATGGGCCAGACGAGGAGTCCTTTCGCGAATTGGCGAGAGAGCTTCGGCTGGACTCCCACGTGGTATTTGCTGGCAGACGTCGCCCGGAGGAGATCCCGTCGGCCATTTGCAGTTGCGACTTCATGCTCCTACCCTCGCACAACAGTACTCTGCAAGTCCGCGGCACCTCCGCCATAAAGTTGTTTGAGTATTTGTCGTGTGATCGTTTTGTCCTGGGCTCGAGGTGCGATGATCTGGCATTCCTCGAACAGCACCAGATTGGCCGCCTCGTTGAAGCGGAGAATGTAGATCATTGGGCCGTAGCCATTGCTGAAACCACACAACTCGGAAACCACGATATGGCCGGGCGCGCCCGTGACTTGGTTGTACAACACCATACGTTCGATGTCGTGGCAGAGCAAATCTGGTCCGCGTGTTTCGATCAGACGGTGGGCAAACGGCCATCTACACCTGTTCCGCAAGCCGGCGGGAGGGCGTAGCAATGTGCGGCATCGCCGGTGTTGCAAGCGTTCGCCAACCGCTGGACGTAGCCTGCATTAACCGGATGACAAAGCGCCTGAAACACCGCGGACCCGACGATGAGGGTTTTCTCGCGGTGAATACCCTCGAAGAGCCAGTTCGTGTTGCCGCCCTGCGGGGGTGTGACAGCGCGGTCAAGAATCTACCGAGGATCGAGGATTGGCGCGAGTCCAACAACTTGCTCTTGGGCCACAGACGACTGGCCATTCTGGACCTGTCCACTGCCGGACACCAGCCGATGCGCTATGATGATACTTGGATTGTGTTCAATGGCGAAGTCTACAACTATGTTGAACTGAGACAGGAACTCAGCTTCTTGGGCTATCGATTCTCGACGGCGACCGACACGGAGGTGATCCTAGCGGCCTATCGTGAATGGGGCGACCAGTGCGTGACGCGGTTCAACGGCGACTGGGCGTTCTGTGTATTCGATCCGACCAAACGGCGTCTTTTCCTTTCGCGCGACCGGTATGGCATCAAGCCACTCTTCTACTTTCATGACCCACAGGGCACATTAGCGTTCGCCTCGGAAATCCATGCGCTCTTCGCCCTGGACTTTGTGCCTCGATCGATAGACCAGCAGACAGCTTCTAGGTACCTTGTGGCGTTTGAATCAGACGGAACAGAGAGGACTTTCTTTGACCGGATCTGGCAGCTTAAGCCAGGTCATAACCTTGCCTTCGACCTGAAGACGGGGGAGTCACACACAGCGGGCTATTATCGGATCACCCCAGAAAACGACATCGGGAAGTACGATCCCAAAAGAGCCCGATGCTTTGTTGGGAACATTCGAGACCTCTTATTCGATTCTGTGCGCCTTCGCCTCCGATCCGATGTTCCGGTCGGATCGTGTCTGTCTGGTGGTCTCGATAGCTCATCAGTCGTGGCCGTGATGTCGAGACTGTCGTCAGCCCCAACCCACACGTTCACTGTCACGTTTCCAGGCACGTCGATTGACGAAAGCCATTACGCCCAGCGCGTCATAGACCACGTTGGCGCGGTACCCCATTTTGTATATCCGTCCAAAACGAACTATATGTCGCAAGTGGACAGCCTCTTGAGCCACCAGCAGGAACCATTCCCCGGAATGTCCATATACGCTCAATGGGAAGTAATGCGCGAGGTGTCCAAGCACGTAAAGGTAGTTCTGGACGGTCAGGCGGGCGATGAGGTACTCGCGGGGTACCGCAATTACCGTGTCTCCTTCCTTGCTAGCCTGCTGCGGAAGAAACGACTTCGGATGTTTCTGGCGGAATTCGTGTCGACGATGTTGCATGCCGGAGGCCTAAGACTCGCGTTAGCGGATGTCAAGGCGCTTCCGTTTTTCCTCTTATCCCCATCACTGAAGCGTTGGGTATATCGTTACATTCATCGTGGTCATATACGCTATGCTCAGACCGAACTAGGAAACACAAACATTGACGCGATCCTCGACGGTATCGACCGCACATACAGCTGTGACCTCAGCGAAATGCTCGTGAGTTGGCTGACTACCGATATCCTTCCGCGTCTGCTCCGACAGGAAGATCGGAACAGCATGGCCCAGTCCATCGAAGCAAGGCTGCCGTTTACGGATTATCGCCTAGTGGACTACGCCTTTAGCATCCCATCGGCCTATAAGATCAGACGCGGCTGGACCAAGTGGCTCCTCAGACTGGCTGTCGCGGACCTGCTCCCGCCTGACATCGTTTGGCGCAAGACAAAGCTGGGTTTTGCCGCTCCAAGGTGGGAGTCCCGCCATGACATATGGGCGCGATGGAAGTACCGTAGTTTCACCCCTGAAGGATGAAAGAGGGAAGTCGACTTCCCACAGGCTTGTTTGAATGCGAGCTAGTCGTCTCAACCTCGGGCTTCTCCTGAAGTGTGCAGTAATTGTTATCTTCTTTGTTTTCCGTGGAGTCTCGGCACAGGACAACTCCGGCCTCGCGCAGGGTTCGTATTCGATCGGCACCATTGCAATCTATGTTGGCCTACCAATCTTGGTTCTTCCACGGCTCTTCGCGCGGACTTCGTATTCGCTGACTGGACCGATTGGCTACCTGTTTCTGTTGGGCGTTTGGTTTTCACTGGCAGTAGCCAACACCTACATGTCTGCTCTGGCGTTTGACCCACTTCACATCGTTCTTGAGTTCGCGGGCGATCTTATGTTGGTTCTGATGGTATTCGTGGGTTTCGCCACGCGGAAAGAACTCCAATGGTCCGTGGAGGCGATCATACTTGCCGGCCTGTTGACCAGTTGTGTGGCAATCTACACTTACTTCACCCAGGGGTTGGAACTTTTTAGGTATAGTGCGCTGGGAGCATCCGGAGCCACGTATAACACGGTAGCCTATCTCGTGGCGGCCGCGGCGTGGGCTGGACCGATATGCGGATTGGCATGGCGCAAGGGAATCGGACTACTGACGCGCATGTACTTCGTCGGAACTCTAGTGTTACTAGCTGCATGCCTGCTGTTGACGGGAAGCCGTGGAGCTGTCCTTGCACTTCTTAGTGCCAGTGGAATGTCGCTTCTTGCGGCCAAAGGCGTTCTTGGTCGGCGCGCGGTTGCAATAATGACCATCGGTTTCGCGCTCGCCGCATGTGGAGCATTCCTGGCGGAGGCGCACTCTGTCAGGCGACTCGTTGAAACAGCCAAGTCCGGCGGCCACCTCGGGTACGCGCGTGACGCAAGAGGCGAGATGTTCCTTGACGCATTGGATTGTGTTTTTTCCAGTGGCGAAGCGGTATTGCTGGGAATAGGCGTCGGTCAGTACCGCTACTACGAAACCACCTACGAGATCGATTACCCTCATAATCTCTTCTTGGACTTGGCCCTTAATGCGGGAGTACCGGCTGCGTTGTTGATGGCAGTGGCGTTACTCCATGTCTTTCGCTCACTCATGCGGCTGAACCGAGGATCCGCAACTGACGCATCTCGCTGTCTCTATCTTCAACTGTTGGGGATAGGCGTAGTGAGCCTTGTGGGCGGACTTGTGTGTTTCCAGTTCACGTCCAACCTGCAACTTTGGATTTTCTTGGCGCTCGGGGCAAGGGCGACACTGATTGGCCGCCCAGCTCAGTGTGAGCCGAATTCCCGGCAAGTCGTACAAATTGCATCCGCCGTGTGAGCTTTCTCATTCCAAATCACCTCTGGCGGCTGGCCCAGCCCACAATCGTCGACGACCCAACCAAGAAGGAAGCTGCAATTGAGTGGAATTGACGTCGAACGAAAGCCGAGTGAACCGACGAATGTCTCAGCGCAAACCGAAGCGTGGTACAAGTCGTATCGAGAACAGAAAGGAGAAGATCG
>DAIOWH010000202.1:0-9950 GCA_036758585.1 Planctomycetia bacterium
CGATCTTCTCCTTTCTGTTCTCGATACGACTTGTACCACGCTTCGGTTTGCGCTGGGACATTCATCGGTTCGCGCGGCTCTCGTTCGACGTCAAATTCGATCGTCGATCCGAACTTGTTTAGAACGTTTTCTGCCACCCCGGATCGCGGAAGGCGTGCGGTGATACGAGTGTTGTTCGGCGATCCATCGGTCGATGCGCGATGCCGAACCTGAAGCCGTCGCTGATGACCAGGCACGTCTTGACTGAAGCGAAGAACAGCATCACGACAAACAGCGACGCCATCATGCTGACAGAACTGCCCAGTACCAATGCGGAAGAGTAGAGCGTGACGAAGGTCCTCGCCGGAAGCGACGAGATGTATTTCCTCGTCTGGAACAGGTAGTTCTGTGCCTTGCCGGCGAACATCCCGATCAGAGCGTAGAACGCAACGACTCCTATAGGACCAAAGTCGGCGTAGAGCACGCCGAAATACGTTGTTGACCGGAAGGCGGTTTTCGATTCCGCTCCGCTCAGGGCCTGGAGCTGCATCGAAAACGGAATGCCGTACGTCACGCCCGGAAGCGCGGTAAGGAACTTCTCCAGGTGTATTCGACCGTATCCGTAAGACAAGGCTCCGTCCTCAATGAACCGAACGATCTCGATCACAGTGATCCCGTCGCCGAGAAGTATCCGACGGGTTGCCTTGTCCATCACGGTGGAAATGAAGTTGTCGTCGCCGATATCACCCACTAATTGCCCGCTGAACGGCGTCACTAAGAAGGCAATAATGAGGATTCCCGCGATCGTCCGCAGCAGTCCAGTCGCCTTTAGCCGCTTGCAGTACGATACCCCGATAGCCAAATACACAAAAACCATTACCACCGGAGTTCTCTGGCCAGTGGCACCGACGAACCAAACCGACATCAACAATGTAATGCCCAGAGTAACCAGCCAAGCCCTTCTCTTGGTGGCCTTGAACAACAGGAAAGCCATAAGTGAGAGATACGGCCAGCCGACCTGTAGCATGGTGAGAATAGCGCCCTGACCGCGGTACACTCCAGTATCAAAGTAATAGCCCTTCATTGATTCTCTCGCGGTCGATAGTTCGCCAACCGCAGTCGCATGGTCCGAGCCTCGCCACAAATCGATCAAAGTCCTGGTGATGGGCGGCAGGCCCTCGTGCAAGTACCGTCCCAGGAAGAAGAGCACCGTGCCGGCAGCAACGATAGTCACAAGGTACGCGGCCTCAGAATAATCGCGTTCGATGGGCCTATCAGAGAAGGAACGAATCTGTGCTCTAATAACACGCACCGAACCGACGGCGATGCGGTAGCCTGCCAAAAAGGTGCAAAACGCTAGAGCCATGAGGATCGCCGGATAGGCATCGGAAACGTCAATGACCTGAGAATATATGCTAGCGGGCCAAGTCCAGAGGATTTCAAAGCTCGCGATCACCATGAAGGGGGTCACCAGTTGCTGCGATTGTTGGCCTTTCCACACTAACACAAAACCGATGAAGCAGCCGATCAGGAGTATGACACTAATCGCGATCACAAGGTATTCCCATGCGGTTCAACGTTTCGCAGACTCTCGTCGATTCCATATGACCGACCATATCTTGTCGGCCACCGAATCGAATGTGTGTCGAGCCAGAACAAGACCGCGAGCTCGGCCGTCCGAGTCGCGCGCCGCCTGTGCCATCTCGGCCCGAATGGCCGCCGCCCAAGCGTTCACATCGTCGGGATCGACGAGGGTCCCCAGACCATGCTCGCCAAGGAACTGGGTATCTCGACAACGGGACGCGAGCACGTACCGATCGCAGGCGAGGTACTCGAACAACTTCATGGCCGAGGTGCCTCTCACCTCCAACGCAGCCTTCGTCAGCGGTAGCAGCATCACGTTACACGCGGCAATCGCGAAAGGCACATCGTCCGGGGGATGTCGACCAGCCCATGTGATGTTCCCCTCCGCTCCGACCTGTCTGGCAAGCTGTTGGAGCGATTGACTCTCTGGACCATCGCCTACTACCAGAAGGTGTGGCACGGGTCCGCCATCCGTGGCGAGCTGGCCGATCGCTTCAATTACTGTACCCAGCCCTTGGTCCTTGATCAGCGTCCCCACGAATCCCAGTACGAATCCCGGGGGGAGCCTCCAGCGAGTGCGGTCGCATACGACCGGCTTGAACTTCTCACAGTCCACTCCATTGGAAACTACCACGAGCTTATCGCGGGCGAACGGAAAGGTCTTGGCAACCCACTGGGCAATGCGCTCCGTTGCCACAATGATGCCCGCGGATACACGACAATGGATCCACAGCGCACACGCAACCGTCCAGAGCACCAGAGGGTTATTGGTCTTCTGGTGAATTCGCAGATTTGGCAGCACAGGACCAGTGCGAAATACCAGCGGTCTCTGGAATAGGATCGCACCAAGTGCGGGTGCCACCATGGACGGGGCATAGCGCACGTACATGGCCACGTCGCACTTGCGGTAACGCCATAGCTCACGACACAGGCGCCATATCAACTGTATCTGGTGAGTCACGTACCCCACGTAGGATGCCTTGTTCAGAGCGAGCCCGATAGCTGCCTCCGAGGATGGTTGGGGATCACTCGGTGCTCGTGCGGTGAACAAGACCATCCGGGAGTCCGGCTCGTGCTCGACCATCCTGGTCAGCGCGTCGATCAGGCCGCGTTCGAACGACGCCTGGCCGGTCAACTCGCTCAGGAGTATCTGGTTCACATAGAACAGCACGCGCATTTGGTTCGAGTTGTAGCTATTTCGAGTGAGTAAGTTGCCAATACAGCCATCGAGCTGGCTTGTAGAGGGGATTGCGCTCGTATGACGGGTAGTCGGCGTAAGACCTCACGGGCAGGCTCAAGATCTCCTCAAACTCCTCTCGAGACAAGGCGAATTTCCTGAGAACAAACTCCATGTCTTCCTCGAGTAGTCCTGGCGGATAGGGATCGTTCTTCATCTCCTCCAGCGCCTGGGCGCGTGTCATCTCGCCGGAGCAAATGAGCGTAGAGAAGTGTGCGCGTCGCTTGTCGTAACCGAATTTTCGGACCAGGATGTAGCCTTGGAAGAACCGCGTGTACACGGATTCGTAGTGTTTGCCGCCGTAGTACACCCAGCCGAAATCCTTCTCCAGCATGCGCAGTGCTTCTTGTTTGCAATAGGGCACGTAGTTCAGACCGTACACGAGACGGATCTTCTTCACATGGAAGTACAGAAGTCTCTGCAGAAGACCCACGTGAGGAAAAGTTCGCAGCGGCACCCGGCCAAACCGGCGATGGAGCGAGCTCATGTACTTCCAGTCAATAATGCGCGAGGACCATGCCGCGGGCATGATGCCCTCGGTACGTACGTTGCCACCATGCACGATGTACTTTATTCCTCGCTCTGCCGCAGTTTGAAGCAACACCGCCCCGATCGCATGGTCGGAAGGAATATCCGAATCGGGCGTGGAAGCCCGCAGAAATGCCAGTTGCAAGTCCTTGAATTCCTCCCAGTCGAGGACCACCGTATGCAGGTCAATACCCAGTTTCTTCAGCAGTCTCTCGATGTTTGACACAGCAAGACATGAGTCCCATCCGTTGTCGAGGTGGACCGCCAGCGGTCGAAGGCCCCACTGCTTGACGAGGTACGCGACATAAGAGCTATCTACGCCGCCACTCACGCCAATGACGCAGTCGTATTCCTTGCCGCGCCCGTGGGACTTTATTTCGTCGACTACCTGACCAAGTCTCTGCTCGCGATCGGCATCCGGTACGATGTGCAGGCGCACTTTCTCGTCGTATGCCTTGCAGTGGTTGCACATCCCCTGGGCATCGAAGGAGATATTGGGGTCAGTCGTATCCATGATGCACCTTTCACAGATGCGATAACCCGGTGCATTGTCGGTTCGCCGCAGGCGACTCGTCACGTTCGCAGTCAAAGTGGAAACGTTACCCATCAGCTACCTCCCGCGGTCAAGATTTGCCTGGTACATCTCGCCGTCACGCGAAAACGGCCTCACGGTCTTGTTCACTCGGAAAACTGATCAAGACGGCGCGGTGTTTTCCCTGGAAGACAAACAAACTTCCCGCCGCAGCGGCTGACGCGCCGCCCTGCCTGATTGCCTCGGCCAAATGTTGGATCGTTCCGGCACCTCCGCAAGCGACCACGGGGATGCTCACGACCTGTGTAATCGAACGGATAAGGTCCAGGTCATAGCCGGCCATCGTGCCATCGCGATCGATCGAGTTGATTATCAACTCTCCAGCGCCCACGTGCTGCATCTGAACGGCCGCCGCCACCGCGTCTGTGCCAGTGCCTTTGGTGCCACTGGCGACAAAGACCTCATAACGCCCCGATCGCTGGCGCTTCACATCCAGGCAAACCACGATACTCTGGCTGCCGAAAAGACCGGCAGCCTTCTCCACGAAGCCAGGGTCGGTGAGTGCGTGCGTGTTGATGACCACCTTCTCAGCTCCGATTCCGAGTATGCACCGAACGTCGTCCAAACTACAGATGCCACCCCCATACCCAAACGGCATGAAGCACTCGCTGGCAATGTCGCTGATCATCTCAAATCGCGGCCGGCGTCTTTCCAGTGTGGCCGTAATGTCCAACAGGAGGAGTTCGTCTGCTTCCTTCTCATTGAATATCCTGACCGCGTTCCTTGGATCGCCCACGTATTTCGGCTCCCGAAACCCCACCGTCTTGACCAAGCCAAGCCCCTTGAGCAGCAGACACGGAATGATTCGCGGGGTGATCATGGGTCGTGGGTCATGCGACTGCAAAGCGACGGAAGAGGCTAATCCCAAACTTGTGGCTTTTCTCGGGGTGAAACTGTGTACCAATGATGTTGCGGCTTGCTGCTGCCGACGTGAATTCATGACCGTAGCGAGATGTACAGATGACGTTTTCGGGCGAGTCACATTGAACATAGTAGCTGTGAAGGAAGTAGAACCGTGGTTCAGACGGCAGTCCCTCCAGGACCGGGTGCGGCTGAGTGGGGTGGACATAATTCCAGCCCATGTGCGGGATCTTTGGGGCGTCGACCATGCCATCGAAACGGAACCTAACGGTGCGAGCGGCAAGCCAGCCGAGTCCAGCCTCGCTGCCTTCCTCACTGCTTCGACTGAACAACTGCAAACCGAGACAGATACCCAGAATCGGCACGGCGGCCTCAAGGACTCTGGCATTCAGCACTTCGATGAGCCCAAGCTGCCGCAGGTGCTTCATTCCCGTGTCGAACGAACCGACTCCGGGAAGCACCAGCTTATCTGCCGCCGCAATGGCTTCCGGGTCGGAAGTAAGGACGGCGTCGGCCCCAACACGCCTGAGCATCTTCAGGATCGAGCCCACATTGCCCATGTTGTAGTCGATGATCGCAATCATGGGGTACCTACCATCAACGGCGCATCAGGCGGACGCCGCGCGGGGCGCCGCACAGCGGTAAGACAACGCCAGCGACAGAACATAGAGCACGCTGTACGCTGCGGTATAGATCGCGATTGAGTGGATCGGCTGTCCCAACAAGTAGCCCGCCGTAATCGACGCCGCGCTGAAGATGATCAGGGCTACCTGCCAGATAAGGTCGTACCATTGATGCTCCGTCACGTAGAACGTGCGACTCAACGGGCTCACGACGAATGCCAGGCAGTATAGCGGAGCCATGACCTGTATGTAACGACCCGAAGTCTCCCAGTGGGCGCCGAACACCCACACGACCAGCCAAGGTGCCACAAGAACGAGCGCCGTGAAGGGCATGATCGCGAGCACAGCGAGGGCCTTGAGAGTCTTGAGATAGGCGCCTCTGCAGTGTCCAACGGCCACTACCTCCCGGCTAGCCCGCTGACTGAACACATCCGCAACCGCCGCGGCCACCACGGATAGGGGAGCGCCAAGGACTCGTTGCGTCAGGGCGAAGAAACCCACAACCGCCGGTCCGTAGAAGACTGTCATGAGAAAGACCGGTATTTGTCGAGCCATCGCGTTTACCGTGTCTGCCGGGACAGAGAATACAGGGAACGCGCGGTACCGGCGGCCCAATGCCACCATTTGTTCCCTCGACAGCATGGACCAAGTGAGCGCCCCATCACGCCATGTCTGTACCAGCAGCGCCAACGCGGCCAGAAGATCTCCAAGGATAACACCGATGACGAGCCCGTCAGGGCCGGGTCGAACGAGTCCGATAGTAATGCTTGCGGAAGCTAGAATCGCAGCCTGCAGGACGCGGCTTATCGCTATGCGACGGTATTGCTTCAAACGGTTCGACCAGCAGTTCAGCCCCCGGTATATTCCCGCCGACAGCAGCGACAGTGGGATGAAGTACAGCCAAAACGCAATACCCGGTTCATCGAGCAGTCGCACAATTGGCGTGTTGAAGGCCCAAACAACGACCAATACGGCCAAGCTGAAAGTCACGGATATGATCGCCGAAAGGCCGAATACGTTCGCCGCATCGGCGTCTTGCGCGGGAAGCAAGATCGCCAAGTCATATCTCCCGGTGACAGCCACTGACAAGACGCCCGTTATCGCCATGTACAACGCCAGGATACCGAGGTCCTGCGGTGCATAGAGGCGCGACAGTATCGGCGATATCGCGATCGCGATCGCCTGCCCGAACGCCGTGCCCATCATAAGGGTGAGGCTGTCACGCGCAAACCCGGAAGTCGGTAGTAGTCGTTCGAGCTTCTCTCGCACTTGTGCCAATGGCTCCAACGGGCAGGCGTCAAGAATCCGTAGTGCCGGCACAGCGCGGGTAGAACTCTCGGACCATGTCAACGACCTGGTGCTGTTGAGCGGTCACTTCCGGGTATATAGGAAGTGCGAGAGTTTCGCTCGCAGCGAGTTCCGCCTCAGGCATGTCTCCTTTCCTGTAGGCCAGCGCGGCAAAGCACTCTTGTAGGTGCAACGGCAGCGGGTAGTACACCTCGGCACCGATCCCACGCTCACCAAGGTACTTCAGGAGTTGGTCGCGAGACCGTACACGCACAACGAACTGGTTGTAGATGTGCCGCGTTTCGCAGGCCTCGGCGGGCGGACTAACAAAGCCGTTCTGTATGAGGTCGCTCTCTTGAAACAAGCGGCGGTAGCGGCTCGCATTGGCGCGCCGGGCGGCGGACCAGCCTTCCAGGTGGTTCAGCTTCACGTTCACTATCGCGGCCTGGATGGCATCAAGGCGGAAGTTCCCACCGATGAACTTGTGGTAGTACTTCGGCTTGCTGCCGTGCGACCGCAGAATGCGAACTTTCTCAGCAAGCTCGGTGTCGTTCGTAAGGACCATTCCACCATCGCCCAGTGCGCCCAGGTTCTTGCTGGGGAAAAACGACAGGCAACCCATTGCGCCAATGGTGCCAGCTCGTCGGCCGTCACGATATTGAGCGCCAATCGCTTGAGCGGCATCCTCGACAACCGGGATACCGTAGGTCTTGCTCAGCGACATTATCGGGTCCATGTCGGCACACTGGCCGAACAGGTGGACCGGCAGGATGGCTTTCGTGCGTGGTGTGATCGCCCGATCGATCCTTGCCGGGTCGATGTTGTACGTCGCTGGATCGATGTCGACAAACACCGGCCGAGCGCCCAATCGCGCGATGGCGCCGGCCGTCGCAAAGAACGAGTAGGGGGTTGTAATTACCTCGTCGCCCGAACCGATGCCCAGCGCCATCAGGGCAACGAGCAGTGCATCCGTACCAGACGACACGCCCACCGCGTGGGCACAGCCGCAGTATGCGGCCACTCGCTCTTCGAGCCTGGCGACTTCGGGTCCTAGAATGAAGCAATTGCTGTCGAGAACTCGCCCGATGGCGGTGAGAATCTCTTGCCGGAGCGGGCGGTGGTGGGCCTCTAAGTCAAGCAGCGGAACCGTCATCGAGACGCGGTCCCCAAAGTTTCGGTGATTGGAGACACGCCGTGTGACGACTTGAGGTACTGCCGTTGACATGCGGAACAGAGGCCTATTTCAGATTCCCACGATAGCTTGACGCCGCACTCACACATCCAACCTTGGATGCGGGCGGGCGAGCCCATGACCAGGGCGTAGTCGGGTACGTCGCGAGTGACGACCGCGCCGGCGCCGACAAACGCGTAACGGCCGATCGTCAGGCCGCAAACGATCGTACAGTTGGCTCCGAGGCTGGCGCCACGACGTACCAGCGTCGGGCGTAGCTCGGACATGCGCCGGACCTCACTGCGCGGGTTGTGGACATTGGTGAAGACCATAGAAGGACCACAGAACACGTGGTCTTCCAGTGTTACGCCCTCGTAGACAGATACGTTGTTTTGGATCTTCACGCCGTCACCAATCGTCGCGTTCGGACCGACAACGACATTCTGTCCGATGCGGCAGTTCTTGCCGATACGTGATCCACGTATGATATGCGACACGTGCCAGATCGTAGTGCCTTCGCCGATCTCAACTCCTTCGTCGACAAACGCCGAATCGTGTGCGGTGTAGCCACGCCTTGGTTCAGCAGTGACGGGTTCGGCGACGTCTGTGTGGGCTTCGATCGCGGCCTGACATCGCTCCAACACGCCGAGTACTCGGAGACCTTCCTCACCGTCTGTGCGGGGTCGGCTTCGGGTACGAACGCACTCCAGGAAGTGCTCGCACTCGGCGCGGAGCGGTTCGTAGGAATCGAATGCGACCGGTACGCCCGCCGCCTTGTTGGCCACCGGGATCTGATTCTTCCAGACCACAGAATGCGGATAGAGCATCAGCTTGTTCGTCGCCTCCACGTCGTCGAACACTGCCATCTTGCGATCGCCGACTACGACGAGCTTCTGCTCCTTGAACGGGTGCAACCAGGAAACGAACACGTGGGCCTTCACGCCGCTTGCGAACGACAAAAGGCTGACCGTCACGTCGGCAATATTCTCGTGCAGGTAGTTGCCTCCCTGGGCGACTACGTGGTCGGGCGTCTCATTGAGCAGTCCGAGGATGACCGAGATGTCGTGGGGCGCGAACGACCATAGGATGTTCTCTTCACGGCGGATCTTGCCGAGGTTCAGCCGGTTTGAGTAGACGTACTCGATGCGCCCGAGCTCACCTTCGTCGACCAACTGCTTGAGTTTTAGGATCGCCGGGTGATACCACAGCAGGTGTCCCACCATGAGCACGCGTTCGTGCTCGGCGGCGAGCGTTACGAGCGACCGTCCCTCGCTTGCGGATAAGCACAACGGCTTTTCGACAAACACATCCTTGCCGGCGCAAATCGCCTGCCGAACAACGCTGGCGTGTGTCTCGGCCGGCGTTGCAATCGCAACCGCCTTGATCTGTCGATCGTCCCACACGTTCTCGATCGTCGAGGTTACGCGCACATTCTGGTACTTTGCACGCAGTTCGTTGGCACGCACAGGGTCACTCTCGCAGACAACGGCCAGTGCGCCGATGTCATGAAAGTTGCGTACCAGATTCTGGCCCCAGTAGCCGGCGCCGATCACCGCGACTCGCACCGGACTCGGCCGTTTTCCGTCGCCAACTTCGGTCATTTTCCCTCCGTTCCACTCATTGTGAGTACCGCCTGATCACCCGCCCGGGTTGCGGGCGACGCAGTAGCACCTGGCTCGGCATATTCGCGTACGAGCTCGCGCAACTTTTTGCGAAGATTGACGTCGGGTTCGCGCATCATGCGTCTGACGGTATGGATCGACCTACGCACTTCGGCCAATGAGTACGGTTGATGGTAGGCGACGCGTAGTTTTGGGTGCGGCGTGGGCAGCGTCTGCTCGTCGTCATTGTACAACTCTTCGGCCAGCTTCTCGCCGGGGCGGGGGCCAACGATCTTGATCTCGATGTCGTCCGGAGAAAGGCCGGACAACCGGATGAGGTCCGCGGCCAGGTCCGTGATCTTCACCGGCTCACCCATTTCGAGGACGAATATCTCGCCGCCCTTGCCCATCGTGGCTGCCTGCAGCACAAGCTGCGAGGCCTCGGGAATCGTCATGAAGAACCGCTTCATCTCGGGGTCGGTGATCG
>DAIOWH010000203.1:0-9930 GCA_036758585.1 Planctomycetia bacterium
CAACTTCGCCTATGTGGTGAATCCGACCTTGCAAATCAGCAATGCCTCGATCATCGAAGGCACCAGCGGCACGACCAATGCGTTGTTCACAGTATCGCTGAGTTCGGCGATTTCTCAGGACGTGACGGTCAATTTCGTCACAATCAGCGGGACCGCAGTGGTTGGCAGCGACTTCAGCCACGGCAGCGGAACACTGACGATCCCGGCGGGCGCGATGGCCAGAACGATCAGCGTCCCGGTGCTTGGCGACACGACCATTGAACCGGACGAGACCTTCAGCGTCCACTTGTCGAGCGCTGTTGGCGCGACGATCCTGAATGGCCAAGGGCTGGGGACGATCCTCAACGACGACTCGCAGCCGGTGGGCGACACCGACAACGACGGTGTCGGGGCCGCCACGGAGGACGCAGCTCCCAACGGCGGCGACGGGAACAACGACGGCACGCCGGATCGCGAGCAAGCCAACGTCACCTCGCTCCCGAGCGGCAATGGCAGCAGCGTCACGCTCGCGGCGCCGGCAGGAACCAAATTGGAGCAAATCCAAATCACGAACACTCTGCCACCCGGTGCTCCGCAGGGCGTGCAATTTCCGCTGGGCCTGTTCAACTTCGGAGTGACCAACGTGCCGACGGGCGGCGCGACGACGGTGACGATCTTTCCACAATCGAACGTGCTTCCGACCACGTACTACAAGTTCGGCCCCGAACCGCAAAACCCCGCAACGGTCGCGGATGAAACGATTCCGCACTGGTATGAATTCCTGTTTGACGGCTCAACCGGCGCCGAGATCTTGTCCGATCGCATCGTCCTGCATCTGCTCGACGGCGGTCGGGGCGACAGCGACATCGCAGCCAACGGCGTCATCGTCGATCCGAGCGGGCCGGGAGCCGCCGCAGCGCCGACGAATCCGGGAAACGTCCAAGTCACCTTGCGTCGCGGCAAACTCATCGTGATCGGCGACAACGGCGACAACGGTGTTCGCATCGAGCCGGCCGCTCGGCTATTCTCGTTGCGAGTCATTGGGACAGGCGGCACGACTTTGAACGGCAGGACTGCACCGCTCAACTTTGCCGGCGTGAGAAAAGGAATTACCGCATTGATGGGCGATGGGAAGGACCAATTGGTTCTCGGCGGGAGCGCGACCCGGCAGATGCAGTCCGGCCTCGTGCAATTTGACACCGGGTCGGGTGACGACCTTTTGCGAATCCAGAACGTCTCGATGGGAAACTCGATTCAACTGACCACGAACGACGGAAACGATTCGATTTCGCTGGAATACTCCACCTTCCGTAGTGAAGTTCGACTAGTGACCGGTGCTGGAATTGACACGCTGACGATTCGAGACGTGCAATTCGTTCGAGCCTTTGTCAACGACCTGGATTCAAACGACATCCAACCAGCGTTAATCGACGCAGCGCTGGCGACTTGGGGTCGGCCCCGACGCAGCCGCTCACGATAACAAACAAGCCCGGTTCTCCGGTCGCTCCGGCGGTCCGATCTGTCTGCGCCACCAACGCGCCAGTAAGACATACCCGATAGGCGAAGCGATCACGTCTGTGTATCATGCTTGACGCGCCGCCCGGATCGACATTGCCATTCGGAATCGTTCGAGTTGTCGGGCTACACGGTTCGGCCGGCGGTAACTCCCAGGATTCGCACCTTGATTCACGAGCGGAGGAGCCATTGCACACGGCAGTGGAGGATATCGACCGAATCGTCGCGGCGGAACATCACGATCCGTTTCGCGTGCTTGGTCCGCACCAACTGGGAAAGCGTCGGACAACGTAGCCGTCTGCACCGAGCGTAGGCTGGGTGAGGCACCCAGCCTACCACCTCTCCGCCAACATTGAGGAAAGTGTGTGGCCGTCCTGGCCGCCTCGCATCTGGCGGGTGAAACAGCAGGCGGGACGCCTGCACCGAGAGCGTAGGCTGGGTGAGGCACCCAGCCTACCACTCTGGCGGGTGAAGCGCTAGCGAGGAGAGCCAATCAGTGATCACCCAATCCCCTTCGCTTGCGAATCGGGCTTGTGTTGCGGGGTTCGCAAGGTGGACGGTTCGTCGGTCGGCCTAGCTTCCGCTCGAACCGGCCGCGGCGGCGGGATCCTTGCCGTCCATCCACGGGCCGGCCAGCTTCTGGTAGGCGGGCGGGTCGAGCAGGCTGCCGGTGTCGCCCGCCTTCCAGCCGATGATCTGGTTTGGCTTGCCGCGCTTCTTCGAACGATCTTCCCACGCCAGCGCCCAACTGGCGTCGGCGCCGGTCGCCTTGTGGCTCTTGGCGTCCCAGAAGTACGCCTTGCCCTCGCGGTACGACTGAGTGCCGAGGTTCACGGTCGCGATCGCCGCGTAGCCCAGTTCGGGCGTGTTGTTCGTCTCGTGATTGCGCGACTGGACGCACTCCAGGAAATTCTCCCAGTGCTTGGCCGTCTCGTCGCCGGTCCAGTCGCGTGCCTTGACGTGCCCGGCCGACTCGGCCGCGTCAGCCGACGGCTTGCCCGGCTGCTTGGCGAACTTCTGCGGCAGGATGTCGAAGCCGTCGCCGCCGAACTTGATGGTGCCGGTGTGGCCGCGGATCACCTCTTCGATCGGATGATCGTTGCACATGGTCGCCGTCACGATCACCTGGCAGCCTTCGTCATAATCAGCCACGACCGTGGCCACGTCGGGTACGTCGCGGCCGTCGTATTCGAGATACAGCCCGCCCGCGCCCACGACGCGACGCGGGAACCTCACCCCCATCGCCGCGATCAGGTGGCTCAGTTGGTGTACGAACAGGTCGGTGTACATGCCGCCGCCGAAGTCCCAATAGCACCGCCACTGCGCGAACACCGCCCGGTCGAACGGCCGGTCGGGTGCCAGGCCAAAATCGGCGCCGAGGAACATCTTCCAGTCGATTGAACGCGGGTTCATCGACTCCTTCAGTTCATAGTATCGCCACTGGCCGACGCTCGAATTGCGGTAGTAGCTGGTCTGAGCCTGCATCACGTGGCCGATCTTGCCTTCTTTGATCAGCTCGTTGGCCATGCGCCAGCGCGGGTCCGACATCGACTGCACGCCGACCTGCATGACTCGCTTGTTCTTGCGGATCGCCTCGCACACCGCGCGGGCCTCGTCGATCGTATGCGTCATCGGCTTCTCGCAGTACACGTCCTTGCCGGCCGCGGCCGCGTCGATCGTCTGCTTGGCGTGCCAGTGGTCGGGCGTGCCGATCAGCACGACATCGACGTTCTTGTCGTCGAGCAGCTTGCGGTAGTCGCGGTAGTGCTTCTTGACCTCATAGCCGGCCTCTTTCTTGGCCAGCTCGGCCGCGCGGTCGGTGCGGTAGTCCCACACGTCGCACGCCGCGGTGATCTCGATGTCGAACTTGGACCGTAGTTCCTTGCCTTCCTTGTTGCTGCCGCACAGGTGCCGCATGTGGCCTTCGAGCATGTCGTCGCGGTATCCGGCGACGCGGCCGCCCGGTCCGATGATGCCGATCTTAATTCGTTCGTTCGCTCCGAGCGCGCGAGGACTGGCCGCCCCGAACACGCTGGACGCCGCACCAGCCGCCGCCGCCCCGGCCGCGGTCGACCGCATGAAGTTCCGACGCGAGACGTTACGTTTGTGCATACCCATTAGGTAAACTCCTGAAACGATGGTTTGGCTTTTGGCAGGACCGACAGTAGTGTACTGAACGCACCGTCCGAGTGCGAGCCTCCCTTGTGCGACGAGTGTTCAATCCGGAGATGCCGAACATGAAAACCGTCCTGGCCATTGGCGCTCACTACGACGACTGCGTGTTTGGCGTACCCGGCAACATGCTGCAGGCGGTGGCGAAACATTACCGCGTGGTGATCCTGTCGCTGATCGGCGACTACAAGAACTGGGCTCCTATCGGCGCGCGGCATCGCGAGCTGGTCGAGGGGACGACCGAGATCAATCAGTCGTATGGCGTCGAATCGCGATTCCTCGATTTCCGGTCGCACCTGTTCGACGTGAACGACGCGACCAAGCGGGCCGTGGCACAGGTCGTCGCGGACGTCAGGCCCGACGTGGCATTCATGTTGTGGCGGCACGATCACCACGACGATCACGTGGTCGCGTCGCAGCTCAGCGGCATCGCGCTGCGGCGCGCGGCGTCGCTGGTCGACGCGCCGGGCTACCGGCCGCCGCGCCAGATCTATCTGTACGACAACGGCCCAGGCCACACGATCGGGTTTGAGCCGGACACGTTCGTCGACGTGACGGCGGTCTGGCCGCGTGCGATCGAGTGGCTCGGCCGGCTGATGGCGCTGGTCCGCAACGAGCCCTACGACGCGGCGAAACGCGACGGCGCCCAGCAAACGAAAGAGGCGATCGCGCTCTATCGCGGCAGGACCTGCGGCGTCCAATACTGCGAGGCGCTGCGGTCGATGCAGGCCTCGCCGCGTGAGATTCTGTGACGTTGCCGGGTCGCTATCGCTCCGACTGCGGGATACGAATCGCGGCGAACGACGGGAGGCCGAAGCCGTCGGTGCGGAGGTGTTTGGGTCGCACGGCTGCGGAGGTGTGGCCGTTGAAGTTCACGTACAGCGTGCCGCCGTCGGGGCTCAGTTTCACTCCGTACGTGCCGCCCGGAACGTAATCGTAATGCTCGTCGAAGGCGGCGGCCAGGAAGGCAAGTACCTTGCGCCGACCGGTTGCGATCTCGTATTGCACGACCGGCGTGCCGTGCCGCGCGGCCTGGCCGTGTGCGCCGGGGAGGTAGTACACAAACCGCTCGTCGGGCGAGAGCACCGCGACCGTCGTGTACATGCCCGTGAGCCACGAAGGACCAAGCAACTTGAGCTCGTCCTGTTTTGGCGAATAGCGGAAGAGCTGGTTCGTGCCGTGCGTGACGCCGTAGATATGTCCGTCGCCTGACGGGCCGGTCGAGCAGCGCATCCCCGGCGAGTCGGCAAACGCCGAGCCGGTCTGGGCGAGCTGCCGCGTCGTGCCGTCGAGCCTCCATACCGAGCCGGCGTCGCCGTTGAAGATGATCGACCCATCGGCGGCCAGGGCGAAGTTGCGGTTGAAGCCCACTGAACCGTCGGGCGACTGAAAGACCGGCCGTTTCGTCGCGAGGTCCAGACCCCACAGCGCGTTGCCGTCGCCCGCCTCCAGATTGCACCACCAGGTGTTCCGCTCGCGATCGACGAGCGACGTCGCCGTGCAGCGACGCGGCGGCAAGTTCGCAAACGCGACTGTCTTGCCCGTCGCGGGGTCGAACTGATAGAGCTGGCCGCCGGGCAGCGCGTCGGTCCAGCCGTACTGAGGTAGCTTCGCGCGATTGCCGTCGTTCAACGTGCAACTGAAGTAGATCTTGCCATCAGGCCCTTCGTCGATCTTCGCGTGGACCTTGGACCAGGCCGGTTGTCCCGCTTGCGGCGGCACGACGACGCTCATGTCCACGACCTTTTCGAGCACCTTGCGCCGCGGGTCCCAGCGATACAAAAAGCAGCGTGCGTCGCCGCCGACGTCATTACCGTGGTCGCCGATGCCGCAATAGACCCGCCCGTCGCTCGCGACGCAGATGTCGCCCCATGACGACCAGAGCCGCCGCGCGGCCGCGTCCGGTCCCAGATCGCGGTGGAACGCCAGGTCCACCGTCGGCGGAGTCCCAGCCACATCGAACGCCGCCGCGTCCGGTTTGGTCGCCTCGGCTCGGACTGCCTCGGGAATCGT
The DNA here is from genome assembly GCA_036758585.1 of Planctomycetia bacterium. Classification (GTDB taxonomy): domain Bacteria; phylum Planctomycetota; class Planctomycetia; order JALXBF01; family JBGPMX01; genus DAIOWH01. The sequence continues at coordinate 5,680 of DAIOWH010000203.1, forward strand.
CAGGAACGCTTCCGACGCCAGCGTCACGGTTCCATCGCGCGCGCCGCGCAGCACGGGCGGCCAGGGAGTTTCATCGGGCACGGGCGACCAGGCGAACGACAACGCGGCGATGAGGGCAACGAGCATGTGTTTCTCCCGTGCTTACAACTCGGTGGGGTAGGCGTAGGGTGGGACGAGTCTTCGAGTCCCACCAGTGTTTCTTGAGGTCTTTGGTGGGACTCAAAAGATTCGGCCCACCCTACCTCCTGCCAAACTGGGTTTTTTTGTACAAGCCCTCCCGTGGCTACAACTCGGTGGGGTAGGCCGTGAGTCGTTCGACGCCGTCCGCGGTCACACGATAGTCCTGTTCGATCCGAATTCCCGCGCGAAGCTCAGGCCCGTACAGCCCCGGCTCGACCGTGACGACGTCGCCCTCGTCGAGCGTGTCGTTCCAGTTCGGGTTGAGGTGCGGCGCCTCGTGCGGGAACAACCCGAACCCGTGGCCGAGATGATGATGAAACGCACCGGGCCGATAGGCGTCGAGCATCGTCTGGGCGCGGTTAAAGAGGTCGCGACAGCGCACGCCGGCGCGCGCGGTTTGCTCAAACACGGCGAGCACGTCGGTAATGTGCCTCCACGCCGCAAGCTGCTCGGCGGTCGGTCGGCCATCGACGGCGAAGGTGCGGCAGTTGTCTGCGTAGTAGCCGCGATAGGCCGGCCCGAGGTCGAGGATGAACAGCTCGCCCGCTTGGGCCGCCCGCGAGCGCGGCGGGCCGCCCGGCGAGGCGCACTGGTAGTCGTTGCCCAGATCGCTGAGCGGCTCGCCGGCGACGTCGACGGCCACGGCGTGCAGCGCGTTGAAGACTTCGATTTCGGTTACGCCCGGTCGCACGATCGTCCGCGCGTGCGCATACATCGCCTCGGTGCAGTCGATCGCGCGGCGGATCATGGCCAGCTCGTCGGGATACTTGCGGCGGCGCAGCGACCACAGCTCAGGCTCGATGTCCACGAGTTCGGCTTCGCCCGCGGCCGCAGCGGCTGCTCGCATGTGCGGCCCGAACGCCGACCACTCTACCGCGATTCGCCGCGCCGCCGGCCGCTGGACCACCGCGTGACGCAGCGCTTCGGCCGCGGCGGTCGATTGGTCCTGCCGCAACGTCGAATGCCACTGAGCCTCGAAGCAAACCACTCGGTCGGCCGCCGCCGAATCGGGCGCGCGGTTGGGCGCGACCAAGAGGCAGAATCCGTCGACGTCGAGACTCACCGCCGCGGTCATCAACCGGTGCGGCCGGAAGCCGGTCAGATACTGAACGTGTTCGGGTCGCACGAGCACCGCGCGATCGACCTTGAGCCGATCCAGCAGCGACCGCACCGCCTGTTGCCGCTGGCGACAGTAGCTCGGTTCAAGTCGCAACGGGGCGCGGTCGAGCGTCATGCGTGTGGCTCCAGAGGCATTTGGTATTACACGTCTCCCTCTCGCCCGCGGCATTGTTATCTAGACTTCTCCCTCTCCCCGCTGCGGCGAGAGGGTTGGGGTGAGGGCTCCATGCATCACGGCGTATCCCTGGCCCCCCTCGGTGTCGAGCGGCGGTAGGCTGCGTGCCGGTCGATGCTCCTCCTCGAGATTGGCCGGCGAGGCCGGGTAGGGTGCTACTGACGTGGTTTTCCATCCATCCATCCATCCATCCATCCGTTTCTTGCTTTCGTCGCCTCCTTTTTCACTAACTCCCTGCACTGGGCGCAAATCTGAGCCCAGAGACGCTTCATAGTCTTCAGCGAACATTCCATCACGTGTGCGGCCTCGTCAAGGCTGCGACCTTCCAGTCGCAGGTGCATGACCACCTGAAGTCGCGGGTGCAAGTTCTCGATGAGGATTCGGACCTCCTCTTTCAGACAGGCCATTTCGTCCGGTCCTTTGCGAGGGTCCACGCGCACACGTCGGCGCGGTCCTGTTCCGTGGGCGAAGTGGGCGCAGGAACGTCACGGTTGCAGTCTCGGCGATGTGCCGCGTGCTTACGAAGCTCGTCGGCGACTCTCTGGGTGACCGAGATGCGAAAGACGCGTGCGACCCGATGAATGTCGTGTCCGTCGTACTTACGGAGCCATACGACGACGCGGCGGAGGGCATCTTGGATGACATCCTCGCCGTCGACGCGGGCGCGAAGACGGTGGGGCAGAGACCGACGAACGGACTCCAGCGACGGCTGGACGTACGCTTGCACGAACCATTCCCACGCTTCTGCGTCGTTGGCTCGCAACCGCCGGACGCAATCGTCTTCGACCGGCTCAGCCATTGCCTACCCCCTCGGCCAAGTCTCCCAGATGGTACTGCCGCGGAATGCCGACAGCCAGAAGATTTTTTTTGACCCCTCTCGCGGCGGAATTCCGTCTATGACATGTAGACGGCTTTTTCTTGCGGCGCGTAAACCAAACGGGCTCTCCGCAAACTTTGGGGATCATTGGGGTGCAGGCGTCCCGCCTGCCCAACAACTGGTGCAGAATCCGGCAGCCGGGACGCCTGCACCCCAAAGTTGGCGGAGAGCCACCAAACGAAGTTCCGCGAATACAGGTTCGCCGACCCAGTCGGAAATCGAGGCATTGTTGCCCGCGCAAAGGGGGTGCAGCCATGACGATGATGTCGCGCGCGTCGCGTTTCGGGTCATTCGGATTCCCATCGAGCTTGCGCTGGCCCCTGCGGCCCGGTGGCCCTCGTCCGCGACCACGACCCAACCGCGTCAGCCTCGAAGAACTCGAACGGCGAGTGCTGCTGTACCACGAACTCTGTCAGGCACCAGAGGGCGCGGCGGCGTGGTGCCTACCGCCGCCGGAGATTTGCGACGACGGGATCGACAACAACTACGATCATGAGATCGACGAGGATTGTGTCGTGCCGCCGCCGGGGTTGCCGACGCCGCCACTCGCGCCGGGGTTGCCGACGGTGAAGATCGAGGCGACCGATCCGCTCGGCGAGGAGGAAGGACCCGATAGCGCGTGGTTCACCGTCTACGTCTTCGACTCGAACGGCAAGCCCGGCCACAGTAGCGACTTGGTGGTCGGCTACACCGTCGGCGGAACGGCCGGCGACCTCGATTACACCGCCGTTCCGACTCTGTCCGGGTCGCTGACCATTCCGGCCAACACACCGTCCAGGTCCATCGAGATCATCCCGTCGGACGACACGCTGATCGAACTGGACGAGAGCGTCTTTCTGACTCTGAGCTCAAGCCCCGACTACGAAACGGATCTTTGGCCCGTGGCATCCGCAGTGATTGTCGACAACGACTTCGACCTGGAGGGCGGCCCGTGCAAAGAGGCCGATTTCCAGACGACGCTCGAACTGACCGCCGGCGTGGCCGATGAGATCGTCTCGGTCGATGCACTCTGCGGCAATGTCCACTTCGACTTTGCGACCTGGGCCGGCTTCGGTCGCGGGTTCGACGGGTCGGCGTTTCTGCCCGAATGGCGCAGCAACGAAGACGGGCCTGGTTCAAAAAGTCCCGATTTTGGGTAACACGCGCGGACGGGGAGCGTGGCCGCACGCGGACGGGGGCTGACAGCGAGTGCCGTTTCGATGACTTCAGTTGCACTCGAAGCGCTGGTAGCCGAGGAGCTCGAGCCAGTGCGGATGAGAACGTCGCGTCAACAGCTCGGCGGGACTCTTGCCCACGCGCTCCGGATGCTCGCTCCGGGGAAAACGCCGATGGTTCAAGAAGAACCGGAGCAACTCCAGATAGTCCGGACCGAGGTGGCGACGCAGGAAGAAGTAGGACCGCAGCCGACTGTTGAGGTTCTCTGGGTGGCAAGGCACTGTTTGACGCAATGCTCTATTGCCTCTTCGTCAACGCGTTTGCGTGGATACTGTTGCTCTATGCCTACGGCGGTGCTACGTTTGCGCGGTCCTATCGCGAAGCACTCGCACCGCCGGCAAGCGTTCAAGAGCGTTACTATGCGGCCTTCTATCGGCTTCCTTCCGCGTTCAAATGGACATACACCGCGATCGGTGTTTACGTTGCTGGCAGCTTTGCTATTCGCATGTTCGTCGACCACGACGTTTCCGTCGTTGATGGCTGGACGGTGATCTGGATACACCGAGTTTTGTCCGGTTTCTTCATTCTGGGGTTCATTTTCTGGTCGGCCACTCTCCTCGCTTGGCTGAAGCCTGAAAAGTGAATATGCCGCAGGGGTCGGGGTCGAAAAAGGGGTTCATCCGACTAAAGAACACGGAATTGGGGTCAGGTCTTGACTTTGAACTTTCCGTTCGAGCTTTGGCCG
>DAIOWH010000204.1:0-9835 GCA_036758585.1 Planctomycetia bacterium
CGCGCACGGTCCCCGGCTACTCTGGCTACCCGCCGATGCCGAACCCCAAGACCGATTCGACCTTCGCCTACGACGACGACCGGCTCACCGGCATCACGCACCAGCACGTGCCCGCCTACGGCTCGCCGACCACGCTGGCGACCTACAGCTACGCCTACAACGCCGCCAGCGAACTGACGAGCGAGTCCCACGCCGACGGCACCTTCAACTACACGTATGACCTCACCGGCCAACTCACCGGCGTGGACGCCTCCGGCGGCACCTGCGGCGCGACCGCCTGCGACGAGTCGTTTTCGTACGACCTCAACGGCAACCGCACCATGACCGGCTACACGACCGGCGCCGGCAACCGCCTCACCTCCGACGGCACCTACAACTACACGTACGACGACGAAGGCAACCTCATCGGGAAGTCTCAGATCTCAAATGGAGAAATCACGGACTACACTTGGGACTATCGCAACCGCCTGACCAGTGTGGCCCGCCGCTCCGCGGCGGGTGACTTGCTGATGCAGGCAAACTACACGTACGACGTGTTTGGCCGTCGCATCATTGCCACCGTCGATTCCGATGGCTCCGGCCCCCAGCCTCCAGTCTCCACCGCAACCGTCCACGACGCACTCCAGCCGCCAACCGCCGAGCAGCTTTCCGGTGGTGCGTCGGCTCCCTATGTGGACGCGGTCTTCGAGAGCGCGGCATTCTCGGCCAATCCGCTCTTCGACTTCGTCGATCCCGACGGCACTGGCCCTCAACCCTCAACGCTTGACGCTCGACGGCTGTATGGGCCCGAAGTCGACATGGCCATCGCCCGGGTTCTTTCCACAGGCACCGTCACTTGGTACCTCGCCGACCACCTCGGCACCATCCGCGACCTCGCCAGCACCAGCGGCACGGTGCAAGATCACATCAGCTACTCGGCGTTCGGCAAGGTGACTGCCGAGTCGAGTCCGACCAACGGCGACCGGTTCAAGTTCACGGGGCGGGAATACGAATTCGAAGGTTATTACTTGAGGGCAAGATACTACGACAGCGGAATCGGTAGGTTTCGGAGCGTAGATCCGATTTCATTTGCAGGCGGGAGTAACAACCTGTTTGCGTATGTCATGAATTCAGTGACAACTGCCACGGATCGTGCCGGCCTTTCCTATTTTGGCTGCGCGAGCTACGCGTGTGCACCGCCCGAGAGCATTCCCCCAATGTTCCCAGACGACCCACCGCCGCCGCGCCGACGTTCCGGTCCAGAAATCGGCCCTGCAGAAAGTCCGACTACTGGGATGCCTCCCATCAGCGTCATAAAATACCCGATCGACTACTTTCGATGGGAGCTTCGGCGAGCTCAAGAAGAGGCCGATCGAGAGAACCGGGAGCGCGGAAACCGTAGGAACATTCCACCAGCGGTTCCAGGCAGCAGCCCTCATCAGCCGTCAACGGGCAGGTCGGGTGGACCGCCGCCTCGTGGCGGTCCGGGCGGCGGGAGTGGTCCAAATCCTCTTCCGGGTCGAAACTCGCCGTTCCCAGGCCAGAGCGGGCCTCCAAGGCTCCCGCGTGGTAGGTAAAGCGGCTGTCCATCTGTTTTGATGATCACGATCATGAACAAGCGAAGACCGGCCGTCTGTGGTCCCCATACTCGCCGCAGGAGATTCAAATTCGGCCTCGCGAACCTCGTGGTCCTCGTTCTGGTGTCCGCATTGTTATTTGGAATGGTCAGAGCTGGAATCCAGCTGTCGATATGGAGTATTGCCGCTTTAGTGGTTCTGGCCGAAGCTGTTGTCAGTTGTTTCGGAGACATCGCGCTCGCTAGTGTCAGTGTTTTCCGATCTTTGAAATGGCTGGTGCGAGCGCTGGAAAGACTAGGAACAGGGCGGCGTTCCGAGGGCGGCCAGAAACGGAAATAGAACGCCATGTCTCGCGGCACCAGTCCTGATGGCGGCCCTTGGATTGAGTGGAGGCTCGGCAACGGAGTGAACAAAGGTGGAGTGAACAAAGGGGAGTGAACAAAGGGGAGTGAACAAAGGTGTCAGGAACGTGTCAGGAACGTGTCAGGAACGTTCCTGACACCTGATACCATCCCCGAACCCGACGGACCGACGACGGCCATGCCCTCGCCCGCGCTGAGTTCGCAGGAGATGGCACGCAATACCACTAGCGGTTCTGTCCGCGTGGGGAATTCCATTGCTACGTTTTGGACGATCAGTATCGACATACGGTGCGGCGTGAAAGAGAAACGGTCTATTTGGAGGTACTGCCCGTGGCTTCAAGGAAGCTCGTGGACTTGCTTTCCTCCTCTTTCGACTATCTTGATGCGCGCTTGGTTTTCCGCGATGGAGACACGAGCCGATAGCTTGTCCGCGCCCGCAACCGCGACGTCGGCCCTGTCGGATTCGGCTGACATGGCGGCGGTCGGCCCTTGCTCTGTGTGTTGCAGTTGAAGCCGTGTTTCATGCTCCGCAGCATACAGCCATGCCCGCATCACGTCAGATCTGTCCCATAGGGCTAGGCTCGGTTCGCCCAGTTGCATGCCGAGTTGTGCTCGAAACCGGCTATCCTCCCAGAACGTAAGGGCTGGACCATGGCTTGTTGCTGCAAGCGTTATCCTGGGTTTGTCATCTTCACCCTTTAGTGCCAGGATCGGTTCACCCTTTGGGTTCAGATTCAACTTGAATCGACCTACGTTGGGATTATCTCGGTGTTGATTCCGGGAGGGTCTAGCAGCGCGTTGATGCCCAGCCCGTAGAATGTGTACTCCACATCGGTCGCCTCATCCCAGAACCCGCCTCGAAAGCCGCCGGCCGAAGATTCGGCTGAGGCGACGAACTGACGGATGGCCGCGATGTCGATCCGATCGGCGGCTCGGAGGTCCGAGAGTGTGAGCAGGCCGGTGAACGTCGAGAGCACGTCGGCGACCGGCGCTCGGTCGTTCGCCCGCAGGCCGCCGTCGTCGGACTGCATCGCGACCAGGAACTCCGTGACGGCGTCGGCTGTCGCGGGCTGGAGCGAGTTTAGCATCATGAGCACGGCGACGGCCGCCGCGGTCGGGTTGGTGCCGCCGCGCCGGGCGGGGCCGACCTCGACGAAACCGCCATCGTCGCGACGTCGGGACAGAACGAAGCTGACGATGCGATCGGGTTCCACCAGCGGCAACCCGATGAGTTCGTAGCACAGGCCGACGAGAAACGTGTGGTAGGTGCTGCCCGACGTTCCCTCGGTCGCCTTGCCGTAGCCGCCGTCGGGTTTGCGAAACGACTCGAGCGCGACGGCGACGCGAGTCGGCCAGTCGCGGCTGTGCTCCGAAAGAACATCGGGACCGCCGGCGGCCAGCACGAGTCGCGCGGAGTAGAGCAGCGACATGAAGTCGACCACGGCGGCCGGTTGCGACAGGCGACCTCGCAGAAAACCTGCGGCCCGGTCGCGAGCCGCGCCGTCGAGCGAGCCTAGGCACGCCAAGCCGCGCAGGCCGAAACTCGTGTAGTACAAGTCCGAGCCGCCCTCGCGACCTGAAAAGCCCCCGTCGGCGTTTTGGGCGGCGAGCAGGTACGCGCGGTGCCTTGCGCGCAACGCATCGGGCGTGCGCTCCAGGCCGGCCGCCAGGCGAGTCGTCAGGTTGTGGAGGTAGGAGGTCATTCGTTGGTGGTCAGCGGCTGACTGGCGAGAGAATGACTAATGTCGAAGCACTAATGTCTAAGGAATCTCGAATGACGAATGTCGAAGTCTGCCTCACTTGGTCTTGGTCTCCGGGTAAGTGCTCCAAACGGGCCACGGACTCGGCCAATTCTTGGCAGCGGCGCGGAACGATTGGAGTCCCTTCATTCGAGCTTCGTCATTGGAGATTCCTTAGTCATTAGTTATTCGTCCTTAGTCATTCCGCCGGCCGCCTCCGGCAAGATCGAAGCAGGCGATCTGCTTGGCGTCGCGAACGAAGATGCGGCTGCCGACAAGTCCCAGATGCGACCAGGCGGCGGAGCTCGTCAGCTTGCTGCGGCCCAGTTCCTTGTACTCGGCCGGGTCGGCCTTCAACACCGTGAGTTCGCCGTCGCTCGTCAGGACAAGCAGCCGATCGCCGGCGACGACGATCGAGCAGTACTCGCCGAAGTTGCCGTCGAGCCACGCGGTCTTCCCGGTCTTGATGTCGACGCACACGAGCGCGTTCTGCGCGCCGAGTCCGTAGACATGGTCGCCTACGACCACCGGCGACGACATATAGATTCGCAGATCGCGGTTTTTCCACGCCTCGCGGGCGGTCACCCGATCGCCGTCGGCCGCGATGCGCAGCGCGAATGCGAACTTGGCGTAGCCCGATGCGACGACAAGATCACCCGCGACGACCGGCGTCACGATGTTCTGACGGTAGTCGGTCTCGAACGGGTAGCTCCAGAGCAGCTTGCCGGACTTCGGCTCAAGTCCGACAAACTGCTTCTCGGTGAACGTGAGAATGTGGCGGACCCCGGCGACGTCGGCGGCGACGGGCGACGAGAACGACGGCAGTTCGCCCGGCACGGCCTTCCAGGCGAGCTTGCCGGTGTCCTTGCGGAACGCCATGACCGACCCGCCGCGTTTGCCGCCGACGGGCACGATCACCAGATCGCCCTCGACCAGCGGGCTGCCGGCCGTGCCGTACTCGGCCGGCGCGGCGTCGAAGTCCTTCTTGGCGTCGACCTGCCAGATCTTCTTGCCGGTGGTCGCGTCGACACACGTCAGGATGCTTGAGATGCCGAAGGCGTACACTCTGTCGCCGACCACAGTGGTCGTGGCCTTGGGTCCGGCGCCGTGGCCGATCGCGACGGGCACGATTTGGTACGGCGCCGGATACGCGTATCGCCAGACGCCTTTGCCGGTGGTTGCGTCCATACACAGCACGACCTCGTTGTTCTGCTCGCGCACGTGTGCGAACAGTTTGCCACCGACAATGACCGGTCCTGAGTAGCCCTCGCCGACGGGCGTCTTCCACACGGGCCGCAGTTCGCTCGCGGTCCAAGTCGCAGGAAGTTTCGCGCCGGCGGCCACTCCGTCGCGATTCGGGCCGCGCCATTGGGGCCAGTCTAGGGCAAGGGCAGGGGAGGAGTTCCACGCAGAGGCGCAGAGGGCGCAGAGGCAGGGAATGACTAATGCCGAATGACTAATGACTAAGGAAGCTCGAAGGTCGAATGTCGAACGCTTCATCACTGGGTCTCCGGGTTTGCTCCACACGGGCCACGGACTCGCTCAATCTTGGCATCGACGCGGAACGATTGGATTTGTCATTCGGGCTTCGTCATTGGGGCTTCCTTAGTCATTCGTCCTTTGTCATTCGCGCCGGCCGATCCTCGATCCTGGAGCCAACGAACTCGGGAATCGGGATGGCCACGAGCTTGTGGTCCTCGATTCGGCAGCACGCGACCACAATCTGACCGCGCGCGACCTCGACGCCATCCTGGCTAAACGTGAAGTCGTAGGTGATCGACTTCACGCCCTTGCGCTGAACGCTCAGATGGACGTCGACGACGTCTTCGAACTTGACGGGCTTGACGAACTCGCACGTTGCCCGCACGCGCGGCCAGGTGATCCGCTGGCCGTCGCGTTCCATCAGGACGCTCAGGCCAATCGACCTCAGGAACTCGTGTTCCACCTCTTCCATGAAACAGAAGTAGCGCGAGAAGTGGATGATCCCGGCCGTGTCGGTGTCGGCCCATTCGATCCGGCGCGTTGTGTGATACTCGTGAGCCATGTGTCGCGAAGCGATCTTGTGGAGTTTCTGGTGGCCGTGGCGGCCGACGCGGCGTCGCCGAGCGACACCGCCACATTGCGGCCCAGCCTCGCTAGGTTAGCGGAATCTTAGCGGGAGCCGAGCATGGTGCAATGCGGAGTGCAGGGCCGGGGACGTCATGAGCCGTTGCCGTTGCCCGCACTCAACCGCAACTGACCGGCGCCGACGACGGCGGTCAACTCGTCGATCAGCTCGCTCGACGCGCGGACCGACAGGTTCGATTCGGTCCGGAGTAGCACGCGCTGCGAGGCGGTGCGGATTTCGAGGTTCACCGCCGTCGGACCCGGAAAGCGTCGCAGCAAGGCGTGGATGCGATCGAGGTGCTCGCGCTCGTGAACGGCCGAGTCGAGCCGAATCCACATGGTGCGGCTGAACAGTTCCGGTGCGCGCTCGGTGGGCACGACCTTCTGGATGATCAGCCCCGCCTGCTCGCGACTGCGATCGACTCGGGCCTGAAGAAAGCAGATGTGATCGTCCGCGAGCATCTCGCTTTGGGTCACGAGATCGTCGGGGAACATCACGCAGGGAATCGACCCGGACAGGTCTTCGAACATGAGTCGGGCCATACGGCTGTTGCCGCGCCGCGTCGGCTTCTTGGTGGACGCGAATTTGACGGCCGACATCATGCCGCCGACGACGATCTCCTGATCGGCCGCCAGCTTGCCCACATCGGTGAGGGCGTGCGTGGCGTAGGTCTTGAGCACGGTTTCAAATCGGGCGAGGGGGTGGCCGGTGATGTAGAAGCCGAGCACCGCCTTTTCGTTCGCGAGCTTTTCGGCGTCGGGCCATTCGGGCAGGTCGGGCAGCGAGTCGGTCGCGGTGGCCGCGCCAGCGTCGTCGTCGCCGCCGCCGAACATGTTCATCTGGCCGCGTCGGCGATCGGCGTACCGATCGGTGCCACCCTGCATCGCCTTGGGCAGCACGGCCATGAGCTGAGCCCGGCGCCCGCCCAGCGAATCGAACGCGCCGGCTTTGATCAGCGATTCGAGCACGGTCTTGTTCACACGTTGCGGGTCGACTCGTTCGCAAAGATCGAACAGGCTGCGGTACGGCCCGTCGGCTCGGGCGGCCACGATCGCCTCGACCGCGCGCGGACCGACGCCCTTGATCGCCGACAGCCCGAAGCGCAGGCCCTTGCCCTCGACCGCGAACTCGACGCCGCTCGCGTTGACCTCCGGCGGCGCCACATCCAGGCCCATGCGGCGGCAGTCGTCGATGTGCTCGACCAGGCTGTCGGTATCGCCCATTTCACTCGACAGCAGCGCGGCCATGAACTCGGCCGGATAGTGGGCCTTGAGGTATGCCGTTTGGTACGCGATCAGCGCGTAGGCCGTCGAGTGACTCTTGTTGAATCCGTATCCGCCGAACGCCACGATCAGCTCGAATATCTCTTCGGCCTTGGCCTCGGCGAGTCCGCGCTCCTGGGCGCCGCGAATGAACTGCTCGCGGTTCTGGTCGATTACATCCTTCTTCTTCTTCGAGATCGCCTTGATGCACGTGTAGGCCTGGCTCAGCTCGATGCCGCCTAGCCGATTCAGGATGCGCATCACCTGTTCCTGGTAGACCATGATGCCGTGCGTCTCGTTGAGCACTTCTTGCATGACCGCGTGCGGATACTGGGCCTTCTCGCGGCCGTGCTTGATGTGGATGTATTTGTCGACCATGCCGGCCGACAGAGTCGCCGGGCGGTTCAATGCGTTGACGGCGATGATGTCGCGGAACGTGTCGGGGCGCATCTTGCACAGGATGTCGCGCACGACCGGGGCCTCGAGTTGGAACACGCCCTTGGTGTTGCCCCGTTGAATCAGCTTAAATGTGGCGGCGTCGTCGAGCGGCAAGCGGTTCAGGTCGAGGTCCTCACCGCGAGTCTGTTTGATCAGCTTCAGCGCCTTGTCCATCACGGTTAGGTTGCGCAGTCCAAGGAAGTCCATCTTCAAGAGGCCGACCTTCTCGATGTCGCCCATGGTCCATTGGGTCGTGACCGTGTCGCCGTTTTTCGAGAGCGGCAGGTACTCGGTGAGCGGCTTGTCGGCGATGACGACACCGGCCGCGTGAGTGCCGGCGTTGCGGTTCAGCCCTTCGAGCTTGCGGGCGATGTCGATGAGCTGTTTGATCTGCGGGTCGTTGTCGTACTCGCGGGCGAGGTCGGGCGAGAGCGTCAGGGCGTCGTTCAGTTCGATGCCGAGCTGCTGTGGCACGAGCTTGGCGATCTGATCGACGCGGCCGAGCGGGATATCGAGCACCCGGCCGACGTCGCGGATCGCCGCGCGGGCGGCCATGGTGCCGAACGTGATGATCTGCGCGACGTTCGCCTCGCCGTACTTGTCCTTGACGTACGCGATCACTTCGTCGCGCCGCTCCTGGCAGAAGTCGATGTCGATGTCGGGCGCCTCGCTGCGGTTCGGGTCGAGGAACCGCTCGAACAATAGGTCGTACTCGATCGGATCGACGGCGGAGAGGCCGAGCACGTACGAGACGACGGCGCCGCACGCCGATCCGCGTGCGCCGGCCGGAATCCCTTTCTCCTGAGCGAACCGCACGAAATCGCTGACAACCAGAAAGTAGCCGGCGAACCCCATGCGGCAGATGATGTCTAGCTCGTGTTCCAGTCGCTTCACCGCGTCTTCGCTCGGCGGATCGCCGTAGCGGTCCTTCAGGCCCTCGTCGCACAGTTCGCGCAGATACTCCTCGTGCGTCTTGCCGTGCGGCGGAACGAATGGCGGGAAGTGGCGACTCTTGAAGTCGATCTCGACATTGCACCGGTCGGCGATCGCCAGCGTGTTGGCCATTGCCTCGCCGTAGTCGCCGAACCGTTCGCGCATCTCGTCGGGGCTGCGCAGGTAGAACTCCTGCGTGTCCATCCTCATGCGGCTCGCGTCGCTCAGCACTTTGCCGGTATTGATGCAGAGCAGCACATCGTGAGCGGCGGCGTCGGCCTGGCAGAGATAGTGAGTGTCGCAGGTCGCGACCAGCGGTAGCCCCAGTTTCGCGGCGATGTCGACAGCCCCTTCGCGACAGCGTCGCTGGATGTCGAGGCCGTTGTCCATGATCTCGATATAGAAGTCGCCCTCGCCGAACAGGTCGGCGAACCAGCGGGCCAGATCGGTCGCCTCGTCCATGCGCTCCTTCAGGATCAGTTCGCTGAACTCTCCCGACGCACAGCCGCTCAGGCAGATGATCCCCTCGTGATGTGCGGCGAGCAGTTCCTTGTCGATGCGCGGCCGGTAGTAGAAGCCCTCCAGGAACGCGGCCGAGGCCATGCGCATCAGGTTGCGAAAGCCCTGTTCGTTTTTCGCGAGCAGCGTCAGATGGAAGGCTGCCTCGCTGATCCCTTTGGCGTCGCGCTCGCGTCGGTTGCCGGGCGCGACGTAAGCCTCGTAGCCGATCACCGGCTTGACGCCCGCCTCGATCGCCGTGCGGTAGAACTCGATCGCGCCGTACAAGTTGCCGTGGTCGGTCAGCGCCAACGCGGGCATGCCGAGTTCCTTCGTCTTGGCGACCAGGTCGGGAATGCGGTTAGCGCCGTCGAGCAGGCTGTAGTGGCTGTGGCAGTGCAGGTGAACGAACGGAGGCGTAGACATGTGGTCCTTCCCTTACTTGCCATCCTGGGCGCGCCGCGCCGTCAGTGACGCAGCGCCAACGGCTGGCGATTCTAAATGGCATCGGGTAATGATGGGAATACAGAATCCGACGCAGACCGAATCTGCAACGACGGAGGCGAACTATGTTCTTCCTCGCGCCGCGTGGTGGGCAGTTCATCGACCTGGCCCATGTTGGGCCTACGCCCTGGGTGTCAACCAAAAACTTGGGAACTCAGGAGTGTCGGGTTTGGCCGGCATCGACGATACCTGCGAAGCGTCGCCCAAGCCAGAACTGGCGGTCGACTCCGGCGCCAAGTCTGCCGAGCAACTCGCCGAGGAAGTCGTCGCACACCTGGATTCGATTGCCGCGCTGTCCGCGTAGACTTGGCGGGGGGCTGCAAGTTGCCGACCCGCGAACCCGCTCGCGCACAGACTTCGTGCGCGCTGTACAATCGCGACATGAACAGTGACCACGGTCATCTCACGAGCGACATCGCGGTGCGCAAGGCCGAGC
>DAIOWH010000205.1:0-9704 GCA_036758585.1 Planctomycetia bacterium
CAGCAAGCCTTCGACATCGCCCAGAAGTTGGCGGCGGCCGATCCGAGCGACGCCCGGGCCCAGCGCGACCTGTTGGTCAGCTTCTACAAGCTTGGCGAGGCGGAGCGGGCGGGGAAGCAGTTTGAGAAGGCGATTGCCTGGTATGAGAAGGCGCGGGACAAGGTGACGGCCATGCAGCAGGCGGGCCGGCTCGCGCCGCAGGATAAGAACGTGCTCAGTATGCTGGAGCGCTCGATTCAGCAGTGCAAGCACGCGGCGACGGCGCTCGGCGATTGGAAGACGCTGCTGGAGCAACCGGCGGAGTTGCTGCCCGTGTTGCTGGAGGTGCGTGGGAGAGAGTTCGTTCAGGCGAGTCGCATGGGCGAGGCCGTGCAGGCAGTCGCGAAGCTTCGCGAACTGAAGACGGTGACCAATGAGCAACTCTACAATGCCGCCTGTGTGTACAGCCTCGCGGCCGCGGCGATCAAGGCGCAGAAGGATGAACAACTGACGGCCGAGCAATCGGCGGCGCGGCAGCAGCACATCGCCGCCGCGCTGGCCACGCTGCGTGAAGCGATCGCGGCCGGCTGGAAGGATTTCGCCCACATGCAAAAGGACCCGGAGCTCACCGTGCTTCGCGACCTTCCGGAGTTCAAGGCCCTGCTGCCGAAGTAGCGTGCGGGACACTTCCCGGTAGACTGCGTTCCGCAGTTAGCCTACCGCCGCTTCGGAGTCTTTCATGCCGCTTCATGGCACATCGGTGCGAGGCAAGGCGAGGAAAAGTCGTCTGGAACGCGCTGACCGCGTGGCGCGATCGTTTGGCCGAACACAGCATCGTCGTCCAAACTGTCGACTCGGACGATGGCGCGGAGCACATCCTGAAGGTCCGCAGCGCGTCCGGCGAACCAGCCAACCTGTCGGACGATCAGGTCGAGAAGCGCAAAGGCAAGGTCTTCCTGAAAGGGACCGACCTGGAACTCGTCGGCAAGGCCGAGAAGATGTCGAAGAGCCGCGGCAACGTGGTGAACCCGGACCACGTGGTTCGCGAGTACGGCGCCGACTCGTTGCCGGATTCGCACCGCGAAACATTTCTGCCGAATGGACCGCTGCCGACGGACGATTGAGGCTGCGAATCCCCGCCGGCCAGGAACCGCTGCGATTCACGGTCTGGCAGCCGTCCGATTCCGCCGACCCGTTTAACCGCAATGCCAACGGCGTGCGCGGCGACGAGCGGCGTGAGGCACAAGCGCCCACGCCGTTGGCGTTGGGGTTAAACGATCTTGCCGATCAGCCGATCTCCGATGCCGATCGCGATCTGACCGCGCTGACCCAGGGTGGCCCGCCGCGCTGGCCGCAGAAACTCGAAACTCAAGCGCTGCTGGGTGCCGACAACGGACCGTTCGCCGCCGATGTGCTGACCGCTCCGGAATCGAATCCGTGGCTGGCTCAGACCCGATTCACCGGGCTTGATTTCTTTTCCGACGGCCGAATCGCTGTTTGTTCGTGGGATGGCGACGTGTGGATTGTGGAGGCGGCTCACTCGCCCGGCACACGCGAGCCGCGTGAGCTACGTTGGCAGCGGATCGCGTCGGGAATGTTCCAGCCGCTGGGGCTCAAGATTGTCGATGACAAGATTCATGTGACCTGCCGCGACCAACTCGCCGTCCTGCACGACCTCAACGGCGATGGCGAGATCGACTTCTATCAGTGCCTCAACAACGACCATCAGGTGACGGAGCACTTCCACGAATTCGCGATGGGCTTGCAAACCGACGCGGCTGGAAACTTCTACTACGCCAAGTCGGGATGTCACGGAAAGGCCGCCGTCGTGCCGCATCACGGGACGTTGCTTCGCGTGAGCCAAGACGGCTCGCGCACCGACATCCTGGCGAATGGCTTTCGGGCGGCGAATGGCGTCTGTCTCAATCCCGACGGCTCGTTCGTCGTCACCGATCAGGAAGGCTTTTGGAATCCGAAGAACCGCATCAACTGGGTGACGGTCGATCCGTCTGGCAAGCCGAAATTCTACGGCAACATGCTGGGCTACACCGACGTCACCGATGAATCCGATTCGGCGATGGAACCGCCGCTGTGCTGGATCACGAATGCGTTTGACCGCTCACCCGCCGAACTGTTGTGGGTCACAAGCGACCGCTGGGGACCGCTCAAGGAATCGCTGCTGAATCTGTCTTACGGCTACGGCAAAGTATTTCTCGTGCCGCACGAACGAGTCGCCCGTAGCATGGGCTTCCAGCCCGTGCCGACGAAAGAACCAAAGACGCACGGGCTGGAAGCCCATGCTACCCGGCGGGACGCCCGTACTACGGCGACGGACCGAATGCAAGGTGGCATGATCGAGCTGCCTGTGCCGCTGTTTCCGACCGGCGTGATGCGCGGCCGGTTTCATCCGGCGGACGGACAACTCTATCTGTGCGGCATGTTCGCGTGGGCCGGCAACGCGACCGCTCCCGGCGGCCTGTATCGCCTGCGCGCCACCGGCCAGCCCATGCACTTGCCGGTCGGTCTGCATGCCACCAAGTCCGGCCTGAAGCTCACCTTCACCGAACCGCTCGATCCGGCGTCGCTTGACGTGAAGAATCTGCAAATCAAAACCTGGTCGCTCAAGCGGACGAAGGATTACGGATCGAAGCACTACGACGAGAAGGCACTAGAGGTCCGCAGTGCGAAGCTATCGTCTGACGCCAAGACGCTCACGCTCGACGTGGCCGAACTGCGTCCCACCTGGTGCATGGAAATCCAATTCGCACTCCGCTCGGCCACAGGCACGCCAGTTCAAGGGACCATCCACAACACGATTCACGAACTGGCCGATTGATCCACAAAACGGCGTCCGGACTCCGACCGCGCGGCAGGCCGCCGCCTCTTCAAGGGAACATCCTCGCTACCATGTTTTGAATTTGGGTCTTCGAGACGCGCGACTAGGGACGGCTGCGGCCAAAGGTTTTGGATTGCTGAAGGAGTGATCGAAGCTCCGTCACGATTTCGGGCCTGTCGAAAAAAAGGTTCGTGGTTTCGCCGGGATCGGTGGCGAGATCGTAGAGCTGGCCGCGCGCGTCGGGTGTCTTCAGTTGGCCGTATTGACGACGGCACTCCACGACGGGCCGATTCGCAGTTCATCGACGTGAGTTGCGGCGCCCGTACCCAATGTGATTCGCAGCGACTTGAATTCCATCGGGCCGGCTGCTCGGCCAATTTGGGACGAGCACGATCGGAACGCTGCGTCCACCACACTGCGAAGACGACGATCGACGCGGCGGTCGCGATCAGGGCGACTCGCCAGCGCCGCCATTCAAACCGACGCCGTTCACTCATCTTTGTACGACGGACTTCTAGTCCGTCGCCGTCGCAAGTCGACGGACTAGAAGTCCATCGTACGTCCTCTCGGTTGCGGGCACATACAGCGTTAGGAACATCGGCAGCGAACAAGGTTCTCAGGCCCGCTTCGAGGTCCATTCGTTCGCGGAAGCTCGCTCGGCAGTGGCGTCTAACTTCAAGCGATCTTGCAGCGTCCGATGTTCCGTTTCGCTGATGGTGCCATTGATCAGGTCGTTGATCTGCTGCTGAAGGATTTCATCGCTGATAATGTCCCCTCATGTGCCACCGTGACGCGACCGCCAAAAGTCGGTTTTCCTCGTTTAACCCGCAGCCGCAGGCGAGGACGTATAGGCAATTCCTCGCCTGCGGCTGCGGGTTAAACGACATCTGGCGATTTCGGAAATTTTGTGTTGACGCCTCGCCGATTGGCGACATTAGCCCGTGTGAGGAACGTTCATGGATAAGTCCGACCGCAGGTTGATTGTTCAGGAAATCGCCCGGCATCAGGCGCGGTTGCGGGGGTTTGTGCGCTGTCTGCTGGTGCGATCGAGCGACGTGGATGACGTGGTACAGGAGGTCAACGCGGTGCTCTGGGAGAAGGCGGACGAGTTTCAGCCGGGCTCGGACTTCTGGGCCTGGGCCAGTCAGATTGCCCGGTTCAAGGTGCTCAATCAGGTGCGAACGTATCGCCGCGAGCGGCTGGTGTTTGACGAGGCGGCGATGGTACGTATGGCCGAGATGGCCGAACGGAAATTGCAGTCGCTCGACGCGCGGCTCGAGGCGCTGGACCACTGCTTGAAACTGCTCCCGCCGGCTCAGCGACAGCTTCTCGATTTGCGCTACGCCAGCGACCGATCGATCGAGAGCATTGCCGGTTCGATCGGGCGGCCGGCGGGCTCGATCCGCCAAACGTTGTATCGAATCCGGGCGGCGTTGCGGGCGTGCATCGAAAGGCAGCTTGCCCTGGAGGCGAAGCCGTCATGAACTCCGCCGATCACTCCGCCAATCACGCGTCCGATCATTCCGTCGATCACGTTGCCGATCATTCCGCCCATCCTGCGTCGGAACGAATCGGGCTGCTGATCGCGCAGCTCATCGATGGCCAGTTGTCCGCCGAGGAAGCGGCCGAGCTGAATCGCCTGGTGTCGGCCGACGCCGAGGCGCTGGAGCAGGTGGTCGATCAATTGCTGCTGGACTCGCTGCTGGCGGACGAGCTGAACGGCGCGTCGCTGACGGCGCTGGTGGACATGGTTGCGGATGGGCCGGTCGTCGAGGGGCCGTGCGAAACGCTTCCAGCCTGTCCGCCCCGTGCGCCGGCGGGATTTCAAAAACGCATGACAGGCTGGAAGCCTATCCCACGCATCGCGAAGCGAGCGGGTTGGGTGGTGGCGGCGGCGGTCGTGATGCTGGCGGCATTCCTTGTGGGGCGCTGGGACGCGACCGCGTTGGCCGACGCGACGGCGGTGGTGCGAGCGGCGATGGTGACGCACGCCGAGCCGATCGAACGCATCTATGTCGTCACGGTGGAACGGAGCGAAGCCGCCAGTCCGGGACTTGATTCCCCGCGCGAGGTCCGCGTCACGACACAAGGAGATCGGTTTTGGGTGGAGATGAATCGCGGCGAACGCGGCTGGGTCTGGGGACGTGACGCCGACGGGGCGATCTGGCTCACGGTGGGTCCGCGGCGCGCGCTCGTGATCGCCCAGGATGAACTCGGCGCGCCACTGCAATACATCAGCGATCTCTATTCGCTGAATCTCGAATCGTTGCTCCAGAACGTTCTGAAACACTGCACGCTGACTCATGACGGGACGCTGGACGCCGCACATACGATCACAGCCACGCCGCGGCGGCGTTGGCACGGAGGCTGGCTGCGAACGGCCACGATCGACGTCGACCGCGAAACGAAGGCGGTGCGCCGGTTGGTGATCGAGCGGGAGATTCCGCAGCACGGGACCTCCACGGTCACCTTCACACTGGTTGACTCGCGCACCGCCGACGAGACCAAGTATCGCCCGGAAGGGCATCTCACCGAGCCGTTCCGATTGCTGACGCGCGAGACGCAGCCCGACAAGCGGCGCGAACTCATGATGAACTGGTTCGGGCCGAATGCCGAACGCTGGATCAAGGGCCCGGGCGCGGCGGCTCCGACGGACGGGAAGAACGCGAGTCAAGATTGAAGATTGTCGTCTTTCGCTCCGCGAAAGATTTTCAAGGGCCGCTCCTTTCGCGGAGCGAAAGGCGACAAACGCCGAGCAAAAGGCGACGAACGAGGAGCGAAAGGCGACTGATGCCGAGCAATACTCAACAAACAAGGACCAACGCGATGTGGAAACGGCGATTATGGATTGCGACCAGCACGCTGG
Organism: Planctomycetia bacterium; assembly: GCA_036758585.1. GTDB lineage: Bacteria > Planctomycetota > Planctomycetia > JALXBF01 > JBGPMX01 > DAIOWH01. The sequence continues at coordinate 5,682 of DAIOWH010000205.1, forward strand.
TTTTGTTGCTGACTCTTGTTGCCGTCGGGCGGCGCGTCTGGGCGCAGAACGCGGTTGAGAAACGGTTCGATCAATTGGATCGCAACAAGGACGGCAAAGTCACGCCGGACGAACTGCCCGCCGCGGAGTTCTTCAAACGGCTCGATCTGGACGGCAACGGCGAGATCACCAAGGCCGAAGCGGCCAAGGCGCTCGTGCGCGGGGCGTTGAACGACGTGCTCAAGCCGGCGCCGGCGGCTTCCGCTCCGACCGGGCCGACGCCAACTGAAACGCCGGTTCGTCAGGGGCCGCAGCCGGTTCGCCCCGGCGATCATGGCATTGGGCAGTTCGTTTCCGAGGCGTCGTTCGCGGACCTGACGGGCAAGGCTCACAAGCTCAGTGAGCTTGCCAAGGGGCGCGTCACCGTGTTCGCGATGACCAGCACCAGTTGTCCCTTGAGCAAAAAGTATCTGCCGACGCTGGTCGAACTGGTGAAGAGTTCCCAGCCGGACGTCGCCTGGGTGCTCGTCAACCCGCTGGCGACCGACAAGCGGGCCGACATGCAGACCGCGGCGGGCCAGTTCGACGGCAAGGCGATCTACGTGCACGACAAGGACGGGCAACTCGCGGCAACGCTGGGCGCGTCGACCACGACGGACGTGATCATGGTCGATGCGGCGCGGACCATCGTTTATCACGGCGCGATCGACGATCAGTACGGGTTCGGTTATTCCATCGACGCGCCGCGCTATCGCTACCTGGCCGACGCGCTCGCGGCGATCACCGCGGGCAAGCAGCCGCTCGTCGCGGCGACCGAAGCTCCCGGCTGCACGCTGGAGAGGCCCGCGAAATCCACGCCCGCAACGAATGTGACCTACCACAACCGCATCTCGCGGATCGTGCAGCGGCACTGCGTCGAGTGCCATCGCGAGGACGGCGTCGGGCCGTTCGCGCTGGATACGTACGACGACCTCGTCGCCCATGCCGGCATGGTCAAGCAGGTCGTCGAGCGCGGCATCATGCCCCCCTGGTTCGCCTCGTTTAACCCGCAGCCGCAGGCGAGGACTGCCACCAAACCGCAGCCGCAGGCGAGGACAGTCGCAGCAAGAAAGGATGACTCCCTCGCCTTCGGCTACGGGTTAAACAAGCACACTCCGTGGGCCAACGACCGCTCGCTGGCCGAGGCCGAGAAGCAAGACCTGCTGGCCTGGATCGCCGGTGGCAAGCCGGAAGGGGATCGCCGCGACGCGCCGCAGCCAATCAAGTTCGACGACGACTGGTTGATCGGCAAGCCGGACGCCATCTTTCAGTTCGCCAAGCCGGTGCCGATCAAGGCGACCGGCGTGATGCCTTATCAGAACATCATCGTCGAGACGAACCTCACCGAAGACAAATGGGTGCAGGCGATCGAAGTGCAGCCGGGCGATCGGGGCGTCGTGCATCACGTTCTCGTCTTCGTGCAGGGCGGCGAAGGTGACGACGACAGCGACGAACCCGGCGACGATGCCGCCGCCGAACGCGGCGGCTTCTGGGGAATCTACGTTCCCGGCAACAGCACGCTGGTCTATCCCGAAGGCTTCGCGAAACGCATCCCGAAGGGCGCGAAGCTCAAGTTCCAGATGCACTACACGCCCAACGGCACCGCGACGACGGACCGAACGCGCATCGGCCTGATCTGGGCCAAACAGCCGCCGCAGCATGAAGTCCGTGTGGCGGGGATCGTCAACGCCCGCATCAGCATTCCGCCCGGTGCCGACAATCACCGCGAGGAGGCGACGCTGCGGCTGCCGATGGACGCGACGATCATGGGCTACCTGCCACACATGCACGTGCGCGGCAAAGCGTGTCGGTATGAGGTGACTCGCTCGGACGGCAAGACAACGACGCTGCTCGACATCCCGCGGTACGACTTCAACTGGCAGTTGCTCTACCGCTACTTCGAGCCGCTGACGCTGAAGGCCGGTGAGTCGATCCGTTTCACCGCGTGGTACGACAACAGCGACAAGAACCCGGCCAACCCCGACCCGACCAAGACCGTCCGCTGGGGCTCGCAGACGTTCGACGAAATGCACCTGGGTTACGTCGAGTACTACGTCCCCGGCGCGAAACCGGGCGAATCGCCGTCCCTGTATGGCGGCCGTCGCGGAGCGATTGCCGGTGCGAACGGCCTGGGAGCCGGCGTGGCATTGTTCAAGCAGTTGGATGTCAACGGCGACGGGTCGGTGACGCGAGAGGAAGTCCGCGAGCGGATGCCGAACAATCCCAACGCGGCGGGAAGCGTGTTCGACCAGCTCGACCGCGACCGAAACGGCAAGCTCGACAAAACCGAGTTCGAGGCACTGACGAAGCTGCTCGGGAGATAACAAGAGTTGTGCGTTTCGTTTAACCCGCAGCCGTAGGCGAGGACTGCCACCGAACCGCAGCCGCAGGCGAGGAATGTCAACGAACCGCAGCCGCAGGCGAGGACTGAGAGCAGCCGGCCGCTTGTAGCCGAACCAACGTCCTCGCCTGCGGCTGCGGGTTAAACGAGAGGAGTTCTAGTAGTTTATGAAGCGGAATCCATTCACGATCTGTTTGGTTGTTGGCTTGCTGGTTGGAGGCGGAGTTGGCGCGGCAGATGAAGCGCCGGCTTGGTTCAAGGCCGCGGACAAGAACGGCGACGGCAAGCTCAGCCGCGAAGAGGCTCCCAACAAGGCCGTCTTTGGCGACGTCGATACCGACGGCGATGGGTTCGCGTCGCTGGCGGAAGTGAACGCGTGGCTCGCAAAACAGCCGAAACCTGCGACTCCGCGCCCCTCGGTTAACCCGCAGCCGCAGGCGAGGGAGGCGAGGACTGCCAACGACCCGCAGCCGCAGGCAAAGCCGCGAGACGGAGCAGCAGCAACGGGACCATCAAACGACACCCTCGCCTCCGGCAGCGGGTCAAGCGACCCCCTCGCCTTCGGCTACGGGTTAAACGATGTCGAGAAACGCCCCGTGGTCATTTTCAGCGATGGCACGCGGATGGCCGGCGATCTCTACCAGCCGAAGAACCGCAAACCCGATGAAAAATTTCCCGCCATTGTCCTCTGTGCCGGCACGGGCGGGACGAAAGGGGGCACGCAGGCTCGCATCGCGCCGATTTTCGCACGCAACGGGTTCGTCGTGCTCGCGTTCGACTATCGCGGCTGGGGCGAGAGCGAAAGCCAGCTCATGGCGGTGGAGCCGCAGCCGAAGCCCGACGCGAACAACGAGATGACGATCAAGGTCAAGGCGCTCCGCTGGCAGATGAACTACACCGATCAGACCGAGGACATTCGCGCGGCGATCAGCTTTGTCGCGGGCGAGGCGAACGTGGACAAGAACCGCATCGGCTTGTGGGGCAGCAGCTACGGCGGCGGGCTGGTCACGACGATGGCGGCGCTCGACTCGCGCGTGAAATGCGTCGCGGCTCAGGTGCCCGGCATGGGCGGGCGTTCGCCTCGAGCGGTCGCCGCCGCGCTCGAATTGCACACGAAACAGGCGCGCGGCGAGACCGAGCCGGTCCCGATCGAAACCGGCAAGATGACCGGCAAGATGGAGCGCTACACCAACATGCGCGTGAACCCGGCGAAAAGCGTCGGCTTCAGCGCGGTCGAAGCGGCCGAGCGGATCACGTCGCCGATCATCTTCATCGTCGCCGAGAACGAAGAGTTGAGCAGCAACGACAACGTCGAGGCGGTCCACAAAGGTCTGACCGCGCGCGGCGTGCCGTCGGCGTACCACGTCATCAAAGGGATCACGCACTACGGCATCTACCGCGAAGGCTTCGACGAAGCGACGAAACTGGAACTGGCGTTCTTTCAAAAGCATCTCTCGTTTAACCCGCAGCCGCAGGCGAGGACAGCCAGCGAACCGCAGCCGCAGGCGAGGACAGCCAGCGAACCGCAGCCGCAGGCGAGGACGAGCGAGACACAGCCGCGACAAACAAAACCCCTCGCCTCCGGCAACGGGTTAAACGAAGCAACCAGCCTCGCCCACTTCGAGAAGAAGATTCGGCCGGTGCTCGTGGCCCAGTGTTACCAA
>DAIOWH010000206.1:0-9649 GCA_036758585.1 Planctomycetia bacterium
ATGTCGTCAAAGGAAACCGCAGGCGAGCCGCCTGCACTACGACTTCCTTGGGAGAGCGGTCGATGCTGGCGAGGTTGCTTCACCAAACATTGTGTTTGTCATCGCCGATGACCTTGGTTACGGCGATCTGGGGTGCTACGGCCAGAAAAAGATCCGCACGCCGAACGTCGACCGAATGGCGGCGGAAGGCGTGCGGCTCACCCAGCATTATTCCGGCAATGCCGTTTGTGCGCCGTCGCGATGCGTGCTGATGACCGGCAAGCATCCCGGCCACGCATTCATTCGCGACAACCGCAGCATTCAGCCCGAAGGGCAGTACCCGATCCCCGCCGACACCGTCACGTTGGCCGAGCTCTTGAAGGAGAGCGGCTACGTGACGGGTGGCTTCGGCAAGTGGGGGTTGGGCGGGCCGGGAACCAGCGGCGAACCGCTGCGCCAAGGCTTTGACCGGTTCTACGGCTACAACTGCCAGGGCAAGGCGCACAATTTCTACCCCACTCATCTGTGGGACAACGATCGTCACATCGAGATCGACAACCCGCAGATCACCATTCCCCAGAAGCTGCCCGATGGGGCCGACCCATCGGACCCCGCAAGCTACGCGCCGTACGCGGGCAAGCATTACTCCGCCGATCTGATCATGGACGAGGCGCGGCGGTTCGTGCGCGACAACAAGGACCGACCGTTCTTTCTGTACGTGCCAACCACGGTGCCGCACCTCGCGCTGCAGGTGCCCGAAGATTCGCTAGCGGAGTACGTCGGCCTGTGGCCCGATCCGCCGTACGTCGGCGGCACAGGCTATCTGCCGCACCGCTCGCCGCGCGCGGCCTACGCCGCGATGGTCACTCGTATGGATCGCGAGATCGGCCGGATCATGGACCTCGTCGCCGAACTGAGGCTCGACGAGAACACGATCTTCGTCTTCACCTCGGACAACGGTCCGCTCTACGACCGACTGGCGGGCACCGACACCGACTTCTTTGAATCGGCTGGTCTGCTGCGCGGTCGCAAGGGATCGCTCTTCGAAGGCGGCTTCCGCGTGCCGGGCATCGTGCGCTGGAAGGGGCGCATCGCGCCCGGCCGTGTGTCGGAGCGAGTCACCGGCTTCGAAGACTGGCTGCCGACGATCATGGAACTGGTCGGCGCCGCCGATCGCACGCCGGCGGGACTCGACGGCATCAGCTTCGCCGCGACGTTGTTCGGCCGCGAGCAACCGGAGCGGCCGTTCCTGTACCGCGAGTTCCCCAGCTACGGCGGCTGGCAGTCGGTGCGCATCGGCGACTGGAAGGGCGTGCGTCAGAACCTCAAGCCCCGCGCCAAGAACGCGGCGCCCGTGAAGATCACCACCGAACTATTCGATCTCAAGGCTGACGTAGGTGAGACGATGAACCTTGCCTCGCGCCACCCTGACGTGGTCGCCCGAATCGAACGGATCATGACCGAACAACACACGCCGTCCGCCGAGTTTCCCATCCCAGCGATTGACAAACCGTAGCACGACTACGGCACAGCAGCGTGTCGCATTGCCTCGCGGCTGACCGTTCGCATGAAACGCCTTAGCGAATCCTCGGGATAGACGCAGAACGCCCAATCGCGACCCTTGAGTATCTCCATTGCCGCGGCGTCGGCTTCGGCGGCGGACAGCGACGACTGGGCCGCGACGCGCTCGTCAGCCACAAACGCGGCGAGCGAGCCGTTGATCTGTCGCAGTCGCTCAAATCGGCTGCGGCGTTCGGATCGCAGCGGCGGACGTTCGCCGATCAAACGAGCCTTCTCCACCACGAGCGGACGGACGGCGCTGTCGCTCCGGAGGCCATGTGCAAGATGCCGGTCGGGGTTGTACTCGAGGTCGCGCAGCAGGCGACGCAACTCCGCCACACGGCCCGCCTCGACGAAGCGAGCGGCGACCGGAAGACGCAGCGTCCCGGTCAGCGTCAGGAAGCCAGGCGGGCGCAGGCCGAAGAACCGCTCGATGATCGTGTCGGCCAGTTCGTCGTAGCGAGCGCCGCCGAGTCCGTGGATAAACAGGTCGGCCAGGCAGAGGCGCGTGAACAGCGTCGTCGTCAACGCCCGCGTGCGAATCTTGACCCCGCGCCGCGCGATGGCGTCGAGCGCGTCGACTGCACAGCACGCCTCGCGGTCGGCGGCCAGCGGCAGCCGCGCGGTCCACGCTTCGCGATCGCCTAGTTCGATCTCGCGGCCCGCGTGACGGGCAAACAGCCGGCGGCGCCGCGGCGCGTCGGACGTCCAGACCCAGAACGGCGACTCGATCCACTCGCCGTCGGCATGCAGTTTGGGCACGGGATGGTTGCGGCTGCGAATGCCGTTGCGGCGGCGGTAGTCCACGAGCGACTGATTGTACACGGCCGCGAAGCGTGGCAGTTGAGCGAGAATGTGACAAACGAACCAGTAGAACGCTTCGGTCTGACACAACCGACTGACCGGCAACTCCAGGTTATCGCATCCCCACGCCGCCTCCTGACGGCGGCGAGATCGGGCGATCCGCTCGCCCAGCCGGTCGGCGGCCGCGCCATCGGACACGGCAAGCGGCCAGAATCGCGTCGCCAGCGGCTCGAACCCCAACGGCCGCACCACGGCGGCGACCCGATCGCCAAACCGGCGAAACAACTCGTCATCGGCTACGCGACATTCTTCGAACGGGATTTCTCCCTGCCAGCGATCGAGCGGCACGTGTACCACGCTCGGCTCAGTCGGTGAGCCGGTCGGCACGCGCACGGTCGTTCGTTTCACCGTGTCGTTGTCGACGACCAGGTGCATTGACGTCCCGCCGCAGCGTCGCGCCAGCTCATGTGCCGCGAAGTTCTTTATCCAAACCCCAGGGTGAAACAGTTCCGGCTGATGGCCAGTGAGGAAGAACAATCGCTGATTGCTGATTGCTGATTGCTGATCGCTAGTGTATGGCGTGTCTTCGGGGTAGCTTCGCAGTTCGCCTGAGAACTGAGTACGAGGTACTGAGTACTCGCGTGCGTCGCTAGAGAGTGCTTCGCGGGCCATGGCGCGCAGTCGGGCCGCCGAGCGTCCTTGAAAATCGTAGTGCCAGGTGTCGAGTCGCCGGCGGTTTTCGTCGGCCAGGTCGACGGCGCGGTCGAACGGCGGCGAAGCGAGCACAGCGCCGTCGTCAGACGGGGCTTCGAGGCGATGCGCCGGCATCAGTTCACGCCTCCGGCGTGATGCGTGGCCTCGCGGCCTCCGCTCGACGCCGCCTGAAGGTTCGGCCGGGCCACGGAATCGCCGAGCGGAAAGTCGCCGCGTTCCACACGCTCGGCCGCCCGGGCAATGACGTCGTAGTAGTGTGCAAGTCGCCGCGCCGCGTCGTCGAGCGATCCGCCGAACGCCCGCCTCTCGTCGAGGTAGATCAGCGGCACCGGCGCCTCCTTGATCCGCAACGCGAGCCGCGCCGCCTGCACCCAAAGTTCCAGCGGCATGCCGTAGCCGGGTTCGGTGATGTCGAGCTGGCGCAGCGCCGACGTGCGATAGGCCTTGAACCCGCAGAAGCCGTCGGTCAGCTCAAGCCCGAAGCGTCGGTTGATCGCACGGGTGATCTCGATGTTGATGCGTCGCCGGTCTTCGGGCGGCGCCGAGTCGCCGTCGAAGTGGGTTAGGTAGCGGCTGCCCGAAACGATGTCCGCATCGCCAATGGCTTCGAGTAATTCTGGAATCCGTCTCGGCTCGTGTTGGCCGTCGCAATCCATCGTGACCAGCACGTCGTAGTCGTGCTCGATGGCGAACCGAAACGCGCTGCACAGCGCCGCGCCATACCCTTGGTTCTTGCGGTGCGTGACGACCTGCACACCCGGCCAGCTCCGCAAGAGCGCCGCCGTGCCGTCGGTCGAGCCGTCGTTCACCACGAGCAGTTGCGACGAGTAGTCGCGCGCCGCAGCGAGCACCTCCCGAAGGTGCCTCTCTTCGTTGAACACAGGAATCGCGGTGAGGAATCGCATGGTGCACTGTCGATGCCATTGTAGGTGGCCGCGCGGGTGGGACAAGTCCGGCTACTTACTACCGCTCCATACTGAATAGGTTCTGAAATCGGCTTCGGTCGTTTAACCCGCAGCCGCAGGCGAGGCGTGGCTGGCGTTGGTTGTGCCTCGCCTGCGGCTGCGGGTTAAACGAATTCAAACCCCTTTTAGTGTGGAGCGGTATTGGCCGCGACGCACGGCAGGACGTACGGGCCCTTGGGAATAACCGCGACGCGGGCGCGCGGGCCGTATTCGGCCAGCGATGCGTGTACCGCAGCCTCCACGCTCGCGGCCGGCTCGACGTAGCAACTGCGCAGCGTATCGGCGTCGAGTCCCGTGCTGAACACCTTCACCTTCGCACGCCGCGCGACCTTCGCCAACTCCTCGACCTGCCACTGGTCCATGACAAAGTAGTCCTTGCCGAGAATGCGGCGATGGAACGCTTCGAGTGAATCGTTCTCGCGGAAGATGCGACAGAACTCGGCACCACCCACCCCCTCGCTCAGACTCGCCGCCAAGATGATCGTGCCGCCCTGCTTCACGATCGGCAGTACGCCGGTCAGGCCCTTCACCGCCTGATAGAACGTCGTGTCGAGCGGGTAGCCGGCTGACGAGGTGACGACGATGTCGACCGGTTCGGGCAACGGCGCCTTGACGACCTGCTCGACAAACCGGACGCCTTCGAGGAACGCCTGTTCCATGTCGCCGGCGACCACCTTGGTCACGCGCCGCTTGCTGTCCATCGCGACATTGACGATGAAGTCGCAGCCGGCCATGCGAGCGATGCGCGTGTTCTCCTCATGGACCGGGTTGCCGTCGAGGATTCCGCAGTCGGCCTTGGGATGCTCCAGAAAATCGGGGCCGTGCCAGACCTTGACGGTGTCGAGGTGCGCGATGCCGGGACAGATCAGCTTGCGGCCGCCCGAATAGCCCGCCATCAAGTGCGGCTCGATCAGGCCGGTGGCGATCTTGAGATCGGCGGCGACGTATCGGCTGTCGAGCCACACCGGCACGCCGCGCGGGGTCGTGCCGAGGAACGTGTGCTCGTCGCGCACCGTGCCGTGATGGTTTTCGATGCGATAGAGGTTCGGGATGTCGGGGCCGAGCATCTCGATCAGTTCATCGCCCAGGTTCGGGCGGTGTAGGCCGGTCGCGTTCAGGATGGTGATCTGATCGCGACGGATGCCGGCCCATTCGAGCGTGCGGAGCACGGGCCGCAGGATCAGTTCATTCGGCACGGGTCGGGTGATGTCGCTGATCAAGATGCAGGCGTCGCGACGCCCGCGGGCCAGTTCGGCAAGCGGCTGCGTGCCGATCGGCCGCGCGATCGCCTCCTCGACGGCTCCGAGCGGATCATCGAGCGGCGCGGCCGGCCGGATCTCGAGCGGCCCCACCACGCGATCGTCGGGCAGTTCCACCTCCAGCCCCGTGCGGCCGTAATCCAACATCACTCGCATGAAAGGACCTCGGTTGCCTCAAAGATCACCGCCGCTTACGTCCGTCGTTGACTACCGAACGCATTCTACGAACCGATTAAGCAACGCGAAAGGCGGCCATCGGCACGAACAGACCGTAGCGACAGTCGGGTGGTACGGCGACGACGACGCAATCAAACTTGGCACCATATCTGATTTGATATAGACTCGCGGACGATGAATGCCGAAGACAAGCCGCTCGTGTGGCTTCACGGCGAGGTCAAGACGCCGCCGTTCTCGGCCGCCGCGACAGGAAGCGGGCATGCTGCTGCGGCGACTACAGCAAGGCGAGTACTTCGGAATGCCCCGCTCGCGGCCGATGCCCGGCGTCGGAGCGCGATGCCACGAGTTGCGGATTCGCGACGAGAATCGAAACTGGCGAATCATCTATCGAATCGACGACGACGCGATCGTGATCGCCGAGGTCTTTCAGAAGACCTCGCGACAAACACCACGACGTATCATCGATGTCTGTCAACGGCGCATGCGGGACTACGATAGCACTAGTGAGTCGGTGGATCATGGACAAGGCTAAGCGACAGCGTCTGGAAGCCAGAGGATGGCGGCTAGGCAGCGCGGCTGACTTTCTCGGACTGACGCCGGAAGAAGCCGCCTTGGTGGAAATGAAACTCTCGCTGGCACGGTCGCTGCGCCAACGACGACAGAAACGAATGACGCAGGCCGAACTGGCAGAACGGCTGCGTTCCAGTCAGCCGCGCGTCGCCAAGGCGGAAGGCGGCGATGCGTCCGTGTCTTTGGAATTGCTTGTCCGCGCCATGCTGGCCACCGGAGCGACGCCCAAGGAGATCGGCAAGGCGCTGGCCGTTGCGGGGAAAAACGCGCGAACGGCCGCAGGAAGCTAGCGGGCAAGGTTCATCAATCAACCTGATCGCGCGCGCAACCCCAGTTGCTGAATATCACGGCGACGATCGGAGCGGTTGGGAACGCGGAACCGACTGAACCCATGCACCTCATCGCTCACACCCGCTTCACGCCCTCCTGCACCGTCTTCAAACATTCGCGGATGTCGGCGAGCGGGTTGGTCGGGTTCTCTTCATACTCGAGGGCCATGCAGAACTCGAACTTCAGTTTCTTCAGCAGCTTCAAACAGCCGACGACGTCGAGGTCGCCCTGGCCGAGAATCTTGAACTGCTTATTGCCGTCGGGCAGGTGCTTGACGTCCTTGAGATGAACGCCGTAGGTGCGCGGGCCGAACGCCTCGATCGCCTCGACCGGGTTCACGTCGCTGCGCAGGTAGTGGCCGGTGTCGACGCACGCACCGATCCGTTCGTGATGGTTGCGCATCACCTTCAGGCAGTCTTCGATCTTCGAGTAGCGCGAGCCAGGCCCGTGATTGTGGATCGCGATGTTCACTTTGTACTCGTCGACCAGCTTGTCCAGGTTGTCGAGGCTCTCGGGGGCCGGGTCGGCGCTGATCACGGGGAAGCCCATCGCCTTGGCAAACTCAAACTCGCGGCGGTTCGCATCGGTGTCCTTGCCGAACCCCTGGACACCGTAGGCCATGAGCTGAACGCCGTTGTCCTTGAGCTTTTTCTTGTACGTGGCGATCGTCTCGGCGGAATCGGTGAGCGGCAGGTGGGCGCGAAACGACTCCCAGTACTTCAGACCGAGGTCCTTTGTGTGCGTCAGCGCCTCGTCGACTTTGTAATGGCGCAGTGAGTAGCTTTGGATGCCCATCTTGAACCCACCGTACGGATTGGCCTCATCGGCCGAAGCGGAGTGAGCGACCAGGCCGCCAGCGATGACGCTGGAAACGCCGGCCTGAAGGAACGAACGTCGAGTCAGATGATCGAGTGGCAACATGGTTGATCTCCTCATAGGTCTTCTGCTGCTTACGGCCTTCACAAGCTAGCGGCTGCCGAAGGCGAGGGCAAGGATCGCGCGGCAGATTGCGACTAGTTCGGGTCGGGTCCGTCACCGATCGAGGCCGCGACGATCGTCGCCACGCGCCGACGCAATTCGGTGACGTCGCCCTTGCCGGCGGGGTGAACGCGGTTGGTCAGAATCACGACGACGGTCTGGCTGGCAGGGTCGATCCAGAGCGAGGTGCCGGTGAACCCGGTGTGGCCGAACCCGCCGCGCGGAAACAGGTCGCCGCGCGGCGCGGAGAACGACGTGTCGATGTCCCAGCCAAGCCCGCGCGCCTGGCCCGGCGGCGTGGCGCCAGACGACGTCATGGCCGCGACCGCGGCAGGACTGAGCACGCGGCGGCCGTGCAACTCGCCCTGGCCCATGATCATGTGGGCAAAGGCGGCGACGTCGCGCGACGTCGCGAACAGGCCGGCATGCCCGGCGACTCCGCCGAGCAAGTGGGCGCGGGGGTCGTGGACCTCGCCACGCATCCAGCGTCCATCGCGACGTTCGGTCGGCGCCGCGCGAAGCGACAGGAAGCCGTCGGGCCGAAACGTCGTTTCGGTCATGCCCAGCGGCTCGAAAACGTTCGCGCGCGCGAACTGGTCGAGCGGCATGCCGCCCACGCGCTGCACCAGTTCGCCGAGCACGATGTACCCGACGTCGGTGTACAGGAAGCGGCTGTCCGGATCGTGCAACGGTCGCAGTTGCCAGATGCGATCGAGCGCCGCGGCCGGGCCATCGCGATAATCGGCCAGCGGGTTGTCGGCGATGAGGCCGCCGCGATGGCGCAGCAGTTGTTCGACGGTGATCGATTCCTTGCCGGCGGTCGCGAACTCAGGAACGTGACGACCGACTCGATCGGTCAGCAACACCTGTCCGCGGTCGACCAGCACCATGACCGACGTAGCCGTCGCGATGACCTTGGTGAGCGACGCGAGATCGAAAACGGTCTCGCGGCTCATCGGCTCGGGCGCGTCACCAAGCATGCGTTGGCCGTACGGCCGCCACCAGACGACGCGACCTCGTCGAGCAACGAGCACGACGGCGCCGGGACACTTCTGCCGCGCGATCGCATCGCGGACGGCGTCGTCGATCTGCGCGAGCCGGGCGGTATCGATGTCGACCAGCGCAGGCGGCGTCTCGCCGGGCCAGGCGTCGAAGCCTTGGCTCGAAGCGGCGTTGCGACCCTCGGCCGCAACGGCGGCCCAACTCGTCAGTAGCCACGCGAGGACGATCACGGCATCACGAACTCGTGTTCGGGGCGCCGCACGGTCAGCACGGGACACGGGGCCTTGCGCACGACGCGTTCGGCGACGCTGCCGAGCAGCATGTGAGCGATCGCGCCGCGGCCGTGCGTGCCCATGACGATCAGATCGATTTCCTCGGCCTTGGCGTAGCGCACGATTTCGACGAACGGGCTGCCGGTGCGCAGCATCAGCCGGGCGTGAAACTGCTCGCGTTCATCGGACGTGAGCAACGATTCCAACCGGCTTCGCGCGGCCGCCTCCATTTCTTCATGAAAACGCGGGGGCGGCACGAACCCCTCCGAGACCGGGGCATATACAAACGGGTCTTCCGTCACGTGCAATATGTGCAGCGCGGCGTCGAACTCTGCGGCGAACGCTCGGGCGTACATCATGGCCGATTGCGACGGCTCGCTGAAATCGGTCGGCACCAGAATGCGTTTGAGCTTGATCATGGTTCAACTCTCCACAGAACGTGTGACGTCCCACTCCAGCGGCTGACCGCACGACGGGCACGGCGTCTGGCCGGCCGCGATCGGTTCGCCGCAGTGATAACAATAGGGTTCGCCGGTCGATTCCACCGCGGCCGCCTCGGCCTGCGACGCCTCGGCGCGATGGATCAACCACTGTTGGTATCTGTCGATGATGGGGCGCGATCGGTCGAGATCATCAGGCGGCACCCAGACGCGCGGCGGTGTGCTGAATGGCGATCGCTCGCCGACCGTTCCCTCGGCGGCGTCGCCGACGACGATGGCCTCGACGCCCTCGTCGATGAGCAAGTTGCGCACGAGGTGAGCCTCGAAACTGTCGATCGCACTGTAGACTTCGACGTGATCTTCGGTCCTCATGGCGTGCCCTTTCTTTTCTGAGAAATGTCCGGCATTATTGTGCCTCAATCGGACCGGAAAATCACTCCCAAGGGATGGGTCGGTCGTGGGGCAGGCTGCCATCCTGCCGACTCGTGACGATATTGGGCAGGCTGGAAGCCCGTCCCACAGCTATGTACTGCTCCACATTGAGAGGGGTTCGAATTCGTTTAACCCGCAGCCGCAGGCGAGGCATGGCTGGCGTTTGT
>DAIOWH010000207.1:0-9603 GCA_036758585.1 Planctomycetia bacterium
TACACGATCGCTCAGCGAAAGTCGCTTTTCGCTCCGCGAATAGGCCCGCTTTCGCGGAGCGAAAGCCGACACTGACGCCGATCTTACGCGCTCAGGGCCGCGAAAAGGTCGCGGATTTCCTCGTCGACGTCGGCCGGATCGGCGACGGTTTGGGCGATTTCGTCTCGGAGCAGTTCGCGATATCGGCGCCGCAGCCGATGCACCGCAACCTTGATCGCCCCTTCGGTCATGCCCAACTCGGCCGCGATATTCGCGTAGCCGCCGGCATCGCCTTGGCCCGCCAGCGACCCTTTGAGGCGCTCGAACAGTTCACGCTTCCCGCCGGCCTGAAACTCCTCGCGCAGCCGCGCGAGGACCGTTTCGAGCAGCGCGAGGGCCCAACGCCGCTCAAAGATTTTCTCCGGCGTCGCGTGGTGCGTCGGCTCGCGGCTCAGTCGATCTTCGCCCGCGTCGAAGTCGAGAGGCAGGACGTGGCGCCCGCCGCCGCGTTTCTTCGCACGGGCCCGGTCGCGCTTGTTGGCAAGAAAATGCTTCAGCGCAGCGATGAGAAATGTCCGAAAACGGCCTCGCGCACGGTCGGCATCGCCGATCGTATTGCTCTCGATCAGCCGGGCGAAGAATTCCTGCGTCAGGTCCCGTGCGTCGTGCGTCGATAACCTTGCGCGCGCACGAAGCCGTAGAGCGGATACCAGTAGCCGGCACACAGCGTCGCCAACGCGTCGCGCGACTTCGCCGATGCGCGGCGACCGGCCGCCAGGACCACGCTCCAACACGTCGTCGCGAATTGGCGTCGACGGATGGCGGCGTCAGATGCCGTTCGATGGGTGCGGGACATGTCCGCGATTCTACGTTGTCCAATCCACGCCCGCGAGCGTTGGAAGGTGGGATGCAACGCCCAAGACATGGGACTATACCGCACGCGGCCATCAATGAGACGTTTTCGTTTGACGCCCAGCCGAAGGCGCCAGCAGAACATGGCTGGGATTGTGCATCTCCGGTCGCCTGCGGCTCCACGTTAAACGAGCAAGACCTGCCGCGTGCGGCATAACGTGCGGGTCTTAACACTACAGCGCAGGTTCTCACAATGGGCAACTGGCGGCACGTTCAAATAAGGACTTGCGACGACTGAAGTTCCCCCAACAACCTACGCTGTAGTGTTAATACGGCCAAGCCGCAGACGACGGGTCACACCACCGCGAGCAGCGGCTCGGCGGACTTCCAACCGCCGTCGCGTCGCTCGACGCGCCGATAGACCGTGTCGCGTTCGACGGGGATGCGTCCTGCCTCGCGAATCAGGCCTTCGATTTCAGCCACTGTGAGTTCCTGCGGCGTCTCGGCGCCGGCGTCGTGATAGATCTTCTCGTGGACGACCGTGCCATCGAGGTCGTCTGAGCCGAACGACTGCGCGATCTGGGCCGTCTTGACCCCGAGCATGATCCAGTACGCCTTGATGTGCGGGAAGTTGTCGAGCATCAGTCGGCTGACGGCCATGGTCTTCAGGTCCACCAGGCCGCTTGGCTTTTTCAGATCTCTGCGCTGTTCGAGCAACTTCGTGTTGTCGGGATGGAACGCGAGCGGGATGAACGTCTGGAACCCGTGCGTCTCGTCTTGCAGCTCGCGCAAGCGGATCAAGTGGTCGATTCGATGTTCGGGCCGCTCGATGTGGCCGTAGAGCATGGTGGCGTTGGAGTGCAGACCCATTTCGTGGGCAGTGCGGTGGACGGCGAACCACTCCTTCGCGTCGGCCTTGTGTTCGCAGATGATGTCGCGCACCTCGCTGTGGAAGATCTCGGCGCCGCCGCCGGGTAGGCTGCCGAGTCCGGCGTCGATCAGGGTCTGGAGCACGTCACGATAGGTGAGGCCGGTCAGCTCGCGGAACCAGTGAAGCTCGACGGCCGTGTACGCCTTGATGTGGATTTCCGGTGCGGCCTCGTGGATCAGGCGCACCACGTTGACGTACCAGTCGAACGGCATTTGGTGATGCAGGCCGCCGACGACGTGCAACTCGGTCGCCCCGCGCGCCTGCGCCTCGGCCGCACGCTCGGCGATCTCGGCGTCGCTCATCAAGTAGCCCTTGGGACTCTTCAGGTCGGCCCGAAATGCGCAGAAGATGCAGCGGTACACGCACACATTGGTCGCGTTGAGGTGGGTGTTCACGTTGTAGAACGTGTAGTTTCCGCTCCACCGCTCGCGCACCTGGTTGGCCAGCTCGCCGATTGTGAACAGGTCGTTCGACTCGTAGAGAAACAGGCCGTCGTCGAAACTCAGCCGCTGCCGCGCCTCGACCTTGTCGCGAATCTCACGCATTCGTCCCGCGTCGGTTCCGGACACTTCCATCCTCCTGCTCGCTGCCTGGGTTCTACTTCTTCGCCACCGATTTCAGGAACTGCTCAAACCCGTCGCGATGCGAGGCCATGACCGCTTCCGGTCCCCAGGCTCGAATCCAGTACGGACCCTCGGCGCCCGCGTCGATCATGGCGGCAAAGACCCGATACTTCGGCCGCTTGGTCACGTCCGGCGACGCGGGGAACGGCCGGTCGAGGTACGTGCCCGACAGGTCGAGCCAGACAATCGTGCCGGCGTCGATCTTGATTTCGTGTTTCTTGGCCGCCTTCTCGGTGCTCGATCCGTCGGGCTGTTCGACCATGCCGTACCACCGACGCAAATTGCTGTCGAGGTCGCCGCCGCCCCGCTTGCCGAAGTGGGTGACCATCATGAATCCGTCGGCCGCGCCCTTTTCGGAACTCGGGAAGACGAACTCGTGCGTGCGAAACTGTTTCTTCGTTTCCTGGGCCTTCCACGCCGCCGGCGCCTGAGCGATGAGGTCGGCCGCAAGTTTCACTGGTTGGGTTTTCGCCTTTTCGCCTTTTGGCTCCTCGGCAAGCCCGCCGGCCGCCAGCACCACAAAGGTCGTCGCAAGGGAACATGCTATCAGCCGCAGTCTCATGAGTACGCCTCCCAAGGTTGGATACAGCTCAGGGCACTATCATGTCCAACACGGCGACCGCCAGCAATGCCACGCTGATGATGCCGTTGACGTGGAAGAACGCGAGGTTCACTCGCCCGAGATCGTCGGCCCGTACGAGGCTGTGTTCGTAGACGATCAGCCCCGCGACCGCCACGACGCCGGCGCCGTAGATCCAACCGAGGTCGAACACGAGCGGCAGCGCGGCCAGGAGTGCGATCATGATCGCATGGCAGCCCATCGCCAGGCGCAGCGCCCCGCGCACGCCGAGCCGGGCCGGCACGCTGTGCAGGCCGGTCGCGCGGTCGAAGTCTAGATCCTGGCAGGCGTAGATGATGTCGAACCCCGCGACCCAAAACAGTACCGCACCGCCCAGCACCACGGGCGCCCAGGCCACGTCGCCGCGAATCGAAATCCACGCAGCCAGCGGGGCCAGCATGAGCGACGCGCCGAGCCAGAAGTGCGCCAGGGCCGTGAACCGTTTCGTCAGCGAGTACAAACAGATGAAGGCCAGCACGGGTCCCGAGAGATACAGCGGCCACGGATTCCACGACGAAAACCAAAACACGCTGGTCGCTGCAACGAATCCCGCCGCACAGACGATCAGAAACGCCACGACGGCGCCGGGCGAGATCAACCCAGCCGGCAAGTGCCTCATCGCCGTACGCGGGTTGATCGCGTCGAGCTTTCGATCGGCCAGCCGGTTGAACGCCATCGCCGCACTCCGCGCGAACACCATGCACAACAGGATGCCCAGCCAATCGAGCGGCCGCCACGGCCGGCCGTCGCGCAGCTCGCTCCACGTCGCCATGCCCGCCGCCAACAGCGCAAACGGCAGCGCGAACAGCGTGTGGCTGAACTTGATCATCTCCAAAATGGTTCTAACCTGGCCAAACAACGATAGGTCCCTTCACGCAGGTCGAAATTCAAAGTAACGAGGCGGCTCGTCGGTTCCGACCTTGGGCGTCGGTCAATCCTTGGAAGTCCGGGCTTCGTCATTCGTCATGGTCTCGACTCCCCAACGTCGAAACAGGTCGTGCGGCACGTCTAGTTGATCGCAGATCCGGCCGACGACGAAGTTGACGATGTCGTCGAGCGTCTGCGGGCGATGATACCAGCCCGGCATGGCCGGCATCACGATCGCTCCGGCTTGCACGCAGCGAGTCATGTTTTCGAGGTGGATCAGGCCGAGTGGCGTTTCACGCGGCACCAAGATCAACTTGCGACGCTCCTTCAGGTGAACGTCGGCCGCACGCTGAATCAGGTTCGTCGACAGGCCGCCGGCAATCGCGCCGAGCGTGCTCATCGAGCACGGGCAAATCACCATGCCGCCCGTCGGGAATGAGCCGCTGGCAATGCCGGCCGACCAATCGGTGTAGTGATGATAGTGGAAGCGCCGCGAGCCCGGCGCCGAGCGATCGGCGTCAGGACCCAGAACCGAGACCAAGAATCGATCCAGGTCGAAGTGGTCGGGGTCGGCATGGATGTCTAGTTCCTCGGCCAGCACCTGGGCCGCGGCCTGACTGAACACCAGGTGGACATCGCGACCCGCTCGCGACAACACTTGCAACAAGCGAACGGCGTAGGGTGCCCCACTCGCCCCGGTCATCGCCAGCACTAGCGGCGCATCGCCAAGGTGCATACGTGTTCCTCAGTTACTTGGTGCCGATGTAAAGACTCGCGATGCCGAACGTGAGCGGCCGCCACTCGGGTGACCGCAAACCGGCGTGCGTCATTAACTCAGCCATCGCCGGCCCGGCGGGAAATTCGAGCACGCTGGCCGGCAGGTAATTGTAGGCCCCGGCCCGGTTGCGTGCGAGCGTTTGGCCGACGAGCGGGAGCACATGCTTGAAATACGCCAGGTACGCCGCGCGGAACAGTCGGCCGCGCGGCACGGAGAACTCCAGGATCGCGACCTTGCCGCCCGGCCGTGTGACGCGCGTCATCTCCATCAGACCCTTGATTGCACAAGTGACGTTGCGCAGCCCGAACGCGACGCAGACGATCTGAAAATAGTCGTCGGGAAACGGCAGTCGCTGCGCGTCCGCCTCGATGAATCGAATGTGCCGTGCCGCGTTTCGCCTCCGCACCTTCCGTTGTCCGAGCACCAGCATCTCATGGCAAAAGTCGGACGCGTACACCGGCAGCCGACCGCCCGATTGCCGCCAATAGGACAGAGCCAGGTCGCCGGTCCCCGTACACACGTCGAGCACCGGACTGTCGCCCTGCGGCGGCACGAGGTGCGTCGTGATCCAACGCCAAAGGTGATCGACGTTCAAGCTGAGCAGGTGATTGAGGAAGTCGTAGCGCGGACTGATCGCCGAGAACATCTCGCGGACACGGGTTTCACGCTTGTCGACAATCATGTTGCGCGGACGCCGGGTTCCCGATGCGCGAAGCGCGGCTTGGCGATCTACGATTGTCGCGATCATTCCATCCCGGTCTTCTCGGGAACGGCAGGGGACTTTGCCTTGATTCTGTCGAGTGTCTCCAGCACAGCGGAGCTGGGTAGGACGTAGCTGGCGGTGCGGTCGGCGCGGGCGACGTTGATGCCGATGACGCGACCGGCGAGGTCAACGACCGGGCCGCCGCAGTCGGTTGGCCGCAACACCGTGTCGTGCTGGATCGCCGCGGGGAAATCGTCGCGGCGACCGCTGAGTGCGCCCGTGACGCGAGTCGGATCGGCGCCCAGACTGTTCTCGGGCATGCCCAGGCGTACAGACAGTTCGAGCGTTTCGTCTTCGCGTTTTCCGGTCACCTGCACAACGTCGCCGACTCGGTGCTTGCGCACAGCCGTTTGCAACTCCGCGAGGCGGGCAACCGGTTCGGCCGCGATGTGCGTGATCACGTCGCCCGGCTTGATGCCGGCCGCGGCGGCCCCGCTGCCGGGCATGACCTGACGGACCGTCGCGCCCGCTTCGCGGTCGTCGATCAGCACGCCGAGCACTCCCGGGCTGCGGGCGATCAGTCGTTCCGCGACGCTGACCACCCCGACGGCCAGCCGATCCGACGAATTCGACGGTGAGGCGAGCCACATGCCGGGTCGCAACGTGGCCGACTGGAACTCGACGGCCTTGAGGTCGCTCGCCTCGACGCGCAGAACGGCGACGTCGGAGGCGGCGTCGGCGCCGACCAGTCGGGCGTCGAGTTCGCGGCCGTAGCTGAGCACGCAGACAATCTTGTCGCGATTGGCAAGCTCGCTGGCTTTAGTGACGATCCAGCCGTCTGCCGAGACGATCGCGCCAAGGGCGACGTCTTTGCCCTCACACTTGATGCGAACCGTAGCCCCCCGCGTTTTGTTGACCAACTCGCCGAAGGCGGCCCGGACCGCACGACCCTGTGCGAACTCGTCGCGCGGCAGCGATTCGCTCGACCGATCGAGAATCGTCGGCGCGGGGAGGTTGCGCGGATCGAATCCGCGTGGGGTGCTGAGCCCGAGCGACTTCCTGAGGTCCTCAACTTCGTAAGTCTTTTCGGGGTCGAGTTCGAGCTTGCTGGCCAGGCGGTCGTAGACCTGCAGCAGGAATTCGTTCTTGATCTCCGACCGAATGATCTTGCCGTCGCCGTTGACGTCGAGCCGAGTAAGGAATCTGTTCGACGCCCTGCGCGCCGCGATCTCGCCGGCTTTAAGAACGTCCCAAGCCTCCTGGTAGGTCGCCGCGGGCACGTGCAAGTTCATGGTCGTTTGTTCGGCGATGCGGCTGTGAATGCCGATGACGCGGCCATGCATGTCGAACAATGGGCCGCCCGAGTCGCCCATCGAGATGGTGCAGTCGGTGCGAATGACGCCGGGTTCCGAGGCGATCACGCGGCCCAGTCGCAGCGGTGGCGTTCGGCTGGGCTGGAAGCCGCCGGGATGCCCCGCCGCCAGGCACCAATCGCCACGCTTCGGCGACTCGTCCTTCGGCGCGATCGGGGCGAACGGCCAGGGTCCCTCGTCGTTCATTCGAATCAACCCGCCGTCGACGTCGGGATTCAGGCCCAGCGTCTTGCCTTGGACGGTGCGGCCGTCGGAGAAGGTGATCGTCACGTCGCGGCCGGGTCGGCCGATCACGTGGGCCGCGGTCAACACGTAGCCGTCCTCGGTCACGATCACGCCGCTCGCCCGCGCGCCGCCGACCTGCAGAGCGACCGTGCACGGCAAGACCTTCTCGGCCAGCGCGGTCACGTGCCCTTCGATGGCCCGCAGATCGGCCACTCCTTCGGGAGCACTCTTGGCCAGGGCCGCCGGCGGCGCCGGATCGTCTGTCGCGGCGCTCGCCAGGCCGGTGAGGGTCAAGAGTCCGACCAACGCCAACGCACAAACTCCGCCTGCCGTCAGACTAGTTCGCATGCTCACTCGCTCCTACAGTGGAACCAGACGGGTCTCATTCTAGGGTGAGTTCCCCCTCCGCATCAACCGGACGCCTTGTCCGGCGCGAGTTTCATTTGCGGCCCTCGTTGCGCCACCATCGCACTTCGTTCGCCCCGACCTCGGCGCCGGCGACCAGATCGGGCCGCTTGTCGCCGTCGAGGTCGGCGGCGATGATCTGATTGGCGCGCGGCCAGTTGGACTTCAACTCGTGCATCGTCCATCTTGCTTTCGGGTCGCCGGAATTCTCGAACCACACGACGCGGCCGTTGGGCGTGCCCCAACTCGTCGCGGGGACGTCGAGGTCGCCGTCGCCGTCGATGTCCACCGCGATCGCCTCAAAGGCGTTATCGAAGTCGCCGCCGATCACGTGCTTGGTCCACTCGCCGCCCTTGCCCGGCCCGGCATTTTCGTACCAGACGATCTCGCGCGTGCCGGTTTGGCCAGCGGCGGCGATCATGCCGAGGGCCATGACCACGTCGAGATCGCCGTCGCGGTCGATGTCGGCGGGCATGCCGTGCGTGGGCTGCGGCGACTTGGCATCGATGACGTGTCGCGTCCACGGCTTCGATCGCGGATCGCCGGGATTCTCGTACCACACGGTCAGGTTCGTATCGCGCGCGGTGCCCAACAGATCGGGACGGCCGTCGCGGTTGAAATCGGCCACGCGGATCGTGCGCGTTTCGCCGACGTTCTCCTCAATGATGTGCAGCTTCCAATGCTCGCCCCGGAGCACGTCGCCGGGGTTCTCGCACCAGACGAACTTGTTGCTGAGCCGCCAGGTGGACGCGGCCACGTCGAGGTCGGCGTCGCCGTCGAGATCAGCCAGATCGACGTCGTAGGCGCCGGGGATTGTGTGGTGCGTGATGGTGAATCGCTGCCAGCCCGGTTCCTTCGCCGGGGCGCCGCTGTTCCGGTACCAGAGCACGTCGCCATGCAGGTTCTCAATGATGACCACGTCGGGCTTGCCGTCGCGGTCGACGTCGCCGATCGCGTGGCGCTCGAGGCGATCGCGGTACTCTTTTTCGATGAGGTGCTCTTTGAAACCGCCCTTGCCGTCGTTGTCGAACCAGTACAGCTTGAAGATTCTCGTGTCGGCGCTGGTGATGTCGAGGTCGCCGTCGCCATCCAAGTCGGCGGCGGCGAGGCCGTACGAGTAGGAGTAACCGCTCTTGATGAGGTGTTCGCTGAAGCGAGTCGGCGCCGCGGCCGGTCCGTCGTGAGCACTCAGTGCGATCGATGCGATCGATCCGGCGAGAAGGGCAGGTGTCGCGAGCAGACTGCGGCAGCGATTGATCCAGTTCATCGGCATGGCCCGTCCTGTCGGTGTGCAGGCGGCTCAACGAGGTCAAACAGTGGCACGATCATAGGCACTGGCTACCGATTCCGTCAAAGGCTGCGCCCTCCTCACCGGTTCGTCGGGACCACGTGTGGCGATCGCCCCGCCCCGGTACACACTCGGGTCGCTCGGTCATGGCCGCACCGCCACGACGCGAAAGCCGATGTGGTCGTAACGCCGTTCCGGCTCGAACCGTAATCGAAAGGCCGACCGGCACGGCCAACCTTCATCGGCCCAGCAGCCGCCTCGGCGCACGCGCGATACGTCGCCGGTCCGATTCACCGCGGCCGAAGACTTCGCCGAATACAAATCCGGATCCGCACCCCCCGGCAGCCTGGCGTGGTACCAATCGCGGCACCACTCGAAGATGTTGCCGTGCATCTCGTGCAGCCCCCAGGCGTTGGCGGGGTAGCTGCCGACCGGTGCGGCCCGACCCAACGACGGTCCCGGCTCGCTCCCGTTGTACGGCTTGCCCCTAAAGTTCGCCTGCGTGCTGCTGAGCCGCTCACCGAATGAAGTGGCCGTCGTCGTTCCCGCCCGGCAGGCGTATTCCACTGCGCTTCGGTGGGTAGCCGGAACTCCCAACCCGTCGGCAGCTCGCCCGATTGACGGCCAAGTTCCGTGAGCTTCCGGCAAAACGACTCCGCCTCGGCAAAGTTGACGTTGCCAACCGGGAAGTCATCCCCCTCGGGCACGCGATTCGGGTAGATGGATTTGGATGTTGTAATGAAGCTGAAGACGCTTGTCGGTCAATCTTGGGAGTTGGTCGTCTGCGTGCAGTGAAGGCGCGGGCGGCAGAAGGACCCGAAGTCTTGGCGGTGGCATTGACGCTGGGGTTCTCGAACCGTTCGAGAATCATGGGGTGCTTCACTTGTCGTAACTGGGAAATCGCTCCTGCCTTTGGCAAATCGACCGTAGATCTCGGCTATCTTTTCGGCTTGGAGTTTC
>DAIOWH010000208.1:0-9485 GCA_036758585.1 Planctomycetia bacterium
ACGAGCGCGGCGGCGCGGCAGGGGGAGCCGTCGGCGGCGGTGATCTTGAGCGGAGTGGCGATGAACCACGAGCCAGCGGCGGGAAGCTGGTCGAGATTCGTCAGGCCTTCGACGATCGTGATTCCGCCGCCGAGCAGGATGCGATGGATGCGAGTCACTTCTTCGAGATTGTTGACGTCCGCGACCGACGGCGGTTCGACGCCCAGCAGCTTCACGCCACGATCGACGCACCAGCGGGCAAGGTCGTCGCCGATGCGCGGGAGTTGATCGCGATAGAGGGCTGAATCCGCGAGATGGCGGCTCCAGTTGGTCGCCAGCAGCAGAACTTCGCCGCGTGAGAACGATGCGGCCAGCGGTCCCAGGTGCGCGACGGTGAGGAGTTCGCCCGGTTGCGTGTGCGGCAGTGAGATGACTCGCGCGGGGCCGCAACAGCGGTCGAGCGGAATCTGGTCGATCGTTGCGGGGCCGGCCTCGAAATGGAATTGCGAGTCCATGTGCGTGCCGCAGTGCGAATAGACGTGCAGCGTGCGCGCGTTCCAGCCGTCGCGGGCGACCGTGCACTTCGTGTCCCAATCGAAGCCGCGCAGGCCGCGTTCCAGCGGCAGTGTCAGGTCGATCCAACGCGACCGCGACAGATCGGGCCACGCGGGCGAAGTTCCCGCGGAAGATGGCCGCCACGGGGACGTGACCCGCGCGATGTCGTCCAGCGGTTCAAAGCCGAGTTCGCGGCGGCCGGGTTCGAGGTCCCATTTCATCCCGCTGTTGGCCGACACGCCGTTGACGATCACGCATTTGTCGGTCCCAAGTTTGCTGGTCAGGTCGGCCGTGAGGCAGCAGTCCATCAGCCGCAGGAAGTCGCGGTCGGACAGCCACATCAGTCGGAACCATTCGCCGCGTTCGGCGGGCAGGTTGCTCGGGTCGTTCGCCCCGCCGCGCCAGATCCAGCCGACGCGCACGGCGATCGTTTCGATCCCGTGGCTCGCGGCATAACAACGGCCCAGCCGCTCGCCGAACAATTTCGCGGCGGCGTACGCGTCGCTGCGGCGCGGCGTGCCATCGACGAGGTATTTCAGTCCGGGGCGCGGCGGCGTTGCGTCCGACAACACGGCGGTCGGATCGTCCTGATAGCCGCCCATCACGTGATTGGAACTGGCAAACACAATCCGCCGCGCGCCGCCGAGCGCGGCCGCTTGATACGTGTGAATCAACGCATCGACGTTCGGCCCGATCAGCTCGGGCCACGAGCGGTACGCTTCCGGATCGGCGGCGAAATGGAAGACGCAATCCGCGCCGCGAAACCGTTCGGTCCAGTCGCCCCAGGTCGCAAGGTCGGCGGCCTGAATCGCCGCATCGCCTCGCGGATCGCGATCGAGCAGCCGCAGGTTGGCTCGGCCTTCCAGATGGGCTCGCAGCTTGCGGCCCATGTTGCCCGCCGCGCCGGTGACGAGCACGACGGGATGCGAGTTGCTTACGTTGGAATTGCTCACGTTGATTCTCCCGCTCGAATGGCTGCCACCACGGCCTGACCGACGGCGCGCGTGCCGCTCGATCCGCCGAGATCGCGCGTGCGAACTCGGCCTTCGGCCAGCACGCGCGCGACGGCCGCTTCGATCCGCCGACCGGCTTCGCTGGCGGCCGGGTCATCGCGCGTTTCGCCCAGCCAGTCCAGCAGCATCGCGCCGCTGAGGATGGTGGCCAGGGGATTGGCGATGTCCTGTCCGGCGAGTTGCGGGGCAGTGCCGTGCGACGGTTGAAACAGCGCGTGCCGGTCGCCGATCTCGGCCGAGGGAGCCAGCCCCAATCCGCCGACCAGCGCGGCTCCGAGGTCCGACAGGATGTCGCCGAACTGGTTTTCCATGACGAGCACATCAAACGCCTGCGGGTTCTGAACGAGATACAGACTCGCCGCGTCCACGTAGGTTGCCTCGGCGGCGACTTGCGGATGTCCCGCCGCGACCGAATCGAACACGCGGCGAAAGAACGCAAAGCTGCGGAAGACGTTCGCCTTGTCCACGCAGGTGACGAGCCGACGTCCGTCGAGCGGTCGTCCGCGCCGGCGTTCGGCCAATCGAAACGCGGTCTCGCAGACGCGCGTCGTTCCTTCGCGCGTGATGACGATGGTGTCGGTCGCGACCGCATCGCCGACCGTCGTACCGCCGCCGAACGAAGCAAACAGCCCTTCCAGATTCTCGCGCACGATGACGAAGTCGATGCCGGCTCCGACGTCGCGCAGCGGCGAGGCGACCCCCGGATACAGCTTGATGGGCCTGATCGCCGAGTGCAGTCCGAGCGCTCGCCGCAAGCCGACCATCATCACCGGCTGCACTTCGGTCCCGTCCGGTTGTCGCACGTCGGGAAGTCCGATGGCCGCGAGGAACACCGCATCCGCCGCGAGGCAGTCATCGAGCACGGCCCGCGGCAGCGCTTCTCCGTGCGACCGGTAATGCTCCGCGCCGGCCGCGTGCGACGTGAAGTTCAATCGCAACCCGCCCGCCGATTCCGCAGCGGCCTGCAACGCTTCCAGCGAGGGAGCCATCACCTCAGGCCCGATGCCGTCGCCCGGCAGCACGGCGATGCGATACGTTCGATTCGACACACTCGTCATTGTGAATCCTTGAATTCCGGTTTGAGCAATCGCTGCATGGCCCGATCGGGCAACGTTGGCCCGTATATGGTACAACAACGGCGATTGATCGGCCTCGGCCCGCGATCAAAAATGGTCGTGGATTATTGTCGTGGATCATGGTCGTGGATCGCTCCGCGATCCAACGCAGGTTTAACGATCCAACGCGGCTTCAACGTGGGTTCGCGGAGCGAACCACGACGATCGCCGGCCCGAATCACTCCACATGGGACAAACAACGATGCGTCTGAACTCTTGGTGTGTGTTGAGTTGGCTGCTAATCGTCGGCGGCATGAGTGCCGCGGGCACCGACGAAACGCGCGCGGAGCCGCGTCAGCCGGACGGGACTGGTGACGTGAGCATCTCGGGCGAGCTGAAGGAGTGGCACAAAGTCACGCTTACGCTCGATGGCCCGTTTTCCCGAGAGCGAGACACGCAGCCGAATCCGTTCACTGATTGTCGCTTCAACGTCACGTTCACGCATGAAAGCGGTGCGCCGTCGTATCTCGTGCCGGGCTATTTTGCGGCGGATGGAAATGCCGCCGAGTCCGGCGCGGACGCGGGCACGAAGTGGCGCGCGCATCTTTCGCCGGACAAAGCGGGGCGCTGGACGTGGAGCGTGCAGTTTCTGCGCGGGCCGCATGTCGCCGTCGGGCCGGTGGGCGAGAATGCAGCGCAACCGGTCGCGCCGTTCGATGGGAAAACGGGCGAGTTCACGATCGCGACAACGGACAAATCAGGCCGCGATTTCCGAGCGCACGGTCGGCTGCAATATGTCGGCAAGCATCACCTCCAGTTCGCGGGGTCGAAGGAATTTTTCCTCAAGGCCGGCCCCGACGCACCGGAGACGTTGTTGGCGTATGCCGACTTCGACGGCACCGAGGCCCGCAAGAAGAATGTCCCCCTCAAAACCTGGGAACCGCACGTCCGCGACTGGAAGTCCGGCGATCCGACGTGGCGCGGCGGCAAAGGCCGCGGCCTGATCGGCGCACTGAACTACCTCGCCGGCAAAGGCGTCAATGCGTTTTCCTTTCTCACCTACAACGCCGCAGGCGATGGTGACAACGTCTGGCCGTTCGTCGAGCGCGACGCGAAGCTGCACTACGACTGTTCCAAGCTCGACCAGTGGGGCATCGTCTTCGATCACGCCACCAAGCTCGGCCTCTATCTGCACTTCAAACTTCAGGAGAACGAATCCGACGACGAACGCCTCGGCATGGAACGCAGACAGGGCAGACGTCCCGAAGCCCTCGACGGCGGACGACTCGGCGTCGAACGCAAGCTGTATTGCCGGGAGCTCATCGCCCGCTTCGGCCACGCGCTCGCTTTGAACTGGAACATCGGCGAGGAGAACACGCAGAGCACCGAAGAAGTGCAGGACATGGTGAAGTTCCTCCACGACACCGATCCCTATCGGCACCACATCGTCCTGCACACCTTCCCGCCGGAGATGGAAAAGGTTTATCGGCCACTCCTGGGCGACAAGTCGCTGCTCACCGGCGTGTCGCTGCAGACCAGTTGGAAGCAGTCGCACAAGAAGACACTGCAGTGGCGTGCCGAATCCGCCGCCACTGGGCGTGCGTGGGTCGTGGCGCACGACGAACAAAATCCCGCCAGCCTCGGCGTGCCGCCAGACCCTGGCTTCCAAGGGCACAGCGGCATTGCCGAGGACAAGGATGCCAAAGGCAAAGCGGGCGAGGGATTCGTGGCCTCGGCTGCCTACACCATGCACGACATTCGCAAATTCTGCCTCTGGGGCAATCTCATGGCCGGCGGCGCGGGAGTCGAATACTACTTCGGCTACCAACTGCCCGAGAACGATCTCGTCTGCGAAGACTTCCGCAGCCGCGACAAGTCGTGGGACTACTGCCGCATCGCCCTCGACTTCTTCCGCGACGAAAAGATCCCGTTCGCTGAAATGAGTACCGCCAACGCGCTCATCGGCAACCCGAAGGACGACAACTCGAAGTTCTGTTTCGCGAAAGCCGGCGCGCTTTACCTCATCTATCTGCCCGCCGGCGGCACGACCGACCTCGATCTCGCTGCCGCGCCGGGCGAGTTCAGCGTAAAATGGTTCAATCCGCGCAGCGGCGGAGAACTCGTCAACGGTTCCGTAAACTCGATCCAGGGCGGCGGCAAACGAGCCTTCGGTCAACCTCCCGCCGACCCGACCGAGGATTGGTTGATCGTCGTCCGTCGGCAACTGTAACTCGCTTCCGCTAGAAGACGTGCATTCACCATGAGATTACTCGCGATTCTGCTCGCCGTCGCCGCACATGCACACGCCGCTGACGCGCCACGCTACAACGTCCTGCTCATCATGGCCGATGACCTGCGGCCCGCGATGGGTTGCTACGGCGACGCGCAGGCGAAGACGCCGCACCTCGACCGCCTCGCCGCGCGCGGCGTGCGCTTCGACCGCGCGTATGTGCAGTATCCCGTGTGCAATCCCAGCCGCGTCTCAATGCTTACCGGCACGCGCCCGGAGCACAACGGCATCACGGGCAACGGCACATTCTTTCGCGAGAAGATGCCGGACATCGTGACGCTGCCGCAGCTCTTCCGGCGGCACGGCGCGACGGCGCTTTCCTACGGGAAGATTTTTCACGCCGGCCTCGTCGAAGGCGAAACGGAGAACCGCTTCCTCGACAACGGCAGGTCGTGGGATGACGCGAAAATGTTCCGCCCCACGAAGCTCGGCAGCACAGGCCCACGCCGTAATCTCACCGCCGGCAAACTCAAGTGGTGCGAAGTTGCCGACCTTGAAGGGGGCGACGACGACCAGTCTGACGGCCAGACCGCGCAGCAGGCCATCGCCGCGATGGAGCGGCTCGCGGGCAAACCGTGGTTCATCGGCGCGGGCTTTCATCGTCCGCACGACCCGTTCGTCGTCGCGAAGAAATACGTCGCGCAGTTTCCCGCCGGCTCGCTGACGCTGCACCGTGACCCGGCCGACGCCTCACCGCTGTTCAAGCAGTCGCTTGGAGGCGGCCCGTTCGAAGCCGCGTTCCAGCAGTTCGATGACCGCGACCGGATGGATTTCCTCACGCACTACTACGCAGGCGTGACGCAGACCGACGCGCAAGTAGGCCGGCTCATGGCGGCGATGGACCGCCTGAAGCTTTGGGAAAAGACCGTGGTCATCTTCGTGGGCGATCACGGCTACCACCTCGGCGAGCGTGGCTGGTGGAACAAAAACACGCTCTTCGAGCGTTCGTGCCGCGCGCCGCTCTTGGTCGTCGCACCCGGCGTGAAGCCCGGCGTTTGCCGCAGTCTCGTCGAGTTCCTCGATATTTACTCCACCGTTGCCGGCCTCTGCGGACTGCCCGTCCCATCGACGGTGAAAGGCAAGAGTCTTCAGCCACTCCTCGTCGACCCGGAGAAAACGCTGCACGACTCCGCGCTCACGCACATCACACGCGGCGGCGGCATGACCGGCTTCAGCCTGCGCACGGAACGCTGGCGCTACATCGAATGGAGCGACGGCACCGCCGAACTCTACGACCACGACGCCGACCCCGGCGAATGGCACAATGTCGTTGCTGATCCCGCGAACGCCGCCACGCTTGCGGATCTGAAACGCCAACTCGCCGCACGACGCTGAATCGAAACCGCGAATCGCAAAACGCCAAGAGAAACCGCTCTGCCATGAAACCCATCAACCGACGTACTGCCATCAAGCTGACCGCTGCCGGAGTTGGCGTGCTCGCGCTCAAGCCGGTGACCTCGCTCGCGCAGGAAACCGCGCAACCGTTTGGCACGAAGTTTCCCAATCTCGAATCGCTTACGACTGGCGAGTGGTGGACGAAGGGCGCGGCGGCGGCGGCGAATGCGAACAAGAACACGAAAGGCAAGACCAAGGGAGCTGGTGGTCCGTCGCCCGCGCCGTCGATGGATGTGCCGCGCGAGCAGGTCGTGTGCTTTGCGTGTTACACGCAGCAAGGTGGCGTGCTGAAAATGAGCGCGCAGCTTTTCCCGTTGAAGCCGGGTGAGGAGCGCGTGGCGCGGCTGGAGGTGAAGCGCGACGGCGGCGTGTGGAAGGAAATCGCGCGCGCCGAAGTGCTGTATCCGGGCTGGGACGCGCACTTCCGCGTTGAGGGCTGGGATGGCTCGAAGGACGTGCCCTACCGAGTGCGTCATGGTGAGAAGGCGATGTTTGCGGGACTCATCCGCCGCGACCCGGTGGAGAAAGATGTCATCGTCGTCGCCAACATGAGTTGCAACTCCAGTCGCACAGTTGGCCCGCGCACGGAGATCGTCCAGAACCTGCGTGCTCAAGACCCTGACGTGCTCTTCTTCGGCGGCGATCAGACGTATCGCCACACCGAGCACACGGCGGGCTGGATCGAGTTCGGTTTGCAGTTCCGCGACATCATTCGCGACCGACCGACGGTTTGTATTCCCGACGATCACGATGTGGGCCACGGCAATCTGTGGGGCGAGGCGGGCGGGCAGTCGCACATCGAAGGGGATGCCGACGGCGGCTATCGCTATCCGGTGGCTTATGTGAATCAGGTGCAGCGGCAGCAATCGTGGCATCTGCCCGACTCGCCCGATCCCGCGCCGGTCAACCGGGACATCACCGTCTATTTCACGCGATTGACTGTCGGCGGCATCGACTTCGCCATCTTGGAGGACCGGAAGTTCAAAACTGGCCCGGCAGGAATGATCCCGCAGATGGGGCCGCGTCCCGACCACATCAACGATCCGTCGTACGACCCGCAGAGCATCGACCTCCCCGGCTTGGAGTTGCTGGGTCAGCGACAGGAAAAATTCCTGCACGAGTGGGGCCAGGACTACAGCGGCGGCGCGGTGATGAAGTGCGTGCTGTCCGCCACCGCCTTCTGCGGCGCGGTCCACATGCACGGCGGCCGCAATAGCCGCTTGCTGGCCGACCTGGACTGCAATGGCTGGCCGCAGAGCGGTCGCAATCGCGCCTTGAGAGAGATTCGCCGCGCGTGGGCACCGCATCTGTGCGGCGACCAGCACCTCGCCGTCGTCGTGAAGCATGGCATTGATGCGTTTGGCGACGGCCCCTACGGCTTCACCAGCCCCGCGCTCGTGAACACCATCTACGGACGCTGGTGGCATCCGCTCGACGAGAAGCCCGGACCGAACGCCGTGCCCGGCAGCCCGCTCCCGTGGACCGGCGATTTCAAAGATGGCCTCGGCAACCCCATCACCATGCTCGCCTACGCGAACCCCGCCGACCTCGCCGACGAAAAGCAGCGCGCCGACGGCTACGGCCTCATCCGTTTCAACAAACGCACGCGTCAAATCACCTTCGAGTGCTGGCCGCGCTTTTCCAAAGTGACCGACGGCGACAAAGCCCAATTTCCCGGCTGGCCCATCACCATCGCGCAGGACGTCAACGACGGCCGCAAAGTCCACGCCCAGCTCCCGCCGGTGAAACTCGACGGCGTGCCGCGCCCCGTCGTGCAAGTCATCGCCGAAGCCACCGGCGAAATCCTCTACACCGTCCGCGCCGCCGGCGAGAGCTTCACGCCGCGCGTCTATGCGCCGGGCAAATACACCGTGAAGGCCGGCAAGGATAAACCGGACGCCGTAGTGGCGAAGAGTGTGGAGGTGGCTTGAGCGCATTACGAATCGCCGGCGCTTTACGCGCGGCAACCTAATTCTAGAACCATGACCCACACCGCCCGCAGCCCACTTTCCGCCACACGTTTCTCCGCGCCGCCGGGGCCACACTCGCCTTGCCGATGCTTGACGCCATGCGGCCCGCGTTTGGCAAAACCACGGCGGCCATCCCGCGCCGACTCATCGCCATTTGCACAACCTCGGCGTCCATCGAGTCCATCATCGCGAAAACCAAACCCGGCAAACCCGGCCTGCGCTCGCTCGTGCAGGAGGTCGTGGCGAGCGGGCTTTTTAAGGCCAAATAAACAATGACACGCACCTCTAAAGTTTCCCGCCGCACGTTTCTCACCGCCACGGGCGGCGCGATCACGCCACTGTCGGCAGTTCTTCTGGCCGATGAAACGCCCGCGATGCCGGGAGGCCTCATTGATTGCCAGAGCCATCTGTTTTGCCCGGAGCAAATCGCGCTCATGGAAAAGCGGGCGAGCGATCCGCGCGTCTTCACCCGCGACGGCGGGCGCGTGTTGCAGATGGGCGACTGGCTGCGAAAGGTGCCGCCGCACTATCTCGACGTCGAGGCGAAGCTCGCGGCGATGGACGCGGCGGGCATCACCCTCGCCGCGCTCTCCACGAATGATCCCGGCCCGGAGTGGTTCGGTGCGGACGCGCCCGCCGTCGCGCGGATGCTCAATGATTACATCGCCGGCATCGTGAGCAAACATTCCGCGCGCTTCATTGGGCTGTGTGTGCTGCCGTTTCCTGACTTGAAGGCGGTGCTCACGGAGCTGGACCGCTGCGCGACACTCGGGATGAAGGGCGTGCTGCTCTACACCAATCTCGCCGGGCGCTTCTCCGACGAGCCGGAGTTCGCGGACTTCTGGACGCGCGTGGAGGAACTCGGATTGCCTGTGCTGCTGCACCCTGCGAAGCCGCTCACCACCGAGTTCGTGAAGGGCTACGAGATGACGAGCACGCTGGGCAACATGTTCGACAACACCATCGCACTCACGCGGCTCATCATGTCCGGTCTGCTCGACCGGCAATCGCGTCTGCGCCTCGTGTGCCCGCACCTCGGCGGCACGCTGCCCTACATCATTGGGCGGCTGGAGCATCAAGTGACCGTGCTCAAGCGCGGCCCAAAAAATCTGCAGCGCAAGCCGCTGGAATACTTGCGCGAGGTGTGGTTCGACATCGTCTCGCCGCTGCCTGACGCGATTCGGTTCTGCCACGGACTGCTCGGCCCGGAGCGGTTGCTGTTCGCCAG
>DAIOWH010000209.1:0-9271 GCA_036758585.1 Planctomycetia bacterium
TTGTTGGGCAGGCGGGACGCCTGCGCCCCAATAATCCCCAAAGCCTGCGGAGAGCCGGTTTACTTCAACACGGCCGCGGCGAGCGGGCGCGGGTTCGCTGGCGCCCGGATGACCGCTCGGGCGAGCATCCCGTCCTTGAGTTGCTCGTTCGGATTGTCCAACTCGATCCACGCAGAGAGCACGCGCTCCGACGACGAGAGTATCGGACTCCAGCGCACCACTCTGCCGGTCGCCTGGAATCTCGGATTCGAGGCAACTGTCACCGTCGCTTCCTGGCCGACAGCGATGCGCGGCACATCAGGCTCGAACACGAACGCCCGCACCCATACCTTCGACAGATCGTGTATCTCAAAGAGCTGGTCCTGCGGCCGGACCAGTTGCCCCGCGCTCACGTCGAAGTCGGCGATTCGACCATCGGCCGGCGCGCGAATGGGCACGATGCTCGCAAGGACCGTGTCGGGACCGCTCGACGCAGGATCCATCTTCTCGATGCGTCGGATCTCGTCATCCGCGAGGCCGAGCAGCATGAGCTGTCGCGTGAGGCTGAGCGCCTTGTTCTCAAGCGACGCCAGGTCGGTGCGGAGTTGCCACAGGTCCTTTTCCGCGGTTCCCCGCGTCCTCAACCGTTCGAGGCGGTCCAGCGACTGGCTCGCCCAACCTTGTTGTGCCCGCGCTTCGAGCAGATCAAGCTGGAGCGTGCGCAATTGCAGGCTCTCGACTTCCGCCAGCGCCTCGCCGGCCGACACGCGCTGACCGTGCTCGACGAGAATGCGTGCGATTCGGCCTTCCGCGGGCGAGGTGGCAAAGAGCTTTCGATGTGTCGGAAGTTCGATCACTCCATGCGCAAGCAGGCTGGCGTCGGAACTCGCGCTGTTCGGACCACCGGACTGCATCTCACTGCGTTCGTCGCGAGTCGATTCCGCGGACTCTCTGGGAGAACCTTGACCGAAGAGCGACGCGAGAACGCGGTTCCCGACGACCACAACGCGGTCGCCCGGAAACAAACCATCGAGAATCTCGGCGCCCTTCCGATCGCGCATGCCGACCTTCACGGGCCGCCGCTGAAACTTCCCTTTGCCGCGCTCGAGCAGCACATATTCTCCGGCCGAGCCGCGTATCAGGGCCTCGGCCGGGCACACCACAGCGTCTTTCGATAGCCGAACCTCGATGTCGAGCGGGCCGAACATGCCGACGCGCAGAACGTGCTCGGGGTTGTCCAGCGTGACGAAGACATGGGCCGTTCGGTGCTTTGGTTCCACCTTCAGCCCGACATGCTTGATCGTTCCCTCGAACGACTGACTGGGCAGCGAGTGCGGCTTGAAGCGGCACGGCGCGCCCTCGCGCACGGCGGCGAGTTCCGTCTCCAGCACTTCTCCCACGATCCAGACGAGCGAAGGATCAACGACGTGGTAGAGGTGCTCGATCGGCTCCACAGTCTCCCCGGTAAGCACGTCGGCTTGCGACACGATTCCTCGCCGCGGGCTTTTGATCGCGAGCGATCGGACCGTATCACCCGTCGCAAGCACCTGTTGGATCGCGTCCCCTTCAAGTCCCAACGCCAGCAGCTTGCCGCGCGTGATCTTCAGCCGGGCCGCTTTCTGTGCTCGTGCCGTCTGGGCTTCAAGCAGATCCTTGCCTGGAATGATTCCGCCTCGGGTCAAGTCTGCCCGCTGCTCGAGCACGCGGTCGGCGAGGTCCAATTCCCCTTTCGTCTGTAGTAATTCCTGCTGCAGCGTTTCCAACTGAAGACTCTTCATGATCGCGAGTTCCTGACCCGCTTCGACCACGTCGCCGGGTCCCGCGAGGATTCGCTCGATCCTTCCAGGCACGAGCGTGGTAACGTACGCGCGCTGATGCCACGGGATTTCCACCGATGCGCGTGCCCGAATGGCCTGCTTCAGGTCCCGCAGCTCGACCTTGGCTAGAGTGAGGCCGATGGCCTTTTCTGCTTCTGGAGACAGGAGCAGTTGATCGCCTTGCACTTTGGCCCCCTTCGTCGGCAAGGCCGCATGACCCTCGTGGCCGCGCGCCGCCCGATCACCGATCCAGAGCGTCAACAAGGCGGCGAGTGGTAGAAGCAGCTTGGGCGAGCCGCGATGTGCGCCCGCACTTGTGATCGCTGTCACGTGTTCTGTGGTATTCATGAGCGATCCTCTACTGTTTGGATTCCGACCCGCCACCCGAAATCGCCTCGAGCCGTTCGATGACCTTGTCGACCGGCTCCGCGACCGCCTTGTAGTCCGGCTCCTCTTTAGCGTCGATCTGTGCGTGTACCTTGTTGAAAAGCTCGCGCAGCTCCTGCGCGCCCGTGTTCACGCCTTCCCATTTCTCACGTGCAACACCGCTATCGCGTGCGATCCCCGGCAGCCAGTTCAGGACAATGTCAAGCTCATCGAGCGGCCGGTGCGCCTTGGTCGGGCGCCCCGCGGCGACGTTATCGCGGATCGTGTCGCGGTACGTCTTGATCCGCTTGACAGCGTCGGCGTAATCAGCGGGTTTTTCTACATCCGCGTCCGTAATCGCGATGTCGTCCGCATCGTGAGCGTCTTTTTCCGGTGCGACAGCTCCAGCCGGTTGGGTTTGTGCCGGCTTTTTTGGCTGCTCTCCACAACCTGACACGAGTCCGACCACGACAACCGCAGGGACAAGCCAGCGCACATGGGTAGTCATCTCGAATCCCCTTTGAATGAAAGCGGCCTTCCCGGCGCGCCGGGATCATTGGGTTTGGACAAAGGTCGCTTGCCGACTTTGGGTTCAGTCAGAAACGCTCGGCCGAACAACAGTGCTCGGATTCCGACACGGAAGGGTCGAGGGAGGCTAGGCCAACAGCACTCCGGAGCGCTCTCGGCGCGCAATGTCACACAGAAGAGTTCGGACAGGGAACCTGTGGACCAACCTGAGGGACGTGAAGCACTGAGTGTGAGGACGCGATGCAACGGACGGTGCGACGACTTCGCAGATACTCACGCGAACCGGTAGGCTAGCTTCAACTTCACTCGCGACCATCACCAACTTGCCGGTTGGCTCGTCCTGTTCTCCGTCGTCAGCCGGGTCGTGCTGCGGCCAAGAGAACTCAAACCCAAGCCACGTGACATGAAGGTGCGTAACCGCCTCCAGCATCCCGCCACTACTCTCATGCGGATGTGGTGCTGCGACGGCATGATGATCGTGATCCCAATCGCCGTGTGGATGGATGCCGCTGTCCACATGTTCGTGGTGGTGTGGGTCGCCGCCACCCGGATGTGTGTGACGAATGGCGGGCAGCACTGGCCCGCCGGCCAGCAGCGCGCCTGAAAGCAGCAGAGCTATGAATCGCTGAAGCACTGTCCGCCTAATGCCTCCGAAACTTCACCGCCGAATTCTACGCCGCCCCGCACCATTCTGCCAATTGAACTTGCGGGAACTTGCGAGCGGCGTCCCAAATCGACCCAGATAGGCACGGCCGAGCGGCATGTTGCAGCGCGGCGAGCGATGCACGGCCACCGACGCATCAGTCGGTACCTGCGGTTGACACAATTAAAGTATGGGCAGTATGTTGAGCCGCCTGAACACAGCCCTTGGGCAACCACGGGCTTTTTTGTTTGAGGGTCCGCGCGGATGCCCGTCTACAACCCACACACGATCGAACCGAAGTGGCAGCAATACTGGGAACAGAACCACACGTTCCGCACGCCCGAACTGCCGACCGGCCCGAAGCTCTACGTGCTCGACATGTTCCCCTATCCGAGCGGGTCGGGACTGCACGTCGGCCACCCGGAAGGCTACACCGCCACCGACATCGTCTGCCGGTTTGAGCGCATGCGGGGCAAGTGCGTCTTGCACCCGATGGGCTTCGACGCCTTCGGGCTGCCGGCCGAGGAGCACGCGATCAAGACCGGCCAGCACCCGCGCATCAACACCGAAAACAACATCGCCACGTTCCGCCGCCAGTTGAAGATGCTCGGCTTCAGCTACGACTGGGGCCGCGAGCTGGCGACGACCGACG
The DNA here is from genome assembly GCA_036758585.1 of Planctomycetia bacterium. Classification (GTDB taxonomy): domain Bacteria; phylum Planctomycetota; class Planctomycetia; order JALXBF01; family JBGPMX01; genus DAIOWH01. Next base: position 3,986 of record DAIOWH010000209.1, read on the forward strand.
TCGACTACTTCCGCTGGACTCAGTGGATATTCCTCGTGCTGTTCGACACGTGGTTCGACACGGGTTCGCAGCGCGGCCGGCCGATCAGCGAGTTGCCGATTCCCGACGACGTGCGCGCCGCCGGCAAGCGGGCGGTGCGGCTGTATCAGGACGAACACCGGCTGGCGTATCAGTCGGACGCGCTCGTGAACTGGTGCCCGGCGCTCGGCACCGTGCTCGCGAACGAAGAGGTGATCGACGGCAAGAGCGAGCGCGGCGGCCACCCGGTCACGCGAATTCCGCTGCGGCAGTGGATGCTGCGCATCACCGCGTACGCCGATCGGTTGGAACGCGATCTCGACGGCGTCGACTGGCCCGAAGGCATCAAGAAGCTCCAGCGCGACTGGATCGGCCGCAGCGTCGGGGCCGAGGTGGATTTCTACATCGGAGCCGGCGGCGAATCGTTCGAACGCTGGAAGACGTCGCGTGCAAAGACCAGCTTCCCGCGCAAGTCCGGCGACGACGTGCTGCGCATCTACACGACTCGGCCCGACACCTTGTTCGGTGCGACGTACATGGTCGTCGCGCCCGAGCACCCGTTCGTGGAACGGCTCACGACCGACGCGCAGCGAACTGCGGTCCGGGCGTACTGCACCACGGCCGCAAGCAAGAGCGACCGCGAACGGCAAGACGTGGCCAAAACGAAGACAGGCGTTTTCACCGGCTCGTATGCCATCAACCCGGTCAACGGCGAGCCGGTGCCGATCTGGGTGGCCGACTACGTGCTGTGGGGCTACGGCACGGGCGCGATCATGGCCGTGCCCGCCGGCGATCTACGCGACTGGGAATTCGCCCGCAAGTTCCGGCTGCCGATTCGCTACGTGGTGCAACCGCCCGACGGATATCAGCCCTCGAAGGAAGAAGCGGCCCTGGCGTGTGACGAGGACGGACAGACCTACTTCCCATTCATCGGAGACGGCACGGCCATCAACTCCGGCCCGTACACCGGGCTGCCGACGGCGGAATTCAAGAAGCGAATCGTCGCGGACCTGGCCAACAGCGGACTCGGTCGCGAGGCCGTGAACTACAAGCTGCGCGACTGGCTGTTCAGCCGGCAGCGGTTCTGGGGCGAGCCCTTCCCGATCTTGCACGAACTCGACGACGCCGGCCGGCCAACCGGACTGATCCGCGCCGTGGACGCGACCGACCTGCCCGTCGACCTGCCACACCTCGACGACTTCAAGCCGCACGGCAAACCCGAACCGCCGCTCGCCAAGGCGCCGGCCGAGTGGCTAACGCCCTCGATCGGCGGCAGTCGATTCCGTCGCGAGACGAACACGATGCCGCAGTGGGCCGGCTCGTGCTGGTACTACCTTCGCTTCATCGATCCGAAGAACAACCGCGCGTTCGTCGATCCGGCGAAAGAACGCGCCTGGATGCCGGTCGACCTCTACGTCGGCGGCGCCGAGCACGCCGTGTTGCACCTGCTCTACTCGCGGTTCTGGCACAAGGTCCTGTTCGACCGCGGACACGTCAGCATGGCCGAACCGTTCCGACGGCTCGTCAACCAGGGACTCATCCTCGGCGAGATGGAGTACCAGATCTCCGGCGAGGCGCTGACCGCGTGGCGCGATCGTTTGGCCGAACACAGCATCGTCGTCCAAACTGTCGACTCGGACGATGGCGCGGAGCACATCCTGAAGGTCCGCAGCGCGTCCGGCGAACCAGCCAACCTGTCGGACGATCAGGTCGAGAAGCGCAAAGGCAAGGTCTTCCTGAAAGGGACCGACCTGGAACTCGTCGGCAAGGCCGAGAAGATGTCGAAGAGCCGCGGCAACGTGGTGAACCCGGACCACGTGGTTCGCGAGTACGGCGCCGACTCGCTTCGGCTCTACGAGATGTTCATGGGCCCGCTCGAGGCCGTGAAGCCGTGGAGTATGCAGGGCGTCGAGGGCATCAGCCGGTTCCTGAACCGAGCGTGGCGCATGATCATCGACGAAGACGCCGAGCAGGTGCGCCTGCACTCGGCCGTCAGCGACGCCGCGCCGACCGATGAACAACTGCGCGTGCTGCACAAGACCATCCAGGTCGTCACCGACGACATCGAGCACATGCGGTTCAACACGGCGATCGCCCGGCTGATGGAGTTCGTCAACTTCTTCACCGGCCAGCCCGCTCGGCCGCGCGCGTGCATGAAACCGTTCGTCCTGCTGCTCTCGCCGCTCTCGCCGCACATCGCCGAAGAACTCTGGGCGGCGCTCGGCGGAACCGGCACGCTGGCCTACGAGCCGTGGCCATCGTTCGATCCCAACCTGACGCGCGAAGACTCGATCGAGCTGCCGGTGCAGATCAACGGCAAGGTCCGCAGCCGCATCGTGGTCGCCAACGACGCGACCGCCGAGCAGATCGAAGCGGCCGCTCGCTCCGACGCCAAGATCCAGGCACAGCTCGAAGGTCGCTCGATCAAGAAAGTAATCGTCGTGCCGGGCAAACTCGTGAACATCGTGGCCGGGTAGCGAACCGCGCGGTAGCGGCCCGCCTGGGCGTCGTCTGGCCCAACCCGGCTTGCCGGTGTTGTTGTCGAGGGCCATCAGCGTTCCGTCTTGGGTGCCGGGGGTTCAGACGAGCTTGTTCGCCGTCCACGAGGAGGTCACAGGTAGAGTAGGCAAAGCCCACCAACCCCTTCTGTGGCGGTGGGCACAGCCCACCCTACCCAAGCTTGCGCTCGCGGCGCAGCCGCCTTCCGTGCCAGCACCGCGGCGGCATTTGATCGTTGAGAGTGGTGGGCTGGGGGCTCGCGATTCACCCAGCCCGCGCGCTCTGTTGCGTTGGCCAATCCGGCAAGCAATAATCGCTGCGCCGTTTCCACGCCGCCTGGGGCTGTTCGCGCTCGCTGGGAGACTGGCCCATGCCTACGGCCGACGCATCATCGCGCTTGATGGTCTTCATGTTCACCGATCTGGTGGACTCGTCCGCGCTCGCGCGACAGCTTGGCGATGCCGACTACGTGCGCTGTGTGCTCGAGCCGCACAACGCGATCTTCCGCCACGTGCTGGCCCAATTCCCCGAGGCGCGGGAGGTGAAGCACACCGGAGACGGCTTCCTGGCCACGTTCGCCAGCTCGAGCGACGCGGCCAACTGCGCGCTGCGGTTCCATCACGCGCTGCACGCGGCTACATGGCAGCGCGTCGAGCCTCAGACACGCATCGGCATTCATTTCGGTGAAGCGATCGACTTCGCGGGACCGGATGCGGGCCGCACGGACCTGGCCGGCGATGTGCTGAACATGGCCGCGCGGGTGATGTCTCTTGCCGCCGGTCGGCAGACGCTGCTGACGCGGGCCGCGTTCGACAGTGCCCGGCAGTCCGGGCGCGTGTGCGCTCCCTTGGAGTGCGGCGGCTCGACGCCGCTGTTGCTCGCGGCGGCGCAGCCGCCTTCCGTGCTAGCCCAAACCGCGAACGCGACGACCGATCCTGGGGCGCCAACCAATCAGGGTGGCTCCGCCACAAACGAAAGCAGCGATGAATCGCCGCACTCCAAGACGCCCGGACTCCAGTGGCTTGCCCACGGCCGCTATGTCTTCAAGGGGAATGACGAGCCGATGGAGGTGTTCGAAGTCGGCGTGAACGGCTTCGCGCCGCTGGCGGCGCCGGCCGATTCGGAGAAGGCCAAGCGGGCCGATTCGCTGGAAGAGCAGCAGATGCGCGGCTGGCGCCCGGCGCTGGACCAGCCGATTCCGCGGCGGCCCGGCTGGCGGCTGGCCGAGAAGCTCGGCGAGGGGGGCTTCGGCGAGGTCTGGCTCGCCCGGCACGAACGCATGAAGGAAACCCGCGTCTTCAAGTTCTGCTTCGACCCCGACCGGCTCCGCTCGTTCAAGCGCGAGCTGACGTTGTTCCGGCTGATCCGCGAGCACCTGGGCGAGCGGCACGATATTGCCCGGCTCTATGAAGTGCAGGTGGACCAGCCGCCGTTTTACCTGGAGAGCGAGCACCTGCCCGCGGGCAATTTGCGGCACTGGTCCGATCGTCGCGGCGGGCTGGGGACGCTGCCGCTGGAGGCACGGCTGCGGCTATTGGCCGGGGTCGCGCGGGCCGCGGCCGCGGCCCATTCGCTCGGCATCATCCACAAAGACCTGAAGCCGTCCAACGTGCTGATCCGCGAGCAACCGGACGGATCGCCGCAACCGGTCCTGGCCGATTTCGGCATCGGCGTGCTGGCCGACCGCGCGCTGCTGGAGAAGCTCCAGATCACCGAGACCGGCTTCACGCAGTCGCTGGTCGCGGGCAACGAGTCCAGCCGCACGGGCACGCGGCTGTACGCGCCGCCGGAGTCGCAGCTTGGCAAGCCGGCGACCACGGCCGGCGACGTGTACGCATTGGGCGTGATGCTCTATCAGTTCGTGACCGGCGATTTGTCGCGGCCGCTGGGCACCGGCTGGGAGGAAGATATTGTGGCTTGTGGTGCAGGCGGCCCGCCTGCCATTGAATCGCGGCATTTTTCAGCAGGCGGGCCGCCTGCACCACAAGGATCGCGGACAGGCGATATTGCCGAACTGCTGCGTGGCGACATCCTGGACTGCACGCACCGCGATCCGGCCCGCCGGCTGGCCAGCGCCGCGGACCTGGCCGAGCGGTTGGAATCGCTGGACCGTCGCGCCGGCGACTTGCGTTTGCGTCGGCGCGCGGAGCGGACCGCGCGGCGCAATCGGCAGTTGCGGTTGGCGCTGGCGGCGTCGCTGGCCGCGCTGGTCCTGCTCGGCGGCCTGAGCCTGTTCAGCTATGTGCAATGGCAGCGGGCCGAGCAGAATGAACGGCGGGCCCTGACAAACGAACGGCTCGCCGACGAACGCCGTCAGCAAGCCGACGAGAACGCCCAGCAGGCCGAAGCAAACGCCAGAAAGGCCGAGCAAAACGCCGACGTCGCTCGCGAACAGAGCCAGCTCGCGCTCAAGTCGCTCGAGAGCGTCATCTTCGACATCCAGGCGAAGCTCCGAAACGTCCCCGGCGCGGGCGACCTGCAACGCACGCTGCTCCAGACCGCCCTGGCTCGCCTCCAGGAAGTCTCCAACCAGTTCGCCTCCCGCTCCGCGATCGACCGCAACACGATGGCCGCCCTCATTGACCTCGGCGACGTGTTTCTGCGAATCGGCTCCGATCCGAATTCTCTCTCCCCGCTTGCGGGGAGAGGGCCGGGGTGAGGGGTCTGCGGCCTCCGACGCCGCCGGCCCCCTCACCGCCGCACGCAAGTGCTACCAGCAAGCCTTCGACATCGCCCAGAAGTTGGCGGCGGCCGATCCGAGCGACGCCC
>DAIOWH010000210.1:0-9223 GCA_036758585.1 Planctomycetia bacterium
CCATGCCTCGCCTGCGGCTGCGGGTTAAACGACCGAAGCCGATTTCAGACCCTATCCAATGCGGCACAGTACTAAGATGGCGAACCCCTGGGCCGATCGTGGCGTCGGCCGTTACGTCGCACCGGTCGCCGTGGCGTTTGTTTGCGCGGCCGCCGCCGTCGCGACGGCCTCCAGTCTGCGGCGGCCGCTCGAGATCGACGAGACAGTCAGTTTCTGGATCGCCGACCGGTCGAGCCTCGGCACCCTGCTCGATCGAAGCCTGCGTTACTCGGCAACGCCGCCGCTGTCGTTCGTCTGCCAGCGAGCCTTGCTCGATGCGTTTGGTCGCAACGAACTCATGCTGCGGATTCCGGCGTGGGCCAGCTACCTCGGCGCAGTCGTCGCCGTCGCGTTCCTGGGCGGGCGATGGTTGAATCCGACGGCCGGCGCGCTGGCCGCCCTGCTGTTGGCACTGCATCCGATGGCGCAGAAGTTTGCCGTGCAAGGTCGGCCGTACACTCTGGGGTTGCTGCTGGCGATCGGCGCGGTCGGCGCCACCGAGGCGCTGGGCCGGGCTGGATTCCACTGGCGCCGCCTGGCGCCGTGGTTCGTGCTGAACCTGGCGTTGCTGTACACCCACTATCTCTTCGTACTGCTGTGGGTCGCCGAGTTCGTGTGGTTGTCTCTGGCCGCGCGCCGTGGGACTGTGCGGCTGGCGAACGTCGTGATCTGGTTCGGCGGACTTGGCCTGGCCGCGCTGCCGCTTCGTGCCGCGGTAATGCACGTTTGGCGGCACCGCGAGTTTCTGAACTGGAATCCGTACCCGCCGCCGTGGACCGACCTGGCGGGCCCGCTGCTGCCGTTTCATTGGACGCGAGCGAGTCAACCGGTCCCCTGGATCCTTCTCGCCGTCAGCCTCGCGTGGCAGGTGACGGTCTATGGGATTCGGCCGCGCAACTGGTTCATCGCCGAGCGTCTCAGGGCGTGCGCGAACGTGACGCTGCACGCGGTCGTCTGGACGCTCGGTCCCGTCGTCGGCCTGGCGCTGCTCGGGCGCTTCTGGCTGCCGAGCCTGGCGACCGACCGCTACATGTTGATCTATGTTCCGTGCGGCGTCGTGTGGATCGCGGGGTTGCTGAGTAGCCTTCGCGGCCGCATCGTTCCCGGTCTGTTGCTGCTCGCGATCGTTTGGCTTGCGGTGGATTTCGGCGGCGTCCGAGCGGCCTACGACAGATGGCGATCTGGCGAAAACGGCCAGCTTGCAAACGGCCGATCGACCTCGGTGGATCAGCGTTGGAAGGACGTGGCCAAGAGCCTATCGGCGGTCGACTCGCACGATCGTGTGTTTGTCGGGACGGGGCTGACCGAGATGACTCTCGTGCCGGTCTACTTCGGCGACCCGGTCTTCCAAGATTATGCGACCTGTCGTCTAAGTCGGATCTACTTCGGGCAGGACGCCGAGCGGCTGGCGCTGCCGATGAGTTGGACCCGCGACCTGGCCTTGGCCTACCAACGACGCCCTCCGGCAACTCGCAGCGACCAAGCCGCGCCGGCCGCTGCGCCACGCTCGATCTGGCTCATCGCCGCGACCGACACAGATCGGCTAGTGGCAACGGCTGAGCAGGCGCGCCGGCTGATCAAGTCATGGGGCTGGTTGGAATCGTCGCTCGACCACCACGCGGGTGTGCTCGTCGCGCGGTACGTACCGCCTGAAGCGCGCGACATCGAACGCTGAGTCAAGATATGGACCCCCGCAGATCACCCTCCCCAAGGCATTGAATCACACTCGTCGTATGTACCACTACCACCTATCGCTTCCGTCTTGAACTTCCCATGGTCGAGTGCGAGAATCTTCGTCCCGTGCGCAAATCAAGGGCTTACCTAGTCGCACGAAACTGCTGCGCGGATCCGTTCACGAACGGACGACATGTGCTGAATTACTGTCACGCGGTTTGGTCGTGGACGGTCGATCGTGCAGTCACGAGACCGTCCCACGACACACGAGTCGGCACGATTGGGGAGTCCCAAACCAACGAGGAGTGAAGATGAAATCGCGACCTTTGTTGACCCGCCGACAGGTCTGCTTCCTGATGACATTTGTCACAAGCGCGCCAACCGCAGCAAACGCTTTGCACGCCCAGCAAGCACCAGCGCCGGCCAATGTGCCGGAGGTGGTTGCGATCCGTCGGCCGGCCGGCGAGATTGCCGAAGGCATCGGCGCCGTGGTGTTGGAGCTAACAAACCAGTCCCTGAAAACGAATGTTCTGCTGCTGGCCGAGAAGGCCCCAGAGGCAGCGCCGAAACAGCCGCGCGAGCAGGGCGCACCGGCGCAGGCCGGTGAGGAAGTAGCCCCGAAGCCCGTCGTTTTCACGACTCAGCAAGATCATCAGGACATGATGAAGCAGCTTGGGATCACGAAGCTGCGGCCCGGACCGAGCGGCAACGCGGATGCTCCGAACGCTGCGAACACGGATGAATCGAAGGCAAATCCGTATCCCAAGCTGCCGGATCTGATGACGTTGAAGGACGGCACGAAGGTTACCTCGTCCGAGCAGTGGTGGAAGCGGCGGCGGCCGGAGATCGTCGAGGACTTCGAGCGCGAGGTGCTCGGGCGAATTCCCGACGGCGTTCCGGGCGTGAAGTGGGAGTTGCTCAAGACAATCGAGCGGAAGCTCGGCGAAACGGAAGTCGTCGAGAAGCGGCTCGCCGGCCGAGTCGACAATTCGGCGTGCCCGGAGATCGCCGTCAACATTCTGATGTCGGTCGTCACTCCGAAGGCCGCGCGGAAGCCGGTGCCGACGCTCATGATGTTTGGCTTCACCACGTTCGGCCCGGACGGCGAGGACATTGACTTCGGCGGACGGTTGCGCGGCGGCGCTGGGCAGCGAACTGGCGGCCCGGCGCCGGCAACGCAGCAGCTTATCGAAGCCGGTTGGGGCTACGCGACGATCAGCGCCAACAGCATTCAGGACGATTCCGGCGGTGAGTCTCCAAGGCGCTTCGGGCCTCGTCCTTCCGGCCAGACCGGCGGCGGGCTGACTCGCGGAATCATCGGGCTGACGAACAGGGGCCAGCCGCGCAAGCCGGACCAGTGGGGTTCGCTGCGCGCCTGGGGCTGGGGCGCCTCGCGCGGGCTCGATTACCTCGAAACGGACCCGGCAGTAGACGCGAAGCGAGTCGGCATCGAGGGCGTTTCGCGGTACGGCAAGGCGGCGCTGGGCACGATGGCGTTCGACCGGCGGTTCGCGATGGTGCTGGTCGGTTCGTCAGGCGAAGGCGGCGCCAGCCTGTACCGCCGCAACTTCGGCGAAGCAGTCGAGAACCTTACAGGTTCGGGCGAGTACCACTGGATGGCCGGCAGCTTTCTGAAGTACGGCACGGCCGAGTCGTCGTTCGGCTCGATGAACGCAGGCGACTTGCCGGTGGATGCGCACATGTTGATCGCGTTGTGTGCGCCGCGGCCGACGTTCATCAGCTACGGCGTCCCCGACCGAGGCGACGCACTGTGGCTGGATCAGCAGGGAAGCTTCATGGCGGCGATCGCGGCCCAGCCGGCATTCCGGTTGCTCGGCGCCCGCGATCTTGGCCGCAGCGACGACTACATGAAAGAAAAAATGCCTCCCGTGAACACCGACCTGCTCGCCGGCGAACTCGCCTGGCGCCAGCACGACGGCGGTCACACCGATCTCCCCAACATCCCGCACTTCGTGAAATGGATGGGAAAACTATGGGCGGAAAAGGCAGGCGACGCAGGCGAGGCGACGAATGGTCGCGAAGACACGACTTGCGGTGGATCCGATGACTGACAGCCGCATCTGGTTCGTCTGCTTCCGCTCGCTGAATCCCGCCGAACGCCTGGGCCGGTGTCCCGTCCACCTCAGATAGGGAGCGCGGCGAGAGCGGCCGGAGACGAACAAGTGAGTTGGCCACTTGTGCAACCTCACGGAGTCTTGTTCTTTCTAAAGTACTCAAGCCACTGCGCCATGATCGCGTCGCCGATCGTCCCCGACCGGCGGTACTCCGCCTCCGTCTTGCCCCAGTAGAATCCGATCCAGCCGGCGGCCGTCTCACGCGACGCCTCGATAAACCGATCAAACTCATCCATCGAGCAGCGTAGCGGGAACATCTCTTCGATCACCACCGGCTTGCCCACGGCAAACCCGCGCAGCGTCTGTAGCTCGGCGTCGAGCTTGTCCTTCTCCGGATAAAGATGCACGCTCATGAAGTCCAACTCGCCGGCGATCTCGCGCGGCACGAACCCCGACGTTAGGCCCGGCCGATCGAGGCTCCACGGCACCAGGCCGACTGTGATCAAGTGGTCGCGGTCGTGCGTGCGGACGGCTGCCGACAGCGTCTTGATCCATTCGCGCGCTACCGCCGGTCGCGGCCGATCGCGCGGATCGAGCGAAACAAACTGCACGAAATGAAACCGGCCCGCAAACGGCGGTCCCAGCCACTCGCCCGGCTTGCGCGGTCCGCCCGACACCACCGGCTCGTTCATCAGGTCGTAGCAGAAGATCGCCGGGCTGGAGGCGCAGCTTTCGGCGATCGCTTCCCAAAACCGCGACTGCACCGCCCAGCGCTGCGGTTCGTCCAGCGCGTCGTACCACGCGGGCACAAACTCCTTCAGGTAGCACGCCAGTCCGGTCAGATCGAGATACAGCCCGAGTCGCTCGGCCAAATGAACCAGCTTCGTCAGCCGATCGAGCGCCGCGGCGTTGGGTTGGTCCGCCGCGTCCATGAACTTGCCCAGTTGCAGATGAATCCGGACCACGTTCGCCCCCAACTCCTTCATCTCCGCAAAATCCTCTTCGACCTTGGTCCATTCATCCACCCAGTACTCTTCGATCAGCCGGTCGCGTTCATCGTGGTCGTAGTTGAAACCCCAAGGCACGAACGGCTTGCCGCTTGGGTGCAGTATGAAATGTTTGCCGTCGGGCGAGACGCGGATCCGCTGCTGACGGGCCGGCTCATCGGCGGCGGACATGGCGACGACCAGCCACGTGGCGACGGCCGCCAACGTCGCCACGCCGGCCACGCTCGTCGACAGCAATCGCGTGCATGGATGCATGAAGGGATTGTACCGACCCGCGCGGGCAACAAGGTACGTCGAATGTGAATCAGCACGTCAGGCTGACGATTGATCTCCACCGCGCTTTGACTGGCGCGCACCTTTGTGCTTAAGATTGTCGCCAGACTGGACCGCGCCCATAGCTCAACGGATAGAGTCGCGGACTTCGAATCCGAAGGTTGCAGGTTCGAATCCTGCTGGGCGCGCTGCTTGGACGTGCGTCGAGAGGCGTCTTTTTGGAGTGGCGACATTCGGACGCATTGTCGCCTTTCGCTCCGCGAAAGGACGGTTCTTTCGCGGAGTGAAAGACGACGTTCATTGCTTCGCCAGTCCTTAGCGGCACATCGCGTGATACGCTACCGCCCACGGCCAAACCGTGACCAGCGGGCCAACTCAAGGAGATCCTCCGTGGTCGCAGACGTTTACGCGGCCGCCAACGAACGGACGTCCAGCATCCGCCTGCTGGCCGCTGGCCGGTCAATCGTCGACCTGCGCAACTTCGACGCCGGAACGTAACGCCGATATCGACCGCTTGTTCGGCGACAGCGGCCGCGACATCTACGTCGCGGAATCGTTGAAAGTGCACGCCGAGGCGGGCGAGGTGGTGGCCCGAGTGCCGGCGGCGGAATCGATCCTGAATGTCATCACCGCACGGTTGGATCCGCCAGTCGATATTCCCGATCCGGGCGTGCGGCACACCGTCGCCGCGTCCCTCAACATTCCAAGGACGCTGGGTTTCGACGCCGCGCCAGAGCTCGCTCGGGTCATCCACGCCAGCGACTTGGCCCAGCTTCCGCGGCTCGACATTTCCAATCGCGGAGTCGTCAGCCTGCAAGGTCTGGAGTATGCGACGAACTTGAGCAGCCTGAACCTGGCGAACAACAACCTTGCGGACATTGCGGCGCTGCGCGTGGCGACATGTTCGGTGCCAATCTGCGTGGGCGCGCCACTCGGCCTGGCGCGGATCCAGTACCTTGACGCACTGCTAGATTCAGAGGACGAGTGCGGAAGACCAGTTCGTACGATCCCATTGGCTCAGCCGGTCCGTCGCTGGTCTGGCCGCTTGTGAACTTCAGGTCTGTCGCGATGCTGTTCGGATCGCCTTGGCTGTTGAGTCCGCCAAACGTGATCTCGATCCCTTGGCCGGACCTGGTCCAGAATCCGAGTCGGTTTCCGACATGACCGGCGAACAACTCCTGCTCCATACAGCGGGTTTCACCCAGTGTGTCGAAGCCACACCGCCTGAGCGCGTCGTTGATGTCCACGATCAGGGCCGCCAGTCCCTGATTGTCGAGCGTTGCGGCGCGCGTCACGACGAACGGAATCGTCAGGTCGCTTCGCTGATCCGAATCGTCCTGGCGCAGTCCTTTCGCGGTGAGCGTGAATTCGGCGTCCGCGGACAACTGATAATTGAAGTCGGGCGAAAGCTCGTCTCCGAGCACCGCAAAGTCGCCGATGTTCACGACGTGCAGTACGTAGTAGTCGGGAACTCCGGCGAACTGCTCCACCGGAACGACGGCCAACCGCTCTCCCGTGTCTGTGTCTTGCCCCGCGAACAGGAAGTGCGTTCGACCTGTGAAGAACGGATTCGAATTGGCGTCGGCAGAGCCGCCGTCCACGAACTGCACGTCGATCATGTCGCGCGCGAGCAACGCCGCTTGGGCCGCGCCGTAGCGCTTCAGCGCGTCCGGAGTCCGCAGCACGTACCAGTCGCCTTCGTCGCCGAAGTGCAAGCTCAGGCCGGTGACCGTGACGTCCTGGGGCTGCACACGGAACAGGTTGCTCCAATCGACGTCGACGAAGGATGCGAAGTCGACGTGGTCATTGGTTGCCGAAGCGCCGGCGACCGCGGTCACCTCATATCGGTCGGGCGGAACCTCGTTCGCGCCGCCTGCGATCCAGTCCTGGCCGGGGCCGCCGTCGAGCCGGTCGTCGCCCGCGCCGCCGCGGATGACGTCCAGGCCGTCGCCTCCGGTGATCGTGTCACGCTCGGCGCCGCCGAACAGGCGGTCGTTGCCGTCGCCGCCGTGAATCTCGAGCGCCGCGAGCATCGCGCGCTGCGGTCGGTCTTCGGGATCGATTCCCCACTCGCTGCACGCGATCAGGAACTCAGGATCGGCATGCACCTCGTCGTCGCCAGAACGCGTATCAATGACCATCCCATCGACGTCGAACGCCGTGTAGAAGGCGAACGTCTGCTCGTAGAGTGGCCCGCCGCCGCATGGATCCTCACCCGCTGAACTGGTCACGAACTGCTGCCGCTCGATGTCCCACGGGCGGCTCGTCAGTTCGTATCGGTGCAGGATTGTGTTCCAACGCACCGCCACGAAGTCGGGCACCGGGCGGCCGTTGCGGTCAAGGTCGCCGCCGAGGAAACAGCACGCGATCATCCCCCGCCTGTCCGTCAAAACGATCGGTGAGCGTGGGCAGGTAGGTCTTGCGGTCGGCCTGGTTGACATAGCGCTCGGTCGTCTTGATGAACGGCAGTCCGTCGGGCAGCACTTGGAACGTGTCGTCGCCAGTTCCGCCCCAGATCAGGTCGCCGGCTTGGCGATCGAACCCCCCGGTCAGTACGTCATTGCCGGGTCCGCCAAAGATCCATTCTTCCGCCGAACCGCCCTGTAGGATGTCGTTTCCCTCGCCCCCGAGCACGACGTCGCGCCTCAGGATTTGTTGCGTGCTGCCGAGGAATGTCTCGACGCGGCAGGTGATACAGGCGGCATTGAGCGGATCGGAGAGGTCGAGCACCGCGGTGCCAGGTTCTGGGCCGATCACCGGCTCGAGCTCATATCGCGCGACGGCTTCGCCCGTCACCCGCAACAGGTAGGCCCCGCCCGGGACATTTTTCGTCACTCCGCCCAGCGAGATCGTCGCGGCGCTCGCGCGATCAGCGGTTGCCGAGATTGGCCGGCCAGCCCGGTCCAGCACGGCAAGCGGATTGCCGGTGGCATCCAAGTTGGCCGGGTCGAGGAGTTGGAGCGTCACTGAGCCGGGCGTCTTTCGGATCAGTCGGATGCGGTCATGCCGGCGAAGTTTGCCCACGCCATCCGCGCCGATCTCCCGCCCCTCCAGTTGGACCCCGTCCTCGGCGAGCACAAAGCGGAACCAGTCCTGATCGGCGGCGTTGTGCAGCGAAAGGCCGGAAACCAGGCCGAGGCTGCCGATGTTCGGTATCTCGTACGCCGTGCTTGGCGTGTTGTTGTTCGGCGTCGCCTCGCGCGGTTGGTCCGACCAGTCGCGGGTCGAGAATTCGATCTGGTAGATCGTTGGCGCCTGATCAGTGCGAAAGATCACACATTTTCCCGGCCCGCTCGGTAGATTTCCTATGCCGGCTCGTTATCCTATGAGGACGCTGGAATCTTATCTGTTCCCCGCCAGTGAGGTGCAACATGCCCCGAGTTGCTTCCCTTGTCGTCGGCATCGGGCTTGTCCTGGGCTTCGTTTTCGTCGGGTTCCATGCGGCGCCTGGCCAGACGGCCAAGTCGACTGAAAAGTCGGCCGGCAAGCGGCTCGCGCTGGTGGTCGGCGTGAACCGGTACAAGCACGCCAAGTTGGACCCGCTGGAGTTTGCCGAGCGGGACGCGGAGGAGCTGGCCAAGCTGCTCGGCGGGCAGGGATATCGCGTCGTGCTGATGACGGCCGCCGAGGGGCAGCGCGACCCGAAGCGGCTGCCGACCCGGCAGAACATCGACTTGCAGGTGAAGGAATTGCTCAAAGGCGTCGGACGCGACGACCTGATCGTGGTCGGGCTGGCCGGGCACGGGATTCAGCCGGACGGGTCGGCCGAATGTTTCTACTGCCCGCAGGACGCCAATCCGACGATCGAGCCGGGCAAGGGGGGCGAGCCGGCACGGGCGGCGGCGCCGGAGACGCTCGTGCGGATCACGGGGAACCAAAGCGGCGTCGAGCCGCCGCAGTCCAAAGGGCTGATCCAGACGCTCGACGACAGCGGCATCGGGCGCAAGCTCATCTTCATTGACGCTTGCCGCAACGACACCAGTACCGGGCGCGGGCGCGGGCTGGGCAGCGACATCGTCACGCTGCCGGACGACACCTACCTCATGCTGAGCTGCAAAGCGCGCGAGCGGTCGTTCGAGACGAAGAAGCTGGGCGGCGGCCACGGTGCGTTTTTCCACTTCGTGCTCGAAGGGCTGCGCGGTGCGGCCAAGAATG
>DAIOWH010000211.1:0-9214 GCA_036758585.1 Planctomycetia bacterium
GCGTCGGGCTACTGTCCCTGCGGACTCCCAGGATCACGCAAGGCCATTTAGTTGGATTGGACGAGCGCTTCGATCAGGCGCCCGTCGCCGGATCCTATTCTGATGCTCGGTGGTCGGCGCTGGACGAGCTTCACGTCAGTACTTCGTCGAAAAGCCGATAGGCGGTCAGGCGCATGGTCTCGGGAAAGTCGTGCTCGCAGTCGGGATGTTCGACGCGCAGGCGGTCTGGGTGGCCATAGAGCTTGTAGACTTGAGATGCGGCCGCGACGACTCGGTCTACGCTGTCGTGGCGGAAGTTGCTGTCGCGTAGCGGAGCGCTCGCGAAGACGTGACGCGGCGCCAGTGCGGCGATCATCTCGTGAAAGTCGAACGGAATGTCCTCGAGTCGGCCTCGATAGTCGGCCAGCCGCAGCATGTAGCGCGTCTGGCACCAACCGCGTTCGGGGAACCAGTTCTTTTCGTCGCCGCCGTAGTAATCTAGGTACGAATCGAAACCGCAACTCGACGCGATCGCCTTGATGCGCGTATCGAACACCGCCGTGTAGATCGAGTTGTGCCCGCCGAGCGAGTGGCCGATCGTGCCGAAGCCGCCGCGCTCGACGAACGGCAAAGACTCCAGCAGGTCCAAGCCGCGCATGTTGTCCCACACGGCCTTGAGCGTACCGCTCTCCCAACCGAGCTTCTTGATGTCTGGCTGATATTTCGCGAGCAGCGGATAGTTCGGCGCCAGTGCGACGTACCCTCGCTCGGCCAGTTCGCTGGCGTACTGCCGGTTCGGCCGGTTGC
Source organism: Planctomycetia bacterium (assembly GCA_036758585.1). Taxonomy (GTDB): domain Bacteria; phylum Planctomycetota; class Planctomycetia; order JALXBF01; family JBGPMX01; genus DAIOWH01. The sequence goes on from DAIOWH010000211.1 coordinate 787, forward strand.
CCAACCCGACAACAACGCCGTGGCCCACGACGTTGTCGGTTCCGTGCAGGCACAAGACGGCCCGCGTCCGAGTCTTGCCGTCCAGTACTTTCTTCGGAACGAGCAAGTACGCAGGCACGCGCGAGTCAGGCTCGGACGCATACGTCACGAACCGCCGCACGTAGCTGCCGCAATCGATCTCTTCATCGACTCGCGCGTCGAGTGGGCAGCGTTTCTCGTCGCCCGGCAACTTGCCCATCACGGCTTCCATGCCGCGCACGATTTCAGCCCGCCGTTTCAGCCAATCGGCGGTGGTGCGAACCGGTTGGATTTCGCCTTTCTCGTCGCGATACACCAACAGGTTCTCGCGCGGCAGCCGGGTCGAATCGGCAGCGCCGGCATTCGGACTCGCCGACAACAGGCCCACGGCCGCGAGCGAACCCGCTTGCAGAAGCGATCGCCGCGTCAGGACAACTCTTGATTGACGTTCTAGTGGTTTGGCCATCGTTGGGTCTCCGGCACAGACGATAAACTGCACAAGTGCGTCGGGCAAGCAGCCATCGGCGACATTCGGCCTGATGCACTCGTCGACGTACGGACGGTCACACGCTCTTGAGCATCTGCACGACCGCGTCGATCTCTTCCGCCGTGGTGGTGCGGCCGAGGCTGAATCGGACCGCGCCGAGTCCGACGCGAGGTTTGACGCCCATCGCACACAAGACGGGCGATTGGGTGTGCGAGCCGGCGTGGCAGGCCGAGCCGGTCGAGGCGGCAACGCCATCGAGACGGTCGAGAACCTCCTGGCCGACCCGGTCGACGAAACTGACGTTCAGCGTGTTCGGCAGTCGTTCGATCGGATGGCCGTTCAGCACGACTCGCTCGCCGAATGCGTCGCGCAGGTTCTGCCAGAACCGATCGCGCAGCGTCCGCAACCGTTCGCTGCACGGATCGAGCCTCGCCAACTTGCACGCGGCGGCCAACGCGACGATCAGCAGTACGTTTTCGGTTCCCGCCCGGCGTTCCGATTCGTGACCGGCACCATGCACGAGCGGCGCGAGTTTGGTTCCCTCGCGAACATACAGCGCGCCGACCCCCTTGGGCGCGTACAGCTTGTGCCCCGCGATCGTCAGGAGGTCCACTCCCAAGTCATTCACGGCAGTGGCGACCTTGCCGACCGATTGGGCCGCGTCGCTGTGAAATGGGATGCGGTGTTCGCGGGCGATTCGTCCGATCGCAGCGATCGGCTCAATCGTGCCCACTTCGTTGTTCGCGTGCATCACGGTGATCAAGATCGTGTGCCGCGTGATCGCACGGCGTACTGCATCGGGATCGACCATACCCGCCGCATCGACCGGCAAGTGCGTGATCTTGGCTCCGAGATTCTCCAGAAACTTGCACGGTTCAAGCACGGCGGGATGCTCGACGCGCGTCGTGATGATGTGGGGCTTGCGCCCGCCTGAATGGAAGAAGATGCCCTTGATTGCGTGGTTGTTCGCCTCGCTGCCGCCGCTGGTGAACACGATCTCGTTGGGGCGCGCCCCGATCAGCGCGGCGACTTCGGCGCGAGCCACATCGAGGGCTTGGTGCGCCGGCCGGCCAGCCCAGTGCAGACTGGACGGGTTGCCGAAATGTTCGGTCAAGAACGGCCGCATCGCCTCGACCACTTCCGGGGCGAGCGGCGTGCTGGCGTTAAAGTCCAAGTAAATGCGCGGCATGGGGGATGACGTAGGGATGAGGGACAAAGGGCCAGGGGACGCTGCTGATCTCGCCGCTCATCCCTCATCCCTGCTCCTTGCTTGGGTTCGGTTCGATCTGTTTGATTCTCTGCATCACTTGTTCGACGGTCCGCTTATCGCGTTCCGAAAGCGGCGGCAGGGGCGAGCGGACGATCGGGCGAATCGGCACTCCGCGCGCGGCTAGTGCGGCCTTGAGCCGGGCCTGCGTCGGCTCGATACCGACCGGCACGTCCAAGCCCTGTTTGATCGCCTGCAGGAACGCCGCCCGAGCGAGAAAGACCGGAGCAGTCACGTCCTTCACCAGCGGCATCGTCTCGAACATCTGTGACTGCAGCTCCTGAGCCTTCTGCTTGTCGCCCGCCTGGTACGCCTCGTACATTGCTACGGCGGTGCGCGGCATGATGACAGCACCGACCGAGATCGCCCCGTGCCCGCCTAGATCCATGAACTGGCTGAGGTTCAGTTCTGATCCTGAAAGGAACACGCGGTCGCGCTTGGCGGTGAGCTTGATCCGTTCTGCGATTGCGAGCATGTCAAAGGAACTTTCTTTGACGCCGATGACGTTGGGCATCGCCAGTAGCTCGGCGACCTGCGACGGCTTCAGCGTCAGCCGCGTCGCGGCCGGGTAGTGGTAATACAAGATCGGCAGGGTGTCGAGCTTGCTCAGCCGCTCGAAGTGTCGCCACACGTCGTCGAATTTCAGGTTGAAGTACTGCGGCAGGCAGACGATCGCGGCGGTCGCGCCGAGTCGCCGGGCTTGTTCCAGTTGCTCGGCCGCTACGACGGTGCTTTCGGCTGTGACCCCGACCAGTACGGGAACCCTGCCCGCGGTCGCGGCCACGGTAGTTCGAATGACGACCTCGCGGTCGGCGTCGTTCAGGTACGGCGATTCGCCGATCGATCCCATCAGCACCAGTCCGTGCACGCCGGCGTCGAGCAGATAGCGAACCTGTGCCTCCAGCGCGGGCGCGTCGATTCGCTCGTCCGCGTCGTACGGCGTGAGCACGGTTGGCAGGATACCTCGGATCATCGGTCCTGACTCGACATTCATTGGCGTTAAACGTTCCTGGGCGCTGGTTGCAGTCGCGGGATGATTTGCCAACAGCGGAGCCGCGATAACAACAGCGAACGAGTTTACAACCATCGTGCGCCACAATTCAGACCTCCTGGCGGCATCATGCGGGCGCGGACAACCTATACCGCGCGCGGCCATCAATGAGGCGTCTTCGTTCAACGCCCAACCGAAGGCGCCGGCAGGACCTGGCGGGGATTGTGCATCTCCGGTCGCCTGCGGCTCCGCGTTTAACGAGTCAAACCTGCCGCGTGCGGTATAAGTAGTAGACAATCTCGCCCGTCCTACCAGTACTGGCCAAGCTGGTTGAACAGTAATGCGACAAGAAAGGCGATACCGCCGCATGCTGGGAAAGTCAATATCCAGGCCGCCACGATTTCGCCGACCACACCCCAGCGCACCGCCGAGAACCGGCGTGCGGCGCCAACTCGCCGGTTGAATGCCACAGTTCCGCAACCCGAAGTGAGCTTGGCAGCCTCGCGTAGCCCCTTCTATACTTCGCTTTTTGCGGGTGACGATCGGTGGCAGCGTGCTCCGACGCGCTGGCGGTCTTTTTTGGAGCGACTGAGCGTGGACGTGCGTTTGGCCGTAGTTGGTGCGACAGGCAACGTGGGTCGGATCATGGTCGAGCTGTTGGAGCGGCGTGAGTTCCCCGCGACGCACGTTAGGTTTCTATCATCGAAGCGCAGCGCGGGCACGGCGATTCGGTTCCGGGGCCGTGACCACGTCGTCGAGGAATTGACGACCGATTCGTTCGCAGGCGTCGACTTGGCGGTCGCCAGCACGCCCGACGACGTCGCCCGCGACTTTCTGCCGCACGCGGTCAGGGCCGGGGCCGTCGTGGTCGATGAATCGGGCTATTTTCGCATGAACCCCGACGTGCCGTTGGTCATTCCCGAAGTGAACGGACACGCGATCGCTCGCCACAAGGGCATCATCGCCAGCCCGAACTGCTCGACAACCCAGATGGTCCAATGCCTGAAGCCACTGCACGACTTTGCCCGCGTGCGACGGGTCGTGGTCAGCACCTATCAGGCGGCGAGCGGAGCGGGCCTGAAGGCGAGTGAGGAGCTCGATGCACAGGCGCACGCCATGCTTCACGGCCAGCCGGTGCAGCCCAAGGAGTTCGCCCACCAACTCGCGTTCAACTGCATCCCGCACATCGGCGGCATGAAAGACGGCGGTTTCACCTCGGAAGAGATCAAGATGGTGCTCGAAACGCGCAAGATGCTCGAGGACGAATCGATCCAGGTCTGCCCGACGTGTGTTCGCATCCCCGTCGCCAACGGCCACAGTGAGTCGATCGTGGTCGAGACGGAGCGCAAGGTCACCGTCGAAAAGGCCCGCGAATTGTTTGCGGCCACTCCCGGCCTCGCGGTGGTCGACGACCTGGCGAACAAGAAGTACCCGATGCCGAAAGACTGTTCGGGTCGAGACGAGACATTCGTAGGTCGGATTCGCATCGATCCGTCGCACCCGACGTCGCTCGCCTTCTGGTGCGTGAGCGACAACCTGCGCAAGGGAGCCGCGACCAACGCCGTGCAGATCGCCGAGGCGTTGATCCAAGGATGGCAGTCCGGTGCGATTCCTCGCCGCGCTGCCGAGTGTTTGGCAACGGCCGGAGCGTAGACGGCTCTTGAGTTGTCGGTCAGCGTGTTTTCATGCGCAACATCAAGCTCGTGCTCAGTTACGACGGCACCGAGTATTCCGGCTGGGAGCGGCAGAGGGACTTTCGCACGCTGCAACAGACGCTCGAAGCGGCCGTCGAGTCGCTCACTGGCGAAGCGGCGAACGTCGTTGCCAGCGGCCGGACCGATGCGGGTGTACACGCCATCGGGCAGGTGGCCAACTTTCGCACTAACTGCCGTCATGACTGCGAGACGATTCGCCGCGCGCTCAACGCACTGATGCCCGACGACGTTCGCGTGCTCGAAGCGATCGAGGTCAACGAGTTGTTCCACGCCACGTATGCAGCCAAGGGGAAACTGTACCGCTACGTGATGTACGACGGGCTGGTGATGGATCCCGTGCTGCGACGCTACGCGCTGCACTGCCACTGGCCGATGAACGCGACCGCGATGCACGCCGAGGCGCGAGAGCTGATGGGCAGCCACGACTTCTCTAGTTTCGAGACGGCTGGCGCCCCGCGCGAATCGAGCGTGCGCACGATCACACACGTCGCCGTCTTTCGCGACGGACCAGAGCGGATTTGGAATCGGCAATCGGCGATCAGCCATCAGCCATCAGCCATCAGCGATTCCCCGCTTCTGTTCCTCGAAGTCTCGGCCAACGGATTCCTCTACAATATGGTCCGGGCGATAGCCGGTACGTTGATCGACGTCGGGCGCGGCTATCGGCCGGCCGGGTGTATTTCCGAAATACTTAAGGCTTGTGATCGTCGCCGGGCGGGACCGACCGCTCCGCCGCACGGCCTGTTCCTGGTCCGCGTGGACTACTGACGGACGCCTTAGCATTGAAGATCGTCCACATCATCACACGGCTGATCATCGGCGGCGCACAGGAAAACACGGTCCTGACCGTCGAGGAACAGCACCACCGGCAGCGTGAGCAGGTAACGCTCGTCACCGGTCCGCCGCTCGGCCCAGAGGGAAGCCTCGTCGACCGCGCGCGACAGAGTGGACTTGACCTGCGTCTGATCGACTCGCTGCGTCGCTCGATCGACCCGTGGCGCGACTGGGCGTCGTACCGATCGCTCGTGGGCATGCTGCACGAATTGAAGCCGGACGTTGTCCATACGCACAGCTCCAAGGCCGGAATCCTGGGTCGGGCGGCCGCGGCCAAGGTGGGCGTGCCGGTCGTGGTGCACACGGTGCACGGCTCGCCGTTTCACGCGTATGAACGAGCGTGGCGCAACCGGTTCTACATCGCGGCCGAACGCTGGGCCGGACGCCGGACCACCGCCTTCATCAGCGTGAGCGACGCCATGACCGACCAGTTTGTGGCGGCGGGCGTGGCGGTTCGCGAGAAGTTCACGACGATCTACAGCGGCATGGAGGTCGCGCCGTTCCTGGACCCGCCGCGGCCGCGCGACGAAGTGCGTCGCGAACTGGGTTACCGCGACAGCGACGTGGTGATTGGCAAGATCGCGCGCCTGTTCGAACTCAAGGGGCACGACGATGTGATCGACGCCGCCCCGGAAGTTGTGCGGGCGCACCCGACGTCGAAGTTCCTGTTCGTGGGCGACGGCGTCTGGCGCGATCGACTGGCGAACCGCATCGGCGCGGCCGGGCTGGCCGAGCGATTTCGCTTCACCGGCCTGGTGCCGCCCGCGCGCATTGCGGAACTGATTCACGCCATGGACATCGTGGTGCACTGCAGCTTGCGCGAAGGACTGGCTCGCGTCCTACCTCAGGCGCTTATTGCGGGCAAGCCGGCCGTGTCGTACGACGTCGACGGCGCCCGCGAAGTCGTGCTGCCCGACCGCACCGGGTTCCTTGTTCGACCTCGCGATATCGCCGGCTTGGCAGATGCACTGGGCCGCCTCGTGGACAGCAAGGAACTGCGAACGCGCATGGGCGGCGAGGGCCGCCGGCTGTTCGTCGACCAGTTCCGCCACGATCGCATGGCCGACCGAATACTCGAACTCTACAGACGCTTCCAAACCGCCGAGTCGCATCAGCCGACCACGCGCCGCGATCGGTGACCCGCGTGGAAACTGTCGAGCACGTACTTGCCAAGCTGGCCGGCGGTGCAATAGGCGGCGACGCCACGGCTGACGCGGGCCATCTCCTCGACGAAGTTCACGAGGCCGAAGTAGAAATGATCTTCGACGAGTGCGAAGCTCGACATGCGGATGCCCTCGTTCGAGCACCGGGCGACCTCTTCGAGCGTCCGCCGCGCGGTCCGCTCGGCCGGCGGATAGATCAGCACGATCTCACGGCCTTCCAGATGGGCCGTCGGTTCGCCATCGGTCACCACGATGATCTGTTTGTTCTGGCAAGGCTGCCGCGACAACGCCCGGCGGGCGAACCGCAACCCCGCCTCGATGTTCGTAAAATGCTCCGGCACGAAACTCGGTGGGTTGTCCAGTGAGATGCGCAGGAACACTCGGTCGTTGAAGATGCTCACCGGCTTGGGACCGCACCGCACGAGATCGCGCCGACTCAGCGGCGTTGCGTAAGTGTAGAAGCCGACGACCTCCAGATGGTCTTCGGGATAGCGGCTGCGCACCAGCGCCTGCAGGGCCGTCGCCACCTTCTTGGCGTGGTAAAACTTTCCGTAGCGGGCCATCGAGCCGGACATGTCGAGCAGTACGACGGTGGCACACGCCGTTTGATATTCGGTCTCGTGGACCACGAAGTCGTCTTGGTCGATCCTGATCGGCGGCGAGCCGCGGCCTTCGGTCTGTTGCCGCACGATCGCGTTCTTCAGCGTTTCGTGCAGATTCAGGTTCGCCAGCGGATCGCCGTACTCGTAGGGCTTCGAGTCCTCGTGTTTCACCTGGCCGGCGCCGCGCTGACCGGTGTCGTGCTTGCCCATCGCGTCGCGGCCCAGAACCTGGAACAGTTCATGAAACGCCTTCTCTTCGACGCGACGAATTCCCTTGGGCGACACGCGGTAGCGCCCCTTCTCGTCCTGCTCGATGTAGCCTTCCTTGACTAGGAGTTCGAGCAGGTCGTGCTGGTCCGGGTCGAGGTCGTCGAGACGGCGCAGCACAGCCTCGCCGTAGTTCAGCAGGTACTCGCTGAGCGTATCGAACGCCGACTCGGCCGGCAGCGGACTGAACTGCTGCGTGCCGTCCCATTGCGAATATTCATATTGTGGCATGGGGTTCGTCGCGTGGCTGCGGTGCAGGCTGGTGGGATTCTACGCGACGACCGCCGGCCTTTCATCACATCTCGACGATCGGTCTCAGCCAACGTCGAATCAATCGTTCTGCCAACGCTCGCATGAGGGTCATGGTGTGCTCCATCAAAAACGGATTCCCCAGGCCGACCGGTGGGCGGGCCTGGGGAACGTCTCTGGGTCTATCTAACAACTACCAGCCGAGGTAGAAATTCGTACGACCGCTGCCGATGTACAGGCCGCCGTTATAGGGTTGATACGCGCCAAAGTACGGACGGTATGAGCCGTAGTACGGCCGGTACACGCGGTAGTCGTTGTAACCGTGCCAGCGCGAATGATCGACCCGGTCGTGATACGCTTCGTGGTCGAGTGCGTCGTGCAACCGCCCGTGGTCCTGCCACGTCATCGGATACCTGTGCGCTTCGTTGTGTTCCAGGTATCGATGATACGTTCGGTGATCGAGGTCTTCGTGAACGCTGCTGTGCCGGGGCCCGTAGGACCCGATTCCGAAGTAGTAGCCGTCGGCCGCATTCGCGGTGCTCGACGACATCGCCACGACCACCATTCCAACCAGACCAGCCATCGTTGCCCGAACCATTGTCTTGCTCCTTTCGACTCCAGGGGACCGCTGCTGACAACGGTCTGGAGCAACAGCAGACCCCGTGCCAAACAGCATTACTCGGCCGCAACCGCCTTCGCGCATGAGACTTGTGCTGCGAGTAACTCCGACAACCAGAAACAAGGCCGCTGTCGGTTTGACTACGACGCAGTCACGTTGACGTCCCAAGGAAGTCGTAGTGCAGGCGGCTCGCCTGCGGCTTCCTTTGACGACATT
>DAIOWH010000212.1:0-9120 GCA_036758585.1 Planctomycetia bacterium
CCCTCGCTGGCGCGTCGGGCTACTGTCCCAGAATCGTGCAAGGCTATTTAGCCGTTTGGGATCAGACCCGCGCCCCGGCGCCCTGCAGCGCGACCCCCTTCGCGCCCCCCGCTGCGCCTTGCTTGCGGCCAGCGAAGAAGATGAGGATCGGCGCGGCGATGAAGATGGTGCTGTAGGTCCCCGAGAGGCAGCCGACGAGCATCGAGAACGCGAACGCGTGAATGCCCGGCCCACCGAAGACGAACATGATGAAGAGCACGACAACGACGGTCAGCGACGTGAGGATCGTTCGGCTCATGCACTGGTTGACGCTCAGATTGATCATGTCGCCCGTCAGGTGGGGGCTCTTGCCGCGTACCTCGCGGATGCGGTCGAAGATGACGATCGTATCGTTCACCGAGTAGCCAGTGATCGTCATGAACGCCGTGACGACGGTGAGGTCGATCTTGAAGTCTTCGATGAGCAGCAGCGACGCCAGGCCTGGGACGGCGCGGTAGAGCCACCCGGATAACGCCACGAAGCTGAGAGCCACGAGCACGTCGTGGACCAGCGCCACCACGGCGGCCAGCCCGTAGCTGACATTCTTGAACCGCAGTGCGAGGTACACGATCATGGCGACCCAACTTAGAACCAGTGCCAGCACGGCCTTGCCGCGCGTTTCGCCCGCTACTTGCGACTTGAAGTTGTTTTCTCGCTCGAAGATCGGGTCCGCCTCCAGCGCGGCAGCCAATTCCGTGCGCAGCGAGTTCGTGTCCTGCTTGGTCTCGAGTACAAAGCTGTCGGCGACATCCGTCGCGCCGCCCACCGGCTTGAGCGAATAGTGCAGCGACGGATCGCTCAATTGCTTGGCACGCAAGACACCGTTGATCTTGTCGGCCAACGATTCGACGTTGACCTTTTGATTCAGCTTCAAGCGAACGCGCCAGCCGCCCGCGAACGGCTCTGGCTTGGGCTGAGCGTCCTTTTCCTTGGCCTTCTTCGGGTCGTCGTCCGCCTTCGAGTCGTCCTTGCTCGCCTCGCTCTTCTCGTCGGCCTTGGCGTCGTCCTGGGCCGGAATCTCTTCGACCTTCCAGTCGGCCGCGGCGATCGTCGGCACGGCAAGGATATTGAGTTCGTCGTGAAATTTCTTGCGGATGGCCGAGCGCACGGCGTCTTGGTCCTGGTTGGTGGTGCGCACGAGGAACAGACTGTCGGTCTCGCTCGCGCCCTCGGGAATCAACCGCTCGACGCGCACGTTCTGAAGCACTGTTTCGGCCTCGCGCCGTACGAATCCGGCGTCCTTCGACTTGTCGGTCAGCCGCACCGATATGGCAGTGCCGCCGGTGAAGTCGATATCGAGCAGGCTCGTCCCGCGTATCGCCGTCACGGCGACGCCCACCGCGATCAGCACCGCCGAACCGAACATGAAGTAATGCCGTGGTGCGACATAGTCGAACGTGGGCGTCTTGATCAGGTGCAACATCGTCGTCTTGGTCAGCAGCCCTCGCCGCAACCAAATCTCCAAGATTGCTCGCGTAACGAACACCGCCGTAAACAGGTTGGCGCCCAGCCCAATGATCAACGTGACGGCGAAGCCCTTGATCTGGTCGGTGCCCAGCCACCACAGGATCACACCCGTGATGATGGTGGTTAGGTTCGAGTCGAAGATCGCCAGCCAGGCGCGGTCGAAACCGTTGCGCAGGGACTGACTGAGCGAGCTGCCGCGTTCTTGTTCCTCACGCATGCGCTCGAAGATCAGCACGTTGGCGTCGACGGCCATGCCGACGGTCAGAGCCAACCCCGCCATGCCAGGCAACGTCAGTGTCGATTGAGTGAAACCCATGGACCCGAGTATCAAGATCAGGTTCAGCAGCAGCGCGACGTTTGCCACCGCGCCGCAAAACCAGTAATAGACAAGCATGAAGATCGGCACCACGATCATCGACACGACGATCGCTTGAGTGCCCTTGCGAATAGTGTCTTCGCCCAGCGTGGCTGTGATCGCGTCCTTGCTGATCGGCGTCGGGATCAGCATCGCGGGCAGCTTGCCGGAGTTCAGGATGTGTACGAGGTCTTCGACTTCGGCCGCTTTGAAGCCGTCGGCGCCGCCCGTGATCTGGCCCTGGCCGCCTGGAATGGGCCCTAGGATCACCGGCGCCGACATCACCCGGTCGTCGAGGATGATCGCGAGCCGGTACTGGAACTGGTCTGGTTCCGGTTTGTAGCGACGCGTCAACCGCGCAAACTTGCGGGCGCCCGTCGAGTTCAGCGTGAAACCGACCGCCGGTTGCATCTGTTGGTCGGTGGTCGGATCGGCCCGCGACAGTTCGCCGCCGGTCACATACATCTGTTCCTCCGGCACCAGCGTCAACACGTAGAACTCGCCCTTCACCTCCTCCAGGGCAACCCGTTCGCCGGGCGTCGAGCTCTCACGGAGAAACTCCTCGGGCTTGAACGCGCGGACCCACTGATATTTCTGCCGGCCGAGTTGGAAATTGACGTCCGATTCCTTCCGTAGATTCTCGCGTGCCTGACGAATCGCGTTGTTGCCGCGCTCACCGTCATGCTTCTCGTTGGCCAGAATCCGAAACTCGAGCTGGCCCATCTGGGTGATCTTGTCTTGGATCGACTTCACTTGCTGCGGATCGGCTGCGGGCATGATGATCTCGATGCGGTCGCCGCCCATCGGCCGCAGAGTCACATCGAGCGTGCCGGCTGGATTGATGCGCTTGGACAACGCGCCGACCATCTTGTCCATCTCGGTGAACCCGCCCGGCGTGTTGGCCGTGTCGATCTGATAGATCAGGATCGTGCCTCCGCTCAGATCGATGCCCTTCTTCAGCTTCTCGTCGGGCGGCGTCATGGCCACGATGCCGAGCACGATGGCCCCGATGATCAGCCAGACACGGTTGTCGCGCAGCCAATTCGCCAGCGCCGTACATGCGACCGCATAGAGGCCCACAATAACGCCCCACATCACCCAAGTGTGCGCAAGCAGCCAATCCATCATTGCGATTCATCCAATCAGGAAGATTCCTTCTTTGTCGTCGCCGCGTCGCCTTCCGACCCGATTACGCGAGCGATGCTCCACATCGCTACACGCAGCTTTGCCCCGCTGGCGTCATCGATGCGCAGCACCACTTCCTTGTCCTCGGGCTTCACCACAGCGACAACGCCCTTGATGCCGCCGCTGGTCTCAACATGGTCGTTCTTCTTCAGCGCGGCCAGCATGTCGCGGTGCGCTCGCTCCTGTTTTTGTCGTGGCCGGATCATCATGAAATAGAACATCATCATGATGAGCGACCCCATAAACACGAGTTGAAACAGCGGGTTGGGCTGCGCGGCCTGGCCGGCGCCCGCCGCTCCATCGCCCCCCTGAGCGATAGAACAGACCGTGTAGTACAGTAGTTCAGGCATGGTCAATCTGGTACATGCGTCCGACTCAAAAGGGACGTTGCGAGTGGACAATCTCGCCGGTCGGTCTAAACCAAGAGCGGAATCATAAACTCATGCCCCAAGGCGGGCAAGCGTATCTCGACGGTACTCAGCCAGCGCGCCCCGGCTGATTGCATCGCGGATTTCGCCCATCAGCCGGAGGTAGTACGCGACATTGTGCAGCGAGACAAGCATCGGTCCGAGCATCTCATCGGCCATGAAGAGGTGCCGCACGTAGCCGCGGCTGAACCGGCAACACGCGGGGCATGGGCAGCCGGGTTCGATCGGTTCCGTCGAATGCGCGTGGCGGGAGTTACGCAGCTTCAGAAGGCCAGTGGACGTAAACGCGGTCGCGTTTCGGCCGTTGCGAGTGGGCAGCACGCAGTCGAACATGTCGATGCCCCGCGCGACCGCCTCGACGATGTCCTGCGGCCGCCCCACGCCCATCAGGTAGTGCGGCCGGTCGTCGGGCAGGCACGGCACGGTCGCGTCGAGCACGGCGAGCATCTCGGCATGACCTTCGCCGACGCTCAAACCCCCGATCGCGTAGCCGGGCAAATCGAGTTCGCTGAGCGCGGCCGCCGACTCGCCGCGCAGCGTCATGTCCGTGCCCCCTTGCACGATGCCGAACAGCGCCTGGTCCGTCCGACGCTGCGCCGCCTTGCACCGTCGCGCCCACTGCGTGGTGCGAGAAACGGCCCTGGCGACGACGCCGCGGTCGGCTGTGTGCGCCGGACATTCATCGAGGCACATGATGATGTCCGCGCCGAGCGATTCCTGAATCGCCACGGCCCGCTCGGGCGACAACTCGATCGGCGCTCCGTCCACGTGCGAACTGAACGTCGCCGCGTGGTCCGTGATCTTCACTCGCTCGGCCAAGCTGAACACCTGGAACCCGCCGCTGTCGGTCAGGATCGAGCCGTTCCAGCCCATCATCGTGTGCAGACCGCCGAGCGCCACCACTGTCTCGGCACCGGGTCGCAGTGCGAGATGGTACGTGTTCGCGAGCACCATGCCCGCCCCTAGCGACTCGAGTTGACTGGGCAACAGCCCCTTCACTGTCGCCTGAGTTCCGACCGGCATGAAGACCGGAGTCTCCACAACGCCGTGCCAGGTGCGCAGCCGACCGTGCCGCGCCCGACTAGTCGGATCGCGATCGAGAACATCGAAGCCAAATGGAGAAGGGGGCACGTTTGAGTCGTTGATACGGCCACACCAACCCGAACGTCAGTGAGGGGTCGTCGCTTGCGATTCAGTTGCCGGCCACACGCACCAAGCGAAGATGACGGAAGCGGACCACTAGTCTAGTCCTCAATCAAACAGAGCTCTGGAGTGCGGTGGCTTGACTCTGCCTTGGATTGCTTGAGTTTTCGCGTAAACCGATCCAAAGCGGTGTCAAGCCACCGCACTCCAAGACTTCGCTCGGCCACGATGAATCGTCGTCGATTCGAGATTGGCCGAACGAACTTCGCTTGTTTGAGGTCTAGTCGCCGTGCAGCTTAAGGCCAATCTCACCGAGCTTCTGGCGAACTTCCGTGAGCGACGTAACGCCGAAGTTCTTCTGCTCGAGGAGCTGGTCGGCCGTGTGTCGCATCAGATCGCCGACCGTGGCAATGCCGAGCTTGCCCATGCACTTGCGCGCCCGCACCGACAGATTGAGTTCGGCGATCGGCTTGGCCATCGCTTCGCGTTCGGCGTCGGTCATCTCGTCCGGTTCGATCGTGTAGGTGCCCGTGCCGGCGGGTTCGAGCATCATGCCGATCCGCAACCCCTTGGCGGCGAGCAGTTCCTTGATCTCTTCGAGCGACGTCTCGCCGAAGTTCTTTCGGCCGAGCAACTCGGTTTCGGATGTGCGCACCAAATCACCGAGCGTCCGAACGCCCATCTGGCGCAGGCAGTTGCGACTCCGCACCGAAAGCTCAAAGTCGGTCACCGGCGTGTTGAGCAGTTGCGTCAACCGATCGCGCCCGCGCTCGGCCTCTTCATCGAAGAACATCTCGCGCGACGCATTACAGTCCTTCAGAAACAGTCGGGCCTTGCCGTGCGTCGGATAGATCGACAGCACTCGCTGGAAACACCGGGCCGCTCGATCGAACAACCCTCGGTCCTCGTACAGCGTGCCTAGGTTGTACACCGCGCCGACGTGCACCGGCGACCGCGCCATGCACCGCTCGTAAAGCTGCATCGCGTCGTCGTCGTTGCCGTACATGTCGTTCAGAAATGCCGCGTGGAACAACGCCTCGGGGTGGTGCGGGTCGATGTCGAGCGCCTGTTCCAAATGCCGGCTCGCGCCGGGTGTGTCGCCCGAATCCATCAGGCAGCGGCCGAGTTGATAATGGTACTCCGCCGTCTTGCTCCCCTCGGCTTCCAGCTTCTTCAGCATGCTCATCGCTTGATCTCTCTGGCCCGACGCCCGCAGGCAACCGGCGCGATGAAGCTGAGCGAGAATCGAACTGTAGCCGAGCGAACCGGCCTTCTCGAACGCCTCGGCGGCCGCGGCAAAATCCGCTCGCGCCTCAAGTGTCCGGCCCAGGTAGTACGCCGCGAGGGCCTGGTGTGGGGCGCCGCGCAGATGTTCGACCGCACTCGACGTGCGACCGAGCAGATACTCGACGATTCCAAGCCGCATCTTGGTGCGTTCCCCCTCGACGCCCGTGCTGTGCCGGGCCTTTTCGAGAAGCGTCGCGGCGACCGCGCGAAGTCGCTGCACCGCCGTGGCGTCATTGGCCAGTATTTCGCGGAGCACCTCCACTTCCTTGTCGCCAAACTCAGCCGCCTCAAGCACCAACGTGCGAATGTCCGTTACCGTCGATGTCATCGTTCACATCTCCCAAGTCGTGTCCTGGTCCCGCCGTGTTCCAATTCGGTTGGCCAAGTAGGAATGTCCGAAGGTGAAGGGAGCAGAGTATATCGGTACCCGGCGTCGTTGCAAGGCGAACCAAGCCCCAACCAACCCCGTTGGGCGTGCGACGCACTTTGCGCAGGCGCCTTGTTTATTGCCGCACGCGGCAGGTTTGACTCGTTTAACGCGGAGCCGCAGGCGACCGCAGATGCAATCCCAGCCATTCTGCCGGCGCCTTCGGCTGGGCGTTAAACGAAAACGTTTCATTGATGGCCGCGTGCAGTATAACGCCGAGCCGAAGGCGACGGACAACTGCCTGCGGTCCCGTCAATGGTTGTTGGCTACCTCAGGTTGACGTGGCGACCAACAGATCCTTCACCACAGCATGTAACTTGAGCCGAAGTTCATGCGGTGTGTCAGTCGGAGAAACCGGGCAGTCGGCTAGTTGCAGCAGCCCGGCCAAGGCCACCACTAGGTCACCCGGCACACCAACACGAAGCAGTTGCGACTCCACCATCCACAGGTACTGCGCTCGCTCCTCGATCTCCTCCGGCGTGTGGTCACTCGGGTCTGCGATCAGCGACCGCACTAGCTTGTCGAGGTGCAACCGGTTGGCTTCTTGTCGCTCGGCGCGAGCCTGTTCCCAGGCACCGCGCAACAAGTTGGGGCCTATCCCACGTTCGACCACGAGCCGAGCCGCCTCATCCAAATCTACGTGATCGGCATCGTCGGGCAGTATCGAGAGGACGCCAGATTCTTCGAGAAATGCGACGAGTACCCTAACCTCCCATGGTTCTCGTCCTCTGTCCAGCAGGATGGTCCGGGCGGAATGATGGTCCACGTCCGTTCCCCCCTTTGTCTGTGAAGTTGTTTGTCCCAACAACTAGTCCTTCTCAGACACCCCAGCCTGCACCTTCTACACGCGGCGAATGGTGGATGCAAGTGAAAATTCGGGATGGCACGAGAATAGAATAGGCGTCGAGATTGTCGCGCGTGTGACGCTAGATTCGTGGGCTCCGAAACCACGCGTTTGCTCGCGGGTTTTGGGGGGGGCGTGACCCACGTTACGCTGGTTGGTTGTCGTTATCCATGCGTGCGATGCACTTTACGAACGTCCCACGGTTTCTGTAGGAACGCGACGGCGGTCCCACTGCAAAGCGTCGAACCCGCGCAGCAACACCGTCTTGCGGGCAAGACAGTTGCTCGCACGAATCGCAACGCACGCCGCGCACCTGTCAGTAGAGCTTGGGAGCCAACGGCACTTGGTTGTTGTTCGGTGTTGAGTTGGTTCGAATCCTGACGGGCTTGGGTTCGAGAGGGAGCGGTTCGGGTTCCATGTTGCTATCGGGAGCGGCTTCAGGTTTCTGACGGTATCGAGCACGGAAGACCTCGCCAGCGAACGGCATCTGAGGATCCTCACCCATCGCCGCGCCGTCCTGGGCGTATTGCTGAATGTGGCGGTAGTTGTATGGCCGGTAGTAGTAATAGCCCTGATGTGGCATCGGTGGATGTGTAAACCTGTCGCAGCAGGTGCCGGTCACGTCGGGCGGAAGATACCAACTGCCGAGGAACTTCTCCTTCTTGCTGTGCATGATCGCCACCGGGCAGGGGTAGCGGTGTTCGTGTTGGCAGCCGATGCCGCCGCAGCCGATTCCGCCGCACGGAAATATCCCTGACGTAGCGAGCACCATTACGGCGGTGGTCATGTTTCTCTTCCCCCCGAAAAAAATGTGGCGACCGAAAACCGGCAGCAGTTTTATCGGCTGGCGACGTGGGTGGGCGACAATGTATGCAACTACTGCGTTGTTCGCGCCTTGGGCGGAATCGCGAAAGTCGGCGTGGTCGCGCATTTCTGAATCTTCGTAAATCTCGCTAGCGGGTTGGGCCGATACTGAGGGTTGTAGGCTATTGCAGGCCGTTGCGCGTTACAGCATTTGTTGATCCAGGAGCGGCGAACCGGAGTTACAGTCGTCGATCGGACCTGCAACAGCCGCACAGGAGGGGCAAGGCCATGTGGGGCATGGGTCGTGTTCGTGAACTGGCTCGTTGGGCGCGGTTGTCTCCAAGCGGCGCGGCGGTAACGGCCGTTCTTGTGGCGGTTCTTGCCGCCTCGGCGCCGGCGCCGGCTCAGGCCCAGACCGATAGACCGAAGAAGTCGCGGGATCTCTTCGAACAAAAGGACCTAGGCGACAAGTACTCGCCGAAGCTGGATGAGCGGATCCTTCGCATCGACAATGAAGAGGGGGAATTGAAGGTGGTACGCGGCCGTGCCCGGCTGATGCACGCGCGGGCCGACGTCTACCGTGCCCTCATTGCCGACCCGCAGATCGCAGACGTCCAACAAGTCAGTTCACGCGAGATCTCTGTCCTCGGCTTGGACCGCGGGACCACTTCGCTGACCCTGTGGTTTGACGGGGAGGAGTATCCGATCTGTATGGACCGGGGACACGGCTGACGAACGTTCGGGGACATGGCTGACACTCAGAGTGGCATTAGACTGGGCTCCGAAAGGAGGGCCAGCAATGCCATGGAAGGAGTGTTCAGCCGTGTCGTTGCGGAGAGAATTCGTGTACTTGGCCAGGCAGGATGGTGTGAACGTGTCGGAACTGTGCGCCCGGTATCGTGTCTCACGCGAAACGGGGTACAAGTGGCTGCGGCGTTTTGAGCGCGAGGGAGACGAGGGACTGCAAGATCGGTCACGCCGACCTCACCATTCACCGCTGAAAACAGTGACGGATGTGGAACAAGCGGTACTGGCGGTCCGTGACGAGCATCCTGCCTGGGGTGGTCGCAAGATTCGTGCTCGCCTCAAAATCCTTGGACATGACAAGGTGCCGGTGGCCAGCACGATCACAGAGATTTTG
>DAIOWH010000213.1:0-9070 GCA_036758585.1 Planctomycetia bacterium
ATGTCGTCAAAGGAAGCCGCAGGCGAGCCGCCTGCACTACGACTTCCTTGGGAGGACGCCGTGCAGGTGCCCGGCGACGTGGGTGCTCCGCATTGAATAGGGTCTGAAATCGGCTTCGGTCGTTTAACCCGCAGCCGCAGGCGAGGCATGGCTGGCGCTTGTTGTGCCTCGCCTGCGGCTGCGGGTTAAACGAATTCGGACCCCTTTCAGTGTGGAGCGGTACTCAGTGCCCGAGTCCGATCTGGCACAGGTCGCCGGTTTCGATGAATCCGTCGCGGACGCGGAAGGCGCCGGGATACTTGGCGGCCCAGGCGACGTTGGCGCCCGGGCAGTATTGGCGGGCGTTGCCTTCGATGGCGGCGACCGGACCGACGTGCGCCGCAAGACCGGCCGAGTGCAAGAATGATTGGCCAGGACAGGTGAGGTCCTGAACGCACAGGAACATGCCGAACTTCTGAGCGGCCGCGGCCATGACGATCGCCTGCGACTGGCCCTTGCACGCCTTCAGGGCCGCGCCGGTGTAGCCTTGCTCGCGGGCCAGCAGCAGCGTTTCATAGTCGACCAGCGATTCGTCGATCACCACGGGCTTCAGCTTGGCGACCGCGTGCATCTTGTTTTCAGGGTGCGCCTTCAGGTCGCGGGCCGTCGGCTGCTCGACATACATCACGCGGCAGTAGGCGGCGGGGTTCTTGCTCTCGACTGTGCGCAGCACGCCGACGAGGTAGTCGGCGTTGGGGCATTGCTCGTTGAAGTCGAGCGAGTACGCCCATTGCTCGCATCCGCGCCGGGCTTGGGTCTCGCTCGCGACGCGGTCGATCGACAGGATCCGATCGGTGTCCCACGCGGCGTCGCTGCCGTTCAACTTGATCTTCAAGTGCGTGAGTTCATCTTTGATGATCCACTCGCCGAGCGTGTTCGGCAGGCCGTCGTCGAGTCGCTCCTTGACGTCGGCGTCGGTGAGCGCGTCGAGCGCCCCGATCAGGTGATAGAGCGGCATGCGCGGCTTGGGGCGACGCAGCGTGTACCGGTCGAGGTACTCGCCGGCGAACTGCGTGTCGAGATATCTCGCCAGATCGGCGTTCATCCACTCAGGGCCGTAACAGTCGTACACGTGTCGGCCGTGCACTTTGCCGTAGGCGTCGTGCAGTGCGGCGTCGAACGGACTTGCCACGACCAGCGTGCAGAGTTTCGGGATCGGCTCGACCAGCGCGGGTTCGCGGCTGGCGTCGTCGGCAAGTTTCAAGAGTTCCGGCTCAAACTCGTGAGACAGCTCGACCGGATGGGCGCACGTGGTTGCCGATCGCAGCCACACGGCGATTCGTTCGGCAAGCCGTTCCATGGCCGCGAGCGTCTGGTCTGCGGGCATCTTGCGCGACGGGAACGCCCAGGTTTGTGCCAGCGGCATCGACCCGCTGCCCCACGCCGATCGGCCGTCGCGGGTCTCGACTCGCATGCGCACGTCGAGCAGCTTGGCGTGCGTCGTGACGACGCCGCCGAACTTGAGAGGCGTGCGAAATGCGTTCGACTGCGTCGACGTCTCGATCTCACGAATGCGGACGTCGCTGGCGAGTGCTTTCATTCGCGTTTGTAGCTTCCAGCCTGCCAGGTTTTCGTTTCGGAGAAAACTGGTAGGGTGGGACAAGCGGAGCGCCGGCTCACCGTCCGAGGTCGTCAACCTGTCTGGCTGGTGGGCCGCGAAGACTTGGCCCACCCTACAGGCTTGGCCCACACTACAAAGGGTTTACTAGCGCCGCCGCGAGGTTCAGTTCGCCTTCGGTGCGGCCGGGGCGGTGAAGTCCCAGACCATGACGACGGCGTCGGCCCCGCCCGAGGCGAGCCGGGCGCCGTTCTTGCCGAACGACACGGAGTAGACCCACTTGGTGTGCGCCCCAAGGTTCTTCAGCTCCTTGCCGCCCGCGACGTCCCAGAGCCGCACGCTGCGATCGGCCGAGCCTGAGGCGAGGACCGACGAGGCGGGATGAAACGCCAACGCCAGCACGTCGCCCTCGTGGCCGGCCAGTTCCTTCACGGCGGCGCCGTCGGCCGAGTTCCAGATGCGGATCTTCTTGTCCGAGCCGCCCGACGCGAGCAGTGCGCCGTCGTGGCTGAACACGAGTGCGTAAACGAGCTGTTCCTGCGAGGGCGTCTCGCGCACCAGTTTGCCGTCGGCCAGCGTCCAGACGCGAATCGTCTTGTCGATCCCCGCAGCCGCGACTTGCGAGCCGTCGGGCTTCACGGCGATGGTGCGGATCGAGTCCTTGGCGCCTTGCAACGTCGCGGCCAGTGCGCCGTCGGCCACGTTCCACACTTTGAGCACGTTGTCGTCGCCGGCCGAGATCAGTTTCGACCCGTCGGGCGTGAACGCCAAGTCGCGGACCCAGTCGGCGTGCCCGTCGAGCTTGCGTACGGGTTCGGCCTTGCCCGGCTGCCAGAGGTAGACCTTGTTGTCGAGTCCGGCGGACGCGAGCCACTGCCGGTCGGGCGACCAGGCGACGGTCGTGATCCAGCCGGTGTGGCCGGCGAGCGTGGTGGACTGGCCGGTGAAGATGTCGAACGTCATGACCGAGTTGTTGAAGAGTCCCGCCGCGAGCATGTCGTTCGGCCCACCCACGGCCACGGAGCCGACCACGGCCTGAGGCAGTTGCAGCCGCTTGAGCAATCGGGCCTTGGCGGGATCAACCGGCTGCACGACGTCCATGGTGAAGATCGCGAGCGAGTCGAGCATCTTGCCGAGGTCGGCCTGAGCGGCGGCGACGGCCGCGAGCGGCGCCTTGGCCGCTTCGGCCGCCTTAGCCGATTCGTCCTGTTTCACCTTGGCGGCGTCGGCCACGACCTTGGCGTCGGCCGCGGCCTTGTCGGCGGCGACCTTGGCTTCTTCGGCGGCCTTCTGGTCCTTGGCCGCAGTCTCTTGCATGGCCTTCAGGATGTTGGTCTTGTCAGTCGCGTTTTTGGCGGCCGTCTTGTACTCGGCGTCTTTCTTGGCGGCCTCGGCCTTGGCGGCTTCGGCCTTCTTCGCGATGTCGTCGTAGCCGGCCTTGGCGTCGGCCTTTGCCTTCTCTTTGACCGCGGCCGCTTCGGCGAGCGTCTTGGCTTCGGCTTCGAGTTTCTTGTACTCCTCTTTGGTGAGCGCGGCCTTGGCGTCGTCAGCCTTCTTCTGCAGATCGGCGGCGGTCGTCGCCGCTTTCTTCGCGGCCTCGTCTTTGTCTTTCGCGGCCTTAGCCAGATTGGCCGAGTCGGTCTCAAGTTGCTTCACCGCAGCGTCGGCCTTGGCGAGCGATGCCTTGAGGTCGTCGGCGTTCTTGATGATCTTTGCGAGCGAGTCGGCGGCGACCTTGAGCGCGTCGGCGCCGGCCTTGTGCTCGGCGGCCTTGTCGGTCGCGGCCTTGGCCGTGTTCTTCGCGTCGTCATCGGCCTTGTTGGCGTTGGCCTTGCCTTCGTCGGCGGCCTTCTGCGTGGTCGTCGCGGCTTCTTGGACGGCCTTTACCGCGCCGGCCTTTTCGGCGGCGACCTTGGCCGCGTCTTGATGTTCCTTCTCGGCCTTGTCGTAGGCCGCCTTGGCCGCATCGGCCGCCTTCTGCATGTCGGCGGCGACCTTGGCCGTGTCGGCGGCCGCCTTCTCGGCGGCAGTGGCCGTCTTGGTCAGTTCGGTCGCCTCGGCCTCGAGCTTCTTGTAGCCGTCGGCCGCGAGCGCGGCCTTCGAGACTTCCGCCTTCTTCATGAGTTCGGTCAGTTGCACGCTGGCCTTCTGGGCCGCCGCTGCCTTGGCGTTTGACTCGTTGGTTGCGGTGGTGCTGGCGGCCGCTGCCGCCTCAGCCGCTTTGCGGACCCCGTCGGCCGCCGCCGATAATTCGTCCAGTTTCTTCTGAGCGGCAATAGCCCGCTGCTCGGCTTCCTCTTTCGTCTTCGGTGCATTCGGGTCTTGGTTCTGGGCCAACCCGCTGAGGCCGAACAGTCCAAGAACGATAGCCGCCGATGTAATGATGGTTCGTAGCTTGTGCATGATTCATTGCTCCATCCGTTTGAACCGCGGGCCTACTCAATCACGCAGTTTCACCATCTTAGCCGCGGGTGGGGGGCAAGTCACGCGGCATTTTGGCGAGGGGTCCTGAACGGGCGTGCGACGCACTTTGCGCAGAGGGGTCGTTTAACGCGGAGCCGAAGGCGACGGCGGGCGGTTGGAGAGGTCTTGCCGTCGCCTTCGGCTCGGCGTTAAACGACTTGCGCGCAGGAATCGCAAAGTGCGTCGTGCGCCCGTCCTGAACAGGGGCAACAGAAGGGAACAGAAAAGGTTGAGAGCGGAGAGTTGAGGGTTGAGAAGCAGACCTCGGACTCTCGACGCTAGCGATCCGCCAGGATGCGGCAGAACTCGTCTTGCAGACTGCGCACCGACTGGCGCGTACGGTTGATGAGCAGGCTGAAAGCGAGCCACTCGCCGGAGCGGGTGTGGACGAAGCCGCTGATGGATCGGACGCCGGTGATGGAGCCGGTCTTGGCAAAGATGCGGCCGCGATAAGGCGGATCGGCGAGTCGCTTCTTGAGCGTGCCGTCGACGCCGCTGGTGGCGAGCGACTGCCGGAACAGGGTCGCGTGCGGGCCGCGATGCATGGCCGCCAGCAGCGTCGTGAACGATCGAGCGGTCGCCCGGTTCTGCCGCGCCAGGCCGCTGCCGTCGTCGAGCACAAAGCTGTCTGCGGCGACGCCGAGCCGCGTTAGCGTGTGCACAGCGGCGCGGCGTCCGGCGTCCCACGTCCCCTCGCTGTGCTCGGCGCCGATCGTCTTGAGCAAGTGCTCGGCGAACAGGTTCTGGCTCTCCTTGTTGGCGACGGCGATGGCCGGCAGGATCGGAAATCGGTGCGAGACGCGAGTGCGAAAGGTTTTGCTGTCTCGCGCGTGCCGCGATTGCCGCGTCTGGCCGGCGATGCGGACTCCTTCATCGGCGAACACGTCGCGCAGCACGGCGGCGAAGAACCGTGCGGGATCATCGACCGGCACCGACGTCTTCGTCGCGGCGGCATGGTGGTAGACTGCCCCGCCGCACTCGATGGCGCCGCCGGCGCGGTGCAGCACGCGCGGTGCGTGTTGCTTGGAGTTGGATACCGTGCGAGTCAGGTTCGTCACCTTCAGAAACGGAACGTCGGGCGTGAGTGTCACTGACGCGGGCCCATCCAGTTTCGCACCTGGTGCGATGCGAACGTCGATGCAGTTGTCGTTCAGGCTCAGCGCGGCGATCGGCGCCGCGTACCAACGGCCTCGGTCGGTCTTGCTCCAATGGGGATGAAGCCACTGGCGATCGAACCGCGAGTCGTCCAGCACGAGGTCGCCGGCGATGTAGTTCACGCCCTCTTGCTTGAGCAGGCGTGCCCAACGGCGAAAGTAGATGGTCGGGTCGCCGTCGGTGAATCGGCCGCCGATCGCCGGGTCGCCTCCACCGACGACTACCAGGTCATCGCCGTCGGTTCCGATGAGCGTTTCGAAGTGGAAGTCGGCGCCGAGGTCGACCAGCGCCGCGGCGGTCGTAAACAACTTGGTGTTGCTCGCCGGCACGAGCAATCGGTCGGCGTCACGGGCCAGCAGCGTCTTACCGTCGTCGAGCCGAACGATGTGGACGCCGACGTCGGCGCCCTTGAGTGCCGAACTGCAGAGCAATTGGGTGACGGCGTCGGTCAATGTCGGCGGCCGCGTGGATTGCTTGGCGGTCGAGCTTGGAGCGGCGGCGACCACCCAGATCGCGAGGCAGACCAGGATGCCGCGCGGCGGGCGGCGTTCCGACCACGAAACAGGCGGGTTCATGACCCGTCCCCGGCCGGGCGCGGGGCGAACTGTCCGTTGAAGATGTCGGGGTCGAACGGGTCGACCGATCGCGAGTTGGCCGCCGGCGACGTGCGATCGGATCGTGTTTTCGAAGTGGTCGGTCGAGTGTTCCGCGTTTGCGTGCCCGAGGACTCGCCTGCTCGCGATGGTGCGACCGGAGTTGCCGCGGTCGCGCCCGTGTCCGACGGAACGGGGCGGGCGGGCTCGCTTGGAACGGGACTTGGCGTGCTCGTCGTCGGTTTCGTCTTGTCGGGCGGGGCGGGTTGCGGAGCGGTCTGGGTTGTGGACGTGGTCGAAGCGGCCGGGTCCGACGTCGCGGCTGGGGCGATCATGCGCGAACGAATGCGACTGGCGGTCGGCCGAACCGGCTTGTTGCTGACGATGTAGGGGTTCTGCACGAATCCATCGGCCGTCGCGGTCGCCGGTTCGGGCGTCGCCGCCGGCTTCGCCGCGCTGGCGACCAGGTCGCGCAGCCAGTGGTGCAGCGTCGCCAGCGCCGGGTCTTCGGCGCCGCGGGCGAGCGGCGGGCTGGCGGCCTCGCCGTGAGCGCGGACGGCGTATGTCAGAATCGGGCTAAGCTGGAAGTGCTCAGGATCGACGTGCGCGAGCACTGAGTTCAGGTTCTGCTGAGTGGTGCGCAGCGACGGCCGCGGAGATCGTCGCACAATCAAACCGCGACGACGGGCGCCGTCGTGACAGCCGGCCGTGCTGCAACTGCGCGCGAGCATGGGCTGGACTTGAATGCTGAATCGCGAAATCAGCTCGGGCGTCAGTTCGCCGCTTGCGATTCCTGCCGATGCCGCCGGCCGCGCGACCGAATCGGGCCGCGCATCGGGATCGCGCGTCGTCGGGGCCTTCTTCGCCGATTCGACGGACCGGCGGACGCCTTGCAGCAGCGCCTCATATCGCTTCGGGTCGGGCGAAAGGCTCGCCGCTCGTTCAAGCTCTTTTATCGCGTGGTCGGGCAGGTTCGCGAGCAGACACCAATCGGCCAGCCGCCGATGTTCGTCGGGATCGGAGTCGTTGATCTTCTTGGCCTTGAAGCGGTAGACCTCATCGAGATCGTTGAAGACGGCTTCGACGTCGGCCTTGGACACTTCGATCTTTCCGACCGTTCGGGAAACGACGTAGTGCGTGGCGGTCTCGGTGACGTGACCTTCGGCGGTCCGGCCGCTGCGAAAGAGCAGGACGGCCGGCGCACCAGCAGCCTGGGTCGAGGGCTGAGTCGGCTCGTCGGCGAGCGCGACCGCGCCGAACAGGCAAGCGCACACAACAGCAGCGGTGAGCGTGTTCCGGGCTGACATGACGGGCGGAACTGTAGGGGAGTCGGCGAAACGCGTCAAGGCGACGAACTTCCGCATCGACGGGCGCGGCCGACTTGCTTAGGATGGCGGCCATGCCGGAACCGAAGCATATCCGCAACTTCTGCATTATTGCCCACATCGACCATGGCAAGAGCACGCTGGCCGACCAGTTCCTGCTCCAGACCGGCGCCATCACGCAGCGCGAGTTTCGCGACCAGTTGCTCGACGACATGGACCTCGAGCGCGAACGCGGCATCACGATCAAGGCGAGTGCGGTAACGCTGCGGCATGTGGTCGACGGCGTGGAGTACGAACTGAACCTGATCGACACGCCGGGTCACGTAGATTTTCATTACGAAGTGTCGCGCGCGTTGGCGGCGTGCGAGGGGGCCGTGCTGCTGGTCGACGCCACACAGGGCGTACAGGCCCAAACCGTCGCGAACGCCTACGCGGCCGTCGAGGCGGGGCTGCACCTCGTGCCCGTGGTGAACAAGATCGACTCGGCCCAGGCGCGCGTGGACGATGCGAAGCAAGAGATGCACACGGTGCTGGGCATCGCGCCCGACGAGGTGTTGAGTGCGAGCGGGCGGAGCGGCCAGGGCGTGCCCGAGTTGTTGCGGGCGATCATTGACCGCACGCCGCCGCCGCCTGGCGACCCGGCCGGCGCGCTGCGGGCGCTGGTGTTCGATTCCAAGTACGACGACTATCGCGGCGTCGTGATCTACATCCGCGTCGTCGACGGCCGCATCGCCAGGGGAGAGAAAATCCGGCTGATGCAGGCCGGCCGCGAATACGAAGTGATGGAACTCGGTCGATTTCGCCCGCGCATGAGTCCGTGCGACGAACTGCTGACGGGACAAGTCGGCTACTGCGTCGCCAACATCAAATCGATGGGCGACGTGACGATCGGCGACACGGTCTGCGACGCCGGCCGCCCGCCTGCTGCGCCGCTGCCGGGCTACAACAAGCCGAAGCCGATGGTGTTCTGCGGCCTGTATCCCGCTCAAAACAGCGAGTACACGCAACTGCGCGAGGCGCTCGACCGACTCGCGCTGAACGACTCCAGTTTCGTCTATCAGCCTGAGACCAGCGAGGCCATGGGCTTTGGCTTCCGCTGCGGGTTCCTCGGCATGCTGCACATGGAGATCGTCCAGCAGCGGCTCGAGCGCGAGGCCGGGCTCGAGCTGGTGCAGACCGCTCCGAACGTGACCTACGAAATCCTCTCGACCACTGGCGAGGTGACGCTGATCGACAGCCCGACGAAGGTGCCGGACGGCGGCGCGATCGAGGAGTTTCGCGAGCCGATCGTCTCGGTCAGCTTCATTCTGCCGGCCGAGAACATCGGCGCGATCATGCAGATGTGCGAAGACCGACGCGGCACGTACAAGAAGACCGAATACCTGAGCACGACCCGCGCGATCCTGGTCTACGAGCTGCCGCTGGCCGAGGTGATCTACGACATGTACGACAAGCTCAAGTCGGCCACGCGCGGCTACGGCACGATGGACTACGACGTCGTCGGCTACCGGGCGAACGACCTGGTGCGGCTCGACATTCTGGTGCACGGCAAGCGGGTCGATTCGCTTTCGACGGTCGTGCATCGCGAGCAGGCCGAGCGGCGCGGCCGGGCGCTGGCCAAGAAGCTGCGCGGCGAGATCGATCGCCATCAGTTTGAGATCGCGATCCAGGCCGCGATCGGCAGTCGCGTGATCGCCCGCGAGACGATCGCGGCCATGCGCAAGAACGTGACGGCCAAGTGCTACGGCGGCGACATCACGCGCAAGCGAAAGCTCTGGGCCAAACAGCGCGAAGGCAAGAAGCGACTCAAGCAGATCGGTCAGGTCGAGATCCCCCAGGAAGCGTTTCTGGCGGTTCTCAAAGTCGACGAATAACCCGCGGACGATTCTAAATAGCCTTGCACGATTCTGGGACAGTAGCCCGACGCGCCAGCGAGG
>DAIOWH010000214.1:0-9048 GCA_036758585.1 Planctomycetia bacterium
GACATTTACGGAAATCGCATCGCGCATTGCTGGGACGACGGCATCGAGGCCGAGCGCGGCGACCGCAACGTGCGAATTTGGGGCAATCATTTTTCGCGCATGATCAAATGCGTCTCCGCCGGCTACATCTGGGAAGGCCCGCTCTACGTGTGGCGCAACGTCGCCGAGGAATTGTTGCACCCGCATGAAATGCCCGCGCACAACGGCGGGCTGAGTCCGTTCAAGGCGCACCCGCCGTGCTTTCTGCCGCCGCCGCAGGAAGACCCGAAGGAGCAGCGTGACGGCGTCGTGTTCGTTTATCACAACACGTTGCTCGCGGGCGCGGGGCATCCGGCGGGCTGGGTCTTCAATGCGTGGCCGCCACACAAGTATGTCTCGCCGGGCGTCCGGCTCATCTCGCGCAACAACGTCTGGCAGACGCGCGCGTACCCCGCGTATTTCAACACGCCCAACCCTGAAGGTGTGAACTACGCCGTGCGCGATTTCGACCGCAGTTACTTCGACCAGGATTACGACCTGCACAGCGGCGTCATCGCGCCTGCCGCCACGGCGGGCGCGCACACGCGGCAGGGCGAGCCGCTCTTTGCCAAAGGACACGGCCCCGGCACCGCGGGCCGCTACCAGCTCGCGGAAATGTCCCCCGGCCACGACGACGCCATGCGCCTGGCCAATTTCAACGATGACTTCCAAGGCCAGCAGCCTGACCGCGGCGCGCACGAGACCGGTGCGGCGGAATTGCAATACGGCACGGCCCTCTGGCTTCGATCGTTTAACCCGCAGCCGCAGGCGAGGCATGGCTGGCGCTGGTTGTCCCTCGCCTGCGGCTGCGGGTTAAACGAATTCAAACCCCTTTCAGTGTGGAGCGGTACTTGGCGAAAACGCCTGAAATTACCTCAAACACTGTTCTCATTTGTTACGGCAACGCCGAACTCTGCGATCACGACAACGACCCCGGCGAATGGCACAATGTGGCCGCCGATCCCGCAAACGCCGACCGCATCAATCAAATGCGCGCTGCCGTCGCCGAAGCGTGGAAAAGCGATGTCGTCACCGACGACCCGCCTGCCAAAACCAAGGGCAAATGACAGGATTTCACAACCATGAGAATTCATGCCGTCTCCCTCATTCTGGCTGTCACCGGTTTGGGGTTGGACCATTCAGTAGTTCACGCGGACTCGAAGTGGCGCGATCCGTCCTTCGAGGGGATGACGCCGGGCATCCAGGCAGCCTCCGGCGCGGCGCGGGCGGGTTGGGAAATCCAACAGACCGGGCGGGCGGCCATCCGGGAACGCCTGCGCACGGAGGTGATCGCTGATGCGGCGCGGGCACACACCGGGAAGCAGGTCGTGATGCTTTCCATCCCGCAGGACACGCAGGGATTCGAGTTCGTCACGCTCGCGCAGCGGGTGAAGCTCAATGCAGTGAAAAACTACGAGGCCGCCGTGTGGGTGCGCTGGCCGGATGGCCCGGAAACCGCGCCCGCCAACGCCAGCGCCACCAGCGGGCATCGCTCGGCGATTGTTTCATTCTGGGCGCGGCATCGGGACGGCAACGGTGACTTCGCGGGCCGCGACGAGTGGCTGTTCGACAATCAATGGCATCGGCTCACTTTCCGCTTCCGCGCCACCGATCCGGACGAGCCGACGCTGATCTACGTCTCGCTGTTGCCAAACCAGAAGCCCGCCGCAACGACGGTGCTCGTGGACGATTTTGAACTCATGGAGTCGGACGGCAAGGCGGAGACGGAGACTCGCAAGGGCAGTCTCGCTCTGGACGCGGACTTTTCTGCGCAGAAAGCCGGCGCCGCTTTGCCGCCTTGGTATTTCGCCAACATCGGCGGCAAGGGCATTCGCGGAGAGATGGTGACGGCAGACAAGGAAGTGCTCTTTCGCATGGCGATGGACCGCGGCACATCGAACTACGAATCCGCGCAGCTCTGGCAGCATGTCGCCTTGCGAGAAGGTGCGCGCTATGAGGTGAGCTGCCGGATGCGCTGGGAGACTTTTGCGCCCGACGCGCCCGCGCCCATCGTCAACTACGGCATCTACCACGAAGAGTCGCGGACCTGGTACGGCCCCGTCGATCAGGTGCTGGAAAAGACCGGCGAGTGGCGTTCCTATCGCTTCATTCACATTCCGCCGTTCGCCGGTAAGTGGAAGCTCTACGTGCAGCTCAACGGCTGGGGAAACTTCGGCAACGGCGTCACCGTGTCGTTCGATGATTTTTCTTCTCAACTTTCCGCACGCTCATCCAAGAGCGATTCCTACGAGAACCCCAAGCCATGAGCCTTCGCCTTTGCATCCTTTCACTGTTGTTTGGAGCTGCCTCGATTCAGGCAGAGGAATTGCGCCGGCCCAACGTCGTCTATATCATGGCCGACGATCTCGGCTGGGGCGACCTCGGCTGCTACAACGCGGACTCGAAGATCCCCACGCCGCGTCTCGACCGTCTCGCGAGCGAGGGGATGAGGTTCACGGATGCGCATTCGCCGTCTTCGGTCTGCACGCCCACACGTTATGCGCTGCTCACGGGCCGTTACGCGTGGCGCACGCGACTTCAGCGCAATGTGCTCGGGCCGTGGGACAAGCCGCTCATCGCGCCGGATCGCCTCACGGTGGGGAAACTTCTCCAGCAGCACGGCTACACGACGGCCTGCATCGGGAAATGGCACCTTGGTCAGAACTATGCCACCACCGATGGCAAACCAGCCGTCGGCGGCGTGAACAAGGCACTGAGCAATGTGGATTTCACCCAGCCCATCGCCGATGGGCCGATCACACGCGGCTTTGACCACTACTTCGGCACCATCGTGCCCAACTACCCGCCGTATTGTTTCATCGAAAACGACCGCACCCTCGGCATCCCGTCGCAGCGCGCCGCAGGCGGCCTGTTCAACATCCCCGGCCCGATGGTGCCGGATTGGAAGCTGGTGAACATCCTTCCTGAACTCACCCGCCATGCCGTGAAATGGGTCGAAGACACCGCGAAGACCCAGCAGCCCTTTTTCCTCTACTTGTCCCTCACCTCGCCGCATTACCCCGTCGTGCCCGCGGCGGAGTTCATCGGGAAGTCGGGGGCTGGTGAGTATGGCGACTTCGTTCATCAGACCGACTGGACCATCGGCCAGGTGCTCGATGCCTTGCAGCGCAGCGGCGCGGCGGAGAACACGCTCGTCATCTTCACCAGTGACAACGGCCCGGAGGTGACCGGCGAGGTGAACCCCGGCGTGTATGATCGTGTGCGGCAGTTCGCGCATCGCAGTTCGGGCGGGCTGCGTGGCGCCAAGCGCGACGCGTGGGAGGGGGGCCACCGTGTGCCCTTCATCGCCCGCTGGCCGGGCAAGATCGCAGCCGGAGCTGAAAGCGCTGAAACCATGTGCCATGTGGACTTCATCGCCACCGTCGCCGCCATTCTCGACGCGAAACTGCCCGACAACGCCGCAGAGGACAGCGTGAACATTCTGCCCGTGCTCCTCGGCGAAAAGCGCACGGCTCCGGTTCGCGAGGCGACCATCCATCACAGCGCTCAGGGCAAGTTCGCTATCCGGCAAGGAGACTGGGTGCTCATCGACGCTCCCTCCGGCGATGACAACAACGCCCGCGGCGAACCCCAGTGGCTCAAAGCCGAGCGCAGCTATACCCCGCACGATCAACCCGGCGAACTCTTTAACCTCCGCGAAGACCCCGCCGAACGTCACAACCATTTCGCCGACCAACCGCAGCTCGTCAGCAAGTTGAAAGTGCTCCTGGAAAAATACAAAGCCGAAGGCCGCAGCACCCCAGGCGCCTCCCAAAAGAACGATGTGGAGATTCAGCCCTTCGCTCCTCGCAAAGCCAAGTCCACGCCATGATGAAAACACTGCTCGCTCTCTTGTTGCTGCTGGTTCCTGCCAGTCCGCTCCCGGCAGCCGGCCAGCCGAATGTTCTGTTCATCGCCGTCGATGATCTCATCTTCCCGACACCCCGAATGTCCTCGCCATCATGAAGCTCTTCCTCTCCGTCTTTGCGATTCTTGCGATCCTTCGCAGCCCCACGCACGCTGCGGTGAGTTTGCAGCCTGCCGACTCGGCTCCGTTGAAGTTTGCGGCGGCGGAAATTGAACGCGCGGCGAAGGACGCCGAACAACCCGTGCCGGACGTGTCGATCCGCGTGACGGCGGGCGCGGCGCAGAGCTATCGCATCGAACGCGACGGCGTGACGGTGCGCGTCATTGGCGGCGACGACATCGGCGCGATGTATGGCGGGCTGGATGTGGCTGAGGCCATTCGCACCGGCGGCTTGGACCAGTTGGCCAGCGGCGAACACCGGCCGCATATCGAGCGGCGCGGCATCAAGTTCAACATTCCGCTCGATCTGCGCACGCCAAGCTATTCCGACAACTGCACCTCGGCGCAGGCGAATATCCCCGAGATGTGGAACATCGACTTCTGGCACGAGCTGCTCGATCGGATGGCGCGGGATCGGTTCAACGTGCTCACGCTGTGGAGCATGCACCCGTTCCCGTCGATCGTGAAGGTGCCGGAGTATCCCAAGGTGGCTCTCGACGACGTGTGGCGCACCACGGCCGACCTGCTGGAGCCGTTCAACTCCTTCTCCACCCGTGGCACGGGCGTGGTGAAACCGTGGATGCTGGAGAAGCATGAGGTCGTGAAACGCATCTCGATCGAGCAGAAGATCGCGCACTGGCGCGCGGTGATGGACTACGCGCATGATCGCGGCATCGAGGTGTATTGGTTCACCTGGAACGTCTTCACCTACGGCACCGGCGGCCAATACGGCATCACCGACGCGCTCGACAACGCCACCACGCGCGACTACTTCCGCAAGAGCGTCCGCGAAACCGTGCTGACCTATCCGCGCCTCGCGGGCATCGGCATTACCGCCGGCGAAAACATGGATCACAAAGACGGCTCGAAGGGCAAAGAGGAATGGCTCTGGGCGACGTATGGCGAAGGGATCGGCGATGCCTTGAAGACGCAGCCCGATCGGAAATTTCGACTCATCCACCGGCTGCACGAGACCGGACTGAGTCCCATCCTGAAACAATGGAACGGATATCCGGGTCCGTTCGAGTTCAGCTACAAGTACGCCGTCGCGCACATGTATGCGTCCAGGGCGCCGACCTTCATCAAGAGCGTCTTGCCCGAGATCACCCCCGAGCACCGCACCTGGCTGACGGTGCGGAACGATGACCTCTACAGCTTCCGCTGGGGCGATCAGGCATTCGCTCGCGACTTCATCAACAACATGCCCGGACGTGACAAGATCGCGGGCTTTTACATGGGACCGGACGGCTACATCTGGGGCCGCGATTTCCTGAGCCGTGACGCGGTGGACCAGAGCGGCCGCCGTCAATTGGTCTGGGATCGGCAGTGGTTCAGCTTCCATCTCTGGGGCCGCTTGAGCTACGAACCATCGCTGCCGGACTCGCATTTCCAGCGCCTGCTCGCCGCGCGGCATCCTTCGGTCTCCGCCGAAAAACTCTTGGCCGCCTCGCAAGCCTCCTCGCGCATCATCCCGCAGGTGACCCGTTTCAACTGGGGCGCCATCGACGTGCATTGGTATCCCGAAGCGAACCTCAGTCATCCGGCTCAGTACAAGGGTTTTTATTCCGTCCGGCACTTCATGGAAGGCAAGACGATGCCCGGCGAAGATGTGCTGAGCATTTCGGAGTGGCGAGAAAAACTCAAAGCCGGAAAGGCGATCACCGCTCAGACGCCGCCGGAGGTTGCCGCCGCACTCGAGCGCGATGCCGACACGACGCTGCAACTCATTGCTGAACTGCGCAAGCAAGCGGACGCCACCGACAAGGAACTCGGTCTGACTCTCGGCGACTACGAAGCGCAAGCGTGGCTCGGCCGCTATTACGCCGCGAAGATTCGCGGCGCGATTGACCTTGCCGAGTTCAACGCCCGCGCGGATGCCGCAGCGCAAGCGTCAGCGATCCAGCATCTGGAAAACGCGCTTGCCCACTGGAAGCAATACGCCGCGATCTACGACCGCCAATACACGCCTCAACTGCTCAACCGCGTCGGCCCTGTGGACATTCCCGCTCTCACAACGAACGCAGCGGCCGACATTGACATCGCCCGCACCTGGAAGCCCGGCTCACAACCTGTGCCGTCCAAAGGCAAATCTGCGCATCAACTGGTTCGACCGCGAAACCGAGGTCGCCAACGACACGCCGACCGAATTGGCAGTTCATCCAATTCGCTGTACATGCTGTCGTTAAATGACAAAAGTGAAAACGTCCTTATCAGCCGGTTTCCTGCAAATTGCCATTCAGGTATCCTGTCATTTGTTTGCGAAGGACTGGTTGCAAGCCTAACCCACTTCAAAGAGCGTGAAGCATGAGATTGAATCCTGCCACGATCGGGATGCTGGTTGTTTCGGTCATCGCGCCACCCGTCCAGGCGGCTGAGTCTGAGGTGAGGGAAAAAGTCGGCGTGGAATTCGTGCGGCGGCACTGTGTCGAGTGTCACGGGGCGCGGATGCGAGAAGCCGACGTTCGGTTGGATGATTTGACGGGCGATGTGGTGCGGGAGGGTTCGCGCTGGGCAATCGTTGTGCAGAAGGTTCGCGACCGCTCGATGCCGCCGGAGGACGCCAGGCAGCCGAGCGACGCGGAGCGCAAGGCGTTTGTCGAATGGGGACGCGGCGAGTTGGCTCGTCGGCCTCAGGGCCGGCCGAATCTCGGCAATCTCGTGCCGCACGACTTGTTGTTTGGGTCCACGCACGAGCCGAAACCATCGGCGAAGGGTCCGCCCGCGCGATTGTGGCGGCTCAGTCCGGAGGGGTATCTCGGCTGGGTCGATGATGTGTCGCGCGGCAAGGTCGATGGGTTGGTGCAGCCGTTCACGGCCAATCCCGATCGAGGCATCAAAGACTTCGCGGGCCTCGCGCGGATCGACGAACCGACGACCGAAATTCTGCTGCGCAACGCCGACGCGATCGTGCGGCGGCAGATGGGTCACGAGATCATCGACGGCAAGGTCAAAACCAAGAACGACACGGTGCGCGAATTCACCGACCTGGTGCATCCCGACCTGGTGCCGACTCGCGAGCAGTTGACGAAGGCGATTCAGAAGCAATTCAGCCTGGCGATTGCTCGGCAGGCGGACGCGGAAGACGTCGAGCGGCTGTTGGCGCTGTACGACAAGTGCGCGGACGGCGGCGATCGAGTCGGCGCGCTGCGGACGATGCTGACCGCCGTGCTGCTTCGTTCCGATGCGATGTTCCGCCACGAGATGGGTTCGCCCGACGGCCTGCTCACGCCGCGCGAAGCGGCCGCGGCGGTCAGCGCGGCGCTGCTGTACCGTCGCGACGCCAAACTCTTCGACGCGGCGGAAAAAGGTCAGCTCAAGACACGCGACGACATCGCCGAGCACGTGCGACGCATCCTCGATGACCCGAAAATCTCGAAGCCGCGACTGCTCGGGTTCTTTCGCGAGTACTTCGAGTACGACAAGGCACCCGAGGTCTTCAAGGACCAGCCGAAAGACCTGTGGCATCGGCCTGATCAGGCCGTGAAGGACACCGACCGGCTCGTGCTGCACATTCTCGGCGAGGACCGCGATGTCTTTCGGCAACTGCTGACGACGCGGCTGGCGTTCGCGAACGTGAAGTCCAGCACCGACAAGAAGACTCGGCAGGAGAAGCTCGAACGGGCGCTTGTCCCCAACCCGCACAACGAAAAAGGAAAGGCCGTACCGGAGTCGTTGTACGGTCTGACCGAATGGACCGACCGGCAGCCGTTCGAGCAACCGGAGAACACCCGGCTGGGGATCCTGATGCAACCAAGCTGGCTCGTCGCGTGGAGCGAGAATTTCAACAACGACATCGTGCGCCGCGGCCGCTTTATCCGCGAACGGCTGCTTGGCGGGACCGTCCCCGACTTGCCGATCGGCGTCGCCGCGATGGTCCCCGACGAGAAACACCGCACGCTGCGCGACCGCGTCGCATCCGCCACTCATGCCGAGAAATGCTGGCGCTGCCATCAGTACATGGATGACCTCGGCCTGCCGTTTGAGAACTTCGATCACTTCGGACGGTTGATCGCGGAAGAATCGGTGCTCGACCCCGAAGCGACCGCCAAAAACGTCGACAAGAAAGGCAAACCGCTGGGGGACGTCTATCGCGGCACGCCGCTCGACACGACCGGACTCATCGCGGAGACCGGCGACCCGCAACTCGACGGCCCGATCCGCGACCCGCGCGAGCTGGTGACGAAACTCGCCAATTCCGACCGCTGCCGCCAGGTCTGGATTCGCCACGTCTTCCGCTACTACCTCGGCCGCAACGAAACACTCGCCGACGCCGCCACCCTGCAAGCCGCCGACCGCGCCTACCTCGACAGCGACGGCAGCTTCAAAGCCCTGCTGGTCTCGCTGCTGACCAGCGATTCGTTTTTGAAACGACAAGTGAGACCGGTCGATCAATGAATCAGCCGAACCGAGGCAGTGCTTCGGTAGCGTTCCCAGCCGAACTCCGTGTTCTCCGTGCCTCTGTGTTTCCCAATGATTGAAACACGGAGGCACAGAGGACACGGAGAAAGTCTGGGGAATCACATCGCCCACTCAATCCGAGTTGCGTGACGTCGTTTCAACAGGCGGACAGATTGGAAGCCGATCCCACGTCAGGCGGCTGAGAATTCAAAGCCCTTGCGGCGGGGGCGGTCGAGCAGCGTGTTGGCCTCGGCGTTGTCGAGGAATTGCTCGCGCGCGGGGCTCCATTTCAAGGGCCGATTCAGCTCGCGGGCGATGTTGGCCAGGTGACAGATCGTCGCCGTGCGGTGGCCGACTTCGACGGGCGCGTTGAGCGGTGCGCCGGAACGGATCGCGTCGAGCCAGTTTTCCAGGTGCGGGCGGGCGACGTGGCCAGTCCCTTTCCATTTTTCCGCCACGGCCGGGTCGGGACCGTTCTTGATGAGTCCCGGCGGATCGGTCTCGAAGTAGTTGCGGCGCATTTTCAGGACGCCCTTCTCGCCGTGAAAAACGATGAAGTCGGGCCCGTGCGAAAAATGCAGTTCGATGCCGTCGGCATACTTCAT
>DAIOWH010000215.1:0-9028 GCA_036758585.1 Planctomycetia bacterium
GCGCGTCGGGCTACTGTCCCTGCGGACTCCCAGAATCACGCAAAGCCATTTAGCAGCACTACGTGCAGAATCGAGTCGTTCACGTCGCGTGGATCTGTTCGTGTAGCGGACGACTGTTCGGTGTCAGCGAGCGAACGCGGGCCGCCGGCCGGGCTGTCGTCGGTTGCCCCCGCCTCGGTCGCTTGCCAACGCCTGGGTCGCACGAGCCACGTTGGACACCTTGAATACCCCAAGCGCGCGGCCGTTGCCGGCGCCGCTCGAGCAGTACGCGTAGTCGATGTTTACATGCTCGGCCGCGAGGCGCTCGCAAACCTTGGCCAGCGAGCCGGGCCGATTGTCCATCTCGACGACCATCACCTCGGTTTCCTGATAAGGCGTACCGAGCGCCGCAAGCACGGCGCGGGCGCGAGCGATGTCGTCGGGCACCAGGCGCAACACGCTGTGCTCCTTGGAGTCCATCACGGTGAGAGCCTGGATGTTCACTTTCTCGCGTCCGAGGGCCGAACATATGTTGGCCAAACGCCCCGGCTTGTTTTCGAGGAACGCGGTAACCTGCCTGGTCAACTGCATGATGTCCCTCCCTTTCTCTGAAGATGAGCCAATCGACATGGGACGGTCCTCGCCACCGCGCGTTAGCCTACCGCGCGAGACGGCGACGGAAAAGGGTCTGGTCGAGATTGCGAGGTTGGAACGACCAGCGGGCGACTACGGCCGCCCAGCGGGTCTGGCGGATTTCGTGAGTTCGACCAGCGAATGAAGCACACGGGCCGCGCGGCCGGTGTCGAGCGCGTGAGCTGCGCGGCTAACTCCGCTGCGAAGTTCGGCGACATGGTCGGCGGCGACGAGTGCGGCGGCGGAGTTGGCAAGCACCACGTCGCGGCAGGGGCCGGCCGCGCCGCCGAGTACGTCGCGGATGCGCTCGGCGCTTTCGGTCGCGGAGTGGACGCGCAGGTCTTCGAGCCGACATGCGGGCAGGTCGAAATCGGCGGGATGCCACTGGTGCAGGTGCGTGACTCCGTCGCGAACTTCGGCGACAAACGTCGGGCCGGTGAGCGTGACCTCGTCCAGTCCGTCGTGGCCGCAGACCACAAACGCTCGCCGAGTGCCGAGCCGACTCAGCGCCTCACCCAGCTTCTCCACCAGATCGCGACGACTGACGCCCAGCAGTTGGTGCTGGGCGCGGGCCGGGTTCGTGAGCGGGCCAAGGATGTTGAAGATCGTGCGAAACCGCAGTTGCCGGCGCACCGGCACCGCGTGACGCATGGACGGGTGCAGCAGCGGCGCGTAGCAGAAACCGACTCCAATCTCGCGAATGCACTGCTCGACGACCGGCACGCCGACCTCGATGTTCACGCCCAGCGCCTGCAGCGCCTCGGCACTGCCGCTCGGGCTGGAGAAGCCGCGGTTGCCGTGCTTGGCGACGGGCACGCCGCACGCCGCCGCGACCAGTGCCGTGGCCGTGCTGATGTTGAACGTCGAGAGTGAATCGCCGCCCGTGCCGCACGTGTCGAGCAGGTCCTGACGATCTACGTGAATCGCCGTCACCTGCTCCCGCATCACCGACGCGGCGCCGACGATTTCGTCGACCGTCTCGCCCTTCATCCGCATCGCCGTCAGGAACGCCGCGATCTCGGCGTCCTGGCAGTTGCCTTGCATGATGGCCTCGATCGCCAGCCGCATCTCAGACACGGACAGGTGGCGACCCTCAACGAGTTGGGCAAGTGCGGCTTCGATCATGGCAGGCCTAGGGCTTGAGCGTGACCTCGTGCTGCGTGGGTCCTTGCGGGCCGGGCCGCACAATGCGCACTCGCACACCCGACTCGTCCGTGCCGCGCAACGCGGCGGTCAGATCACTGATCAAGCTGACCGGCCGACCGCCGACCTGATCGATCACGTCGAGCGACTCGACCAGTTGAGCCGCCGGTTTGTGCGAAGCGACGCGAATCACCAGGATGCCCTTCTGGTCGCCGAGCGCAAGTTGCCGGCGGTGTGCGTCGGTCAGTTCGCGGACGAACAGACCCAGCTTGGGCAAGGGTTCCGGCCGGCCGCCACTCGCGCGCTGCGAATCGGACCGGTCGCCCAACCGAGCGGTCACCTTCTTCATCTCGCGGTTGTGCCAGACGGTCAGTGTCACCTCCTGGTTCACGGGCGTCATGCTGATCATGTGCGTGAGATGCTCATTGTCCTCGACGGGCCGACCGTTGAACTCGGTGACGACGTCCAGGCTCTCGAGACCCGCCGCCATGGCTGGTGTGTTGTCGAAAACCGCCTCGATGACCGCGCCGCGGTGGCGGGCGAGGCCCAGCTTCAGCGCCATCTTCGGGTCGAGCGGCGGATCGAATCCGATGCCGAGGAACGCCCGCGTGATGTTGCCCTTTTCAATCAACTCCAGGGCGATTCGCCTCACAAGGTTCGCGGGGATGCTGAAGCCCACGCCCTCGCTGCCGCCGCTCTGCGACGCGATCGCCGTGTTCAGGCCCACCACCTCACCGCGCAGGTTCACGAGCGGGCCGCCGGAGTTGCCCGGGTTGATCGGCGCGTCAGTCTGGATGAAGTCCTGATTGATCACGCCGGCTGTGTCGGACGTGCCGAGCTTGAGCGAGCGCCGGCCCTTGCTGCTAACGATGCCATGGGTCAATGATCCGGCGAGATCGAACGGGCTGCCGATCGCGAGCACCCAGTGACCAATCTCGAGCTTGTCGCTGTCGCCAAGCCGCGCGGAGCGAACATCCTTTTCGGCGATGGCCAGTACCGCCACGTCGGACGGTCCGTCCTTCCACAGCTTCATCGCGTGCAGCAGCCGGCGGTCGGCGGTCGTGATCACGAGATGCTGCGGCTCAGAGTTTTCAACCACGTGGTTGTTGGTCAACACATACGGCATCTCGTGCCCCGGCAGCCGGACGATGACGCCCGACCCGGTTTCTTCAAACGTGAAGTTCCGCTCCATGAACGACGCGCCGCGCCGCGATTGGATGTGTACCACGCTTGGGCTGACGACCTTGTGGATCGACTCGAAGAGGCGGCCGAGCCGCTCCAACTCGGCCGCCTGGGCGGCGAGCTGTTCGTAGGCCTTGTCTTCGGTTTTCCGATCGTCGTCGGCGATCGCGCGGCCGGTGAACAGCATCGTGCCGAGCGCGAACAACCCCACGGCCGCCGCTGCCGACCTGAGGCGCCTGATGAGCATCGTTGCATCCCCAATAAACACGAATGCTCCGACGACACCAGTCTGGCGGCATTGATGGTGCGCACCCGATTGGCCTCGTCGGAGCATTCCGATCATGTCTCACACCCAGACTGTCTTGCGGACAGCCTAGCGACCACTGCCGCTCAGGTCTAGCTCGATATCAGCCAGTCGGATGTTATCGTCGCGCAACGAGCGCTCGTTGTCGTACACCTTGTCCCAGCCGCGTTCGTCGATGTCCGGGCCGCCCAGGCCGGACTCTTCGTCGCGCTGACAGGCGACGCAGAGCGTCGTATAGGGCAGCGCGTTGAGTCGAGCGAGTGGGATCTTCTTCGCGCACGACTCGCACGAACCGTAGGTACCCGCCCGAATACGCTGCAAGGCCCGCTCGATCTTGACAAGCTCGCGACTCTCGAGCTCCGCGAGCTGCGAACTCAGCTCGTGATGGGCGGCGTCCGATGCGGCATCCGCCGAATCGCCGCTCGGCAAGCCGGGCAGGTTGCGCAGGTCGGCGATCTCGAGCTTGAGCGATTTGCGCAGCGCCTCGCGCCGCGCCGTAAGGTGCTTCCGCAAACGAAGAATCACGTTTTTGCGAGCCATGATCCACCGCCTTCCCAGTTGCGGACCCTCGCGAGTCCGGTTCCTAGATGCCCACTCCCGATTCCGGCCCCGAAACGCCTCGTTGTCGCTAACGGTTAGACGCCGCGAGACGCCAAATGTTCGTGGCCCTTAATTATAGGTCGCGTTCCTGCATCGGGCAGCCACGCGGCCATGGCGTACTTGCCTGATCATTACGTTGTGCAAGCCGTACCGGTTGGCCAGACTGGGCAAAAACCCGTTGCCGCGATCAGACACCGGCCAAATGGATGCATCTGCTGTACCAAAGGTACCGCTGCATGAAGGGCATGCGACAGGAGGTGTCGCCAAGAAAACACAACATGCTACAGATCAGATGGTTGCGAATGGCGCAGCGGGACGATCGCGGTTGATAGCCGGCATACGTCGCGGCCCAAATGAAGTGGTCATTTGCGAACTGCTGTTTTGATACTGATCACGCGGAACCCCTCCGCAGCCGAGTACTGGAAAGTCACATATACGTCGCTGGGTCCACGAAGCACCCACTGCTCCAGGACTCGTCCGGCCGTCGCCCACCGCACGACGTCCTCGGGCTTGGGGTTGCCGAGTCGCTCTCGGACCTGCGCGGGAGTCATCTGAAGTTCGGCCTGCTTGCTTCGCGGTCCGGGGCGCGGGTCGTTCGCGGCCGTGCGATCCGATTTCTTCGCCCAGCCCTCGGCACCCTTCTCGTAGCCGAGCGACTGAAGCTCGGTCGCGGCTGCCGGTAGGTCGGGTTCGATCGCGATTGCCTCGATCAGCAGCCTCGCGGCGGTCTCGTCGTCCTGACCGTCCGACCGGTAGTCGCGAGCCAACTGCACACGACCATCGGCGTCGCGTTTGCCGAGCTCCCGTCGACGTTCGTCCAGCCAGTCACGCAGCACGGCTCGCGCGCGGTCGGGCGTTCCCAGTTCGGTGCGGTACGTGTCGGCCAACTTGCGCACCCCGCGAGCTCGCCGCGATGCCGGCAACGCCGCCAACTTGGCCGGCTCGGCT
The DNA here is from genome assembly GCA_036758585.1 of Planctomycetia bacterium. Lineage (GTDB taxonomy): Bacteria > Planctomycetota > Planctomycetia > JALXBF01 > JBGPMX01 > DAIOWH01. The sequence goes on from DAIOWH010000215.1 coordinate 4,790, forward strand.
GCCGCCCAGCGTTCGATCAGTGTGCGCGCCAGGTCCGGGTGGTCGGGCGTCAATCGTCTCGCTTCCTGCGCGAGGTTCATGAGGTCGGCGTCTGGTTTGTCGGCTGCGGCGAGAATCGCTCTTGCCGTCGCCTCGATCCAGAACTGGCGGTCGCACACCGGCCGAGACGCCTTTTCGGTCTCGTAGACGGCCAGCGGGTTGTTGCGGTACAGGTCTGCGATCGACGCGTCCGACGCCTTGAGCGGTGTCTGCGAATCGGGCAGCAGCTCGGCGATTCGTTTTGCCACGTCGTTCCACTTGTCCGGCGTCGTGGCCGCGGCGGCGGCGAGCGAATCGAACTGCCAGCGCAGCGCCTTGTGCCGCATGCGGCAAACCTCGTCGTCGCCCACGTCGAGCGACTGGGCACGGTCGGCGAGTGCGAGCAACTCGGCGGATCGGTCCGTTGTCAGGGAAAGCTCGGCGGCCCTAAGCCCTTTGAGCCGAGCGCCGCGGGCCAGGGCGGTCAGCTCCGCGTCGTCGCCGTAAAACTTGGCCAGGCCTTCGGTGCGAGCGGCCAGGTCGTCCCACGCACGTGCGTCGCGCGAGCCAATGCGTGCGGCTGCGGCCTGGTACCGGTCGGCGTCGGTCTCGGTGATGCGTTCCGCCGACTTGATCCGCATGAACAGCTTGTCCCCCGCCTTCTCGAGCTTGCCCGTGACGCGCACCCAAACGCGAGTCGCCGACGGCAGCTTGAGATCGAGATCGGCCGGGATGCGAAACTCGACGGCCGAGTTGCGTAGCTTGAGCTGGTCGCGGTCGGCGCGGCGCTCGCGGCCGCTGAATCGACCCTCGACCACGACCTCCTGGCCGACCAGTTTCGGGTTCGTTTCCAGTTCGTGGATCCAGATCACGTCGGCAGCAACGGGCGCGGCGGGCGATTCGAGCGGGGCCGACGCAAACGTCAGCAATGCCAGCGCGAGGGCCGCGCCCAACAGTAGGCTGGGTGCCTCACCCAGCCTACTGCTACGCCTACGCCGCGGTGCGCCCCACCAGCGCCGCGTCATTCGGCTTCGAGTGTCCATTGCCGCTGCTCCTCCAAGACTGCTCGGGTCGCCTCGTCGACCGGCCAACCGAACCGCTCGAGGCACACCGCCGACGTGAGCAACACGCCACTGTCCGGCGCCAGTTCGATCAGCCATTCGCCGGCCGCGTCGTCCCAGGCGGCCGATGCGATCCGACCGGCAAACAGGATCCGCCTCGGCAACCGGTCGTGCAGTTGGCGCCACAGAGCGAACTCGCGAGTCGCCACGCGGGCCGGGTCGTCGCCGATAATGATCTGCGAGTGTACGTCGGGGCCGTTCGTTGCGCCGTCGTCCTGTGCGGTTGAACCGACGTATGCGTCGATCAAGATGGCGGTGCGGTCCAGCGAACGCACGCGATCGGCGGCCGCGTCGCTCGGCAGATGCTTCAGGTCCGCCGCGATCTGATCGAGCGGTTGCTCCAGGAGTTCGGTGTACACGGCCACTTCGCGCGCGAGTTGGCTGATCTCTCGCGAGTCGGTCTTGCTCGACGCGAACCGCCCCAGCGCCGTGGTGGCCGCGTCGAGGTGTCTCCGCGCGGCTGCAAAATCGCCATTCTCGATCGCGGCGGTCCATTGGCGGCGCAGGGCGACGATGTCGCCCGCCAACCCGCCTCGTCGATTGAGATAGATTGTGGCGGCGGTTGTGCCCACGACGGCGAGCAGCATGCCCATCATCATGAGTCGCAGCGGCGAGAACCACCGCTTGGGCGGCGCCATGGCCCACAGCGCCGCCTTGGTTCGCCGCTTGGCACGCCTCAGGCGGATGCGGACCCGCACGGTCAACGGCCGGCGGCGGCGAGTCGGAATCGATTCAGGCTCAAGGTCCGCGGCAACATCCAGCCGACGGGCCGGACCCACCGGACGCGGCGACGGGTACGGGCTGACCGGCAGCACGAACAGCACCTGGCCACATTTCGGGCAAGGCAGAAACTGGCGATGATCTTGCCGCAGCCCCTCAACAAGCTGGCCGCAGGCGCACGCGATTTCGAACGGCTCGGCCGGCGACTCCTCGCGCGGCCCGCCGCCCAACGCTCGCCGTGCTCGCTCAAGCAACGCGCCCACGGTCTCTGAAACACTCCACGGTCAGTCGCCCGCCGACTCAGCAGCCACGGTTCGATTATCGAACCGCCTGCGCGGCCCGTCAATCTTGGCCATGGCGCCAATGAGCCAGCCAACGTGAACCAGCGCTGCTGTGGTTGGATTGCAATGGACTCGGTACTAATCGTTTCGCACGCGTTGGGGCGGCGTCATGGCCTTGTTCGTTCGTGTTCGCTCACCGTCACCCTGACGGTCTTGCCGCTCAGAACTGGTCACCAGGAACTCATCGCTTCGCGTGGGCAATGATTGCTCAATCGGTAAGGCAGCGATATGGTAACGCCGTGCAATGCCTATGCTGGGCCGCGGTGAAAGATGACGAACTGCATGGGATGATCTTTTTCGCGGCGGCGACGACTCCGAGTTCGTGGCGAAACGGCCAAGAGTACCGAGAAGCCAACGGACCAAGAAACGGTAACGAATGCGAATCTGCATCCATCGAGGCACGAAGGAAATCGGCGGCACTTGCGTCGAAATCGAGTCGCAGGGCAAGCGGCTTGTCCTCGACGTGGGCCTGCCGTTGGATGCCCCGGACCCTGACACGTTTCCGCTACACCCGATCCGGGACTTCGAGGCCCCCGATGAGTCGTTGCTGGGCGTAGTAATCTCGCACCCACACCAGGATCATTACGGCCTCGCCCACCGGCTTCTGGGCGAAACGACATTCCTGATCGGCAAAGCCGCCGCCGCTATTCTCGACGCCGCTGCCTGTTCTCTCCTGCTGGACTCAAGCTGAAGAGAGTGAAGCACCTTGCTGATCGCACTGCAATCAGCCTGGGACCATTCACGATCACGCCCTTTCTCGTGGATCACTCGGCCTACGACGCCTACGCCGTACTTGTCGAGGCCGATGGCAAGCGCCTTTTCTACACGGGCGACTTGCGGGCGCACGGCAGGAAAGGCAGCCTATTCGAGAATTCGATCGCCAACCCGCCGAAGAACGTGGACATCCTGCTCATGGAAGGAACGTGTGTTGGACGGGAGGACCAGAACTTCCCCAGCGAAGACGACCTTGTACCCCTCCTCGTGGACGTATTCCGCCAGACGCGGGGGATGCCGCTGGTGTGGTGTTCGGGCCAGAACATCGACCGCATCGTGACGGTCTTCAAAGCCTGCAAGCATGCCGACCGCCGTTTCATCGTTGATATGTACACCGCCGAAATTCTTCGGGCAACCGGCAACGAGCGCCTTCCGCAAGCGGTTTGGGATCGAGTTCGGGTCTTTCTTCCGGCCAGTCAGAAACGGCGAATCCTCCAGGATCGGGCCTTCGAGATTCCTGACCACTACCGCCCGTATCGCATTTTTCCGGAGGCGCTTGCCGAAGCAGCGTCGAAGTCCGTGATGCTTTTCAGGCCGAGCATGGTGCGGGACGTGGAAAAGGCCAACTACCTCAATGACGCTTGCGTGGTCTGCTCGGTCTGGCCTGGCTATCTCGCTGACGAAGGCAACCGGCGGTTTGCCGAATGGATCGAGCAGCGTGGCCTCCCACTGCATCGCTGCCACACGGCCCCGAATCAGGTACTTGTCCTGAAGATCACACATCCGCAGAACCGCGTGGAGATCCTTGCTGAAACCCGCCCGATGTTGCGCCAGTGCATGCGCGTCCCGCTGAACCTCTTGCAGGCGATCTAGGGCCTGCAGCACAGACGCATCGCCGATGGGCGATTGTATGAAGTTGAGTCCCTCTCGGACTGTGCCTATCGGCGGAGATCCGGGTGAGGAATCGCCGGCAATTTGTCCATAAGACACGGCGAAGGCAAACGCGAGTACGACCACGGTACTCTCCCCACACAGACCAAGCTTGCGTAACGTCAGGTCAGAAGATCGGCTCATTGGCCAGACGGCGCTGTTTCGCGTCCTCCTCGACCTCGTCGGCGAGCTTCTGGAGCAAGGGCTGCCGCCGGACCGCCTCGATATTTTCGCGGCCCTCGCGCAACGTCTTCTCTCGGTAGTCGCTGTAGGGCTGAGATCGACTGTTGTTCGTGACAATCTCGAACAAGTCCACACGCTCTGCCAACCGATCGCGATCCTCTTTGCCCTGCAACAACTGCACGACGAAAGGAGACCCTGATGTTTCTCACGCA
>DAIOWH010000216.1:0-8908 GCA_036758585.1 Planctomycetia bacterium
TTGGTGTTGCGAGCGAGACCGTAGAACCGAACCGCGTGCCCGCCCAGCACCAGACATGAAACGCCAACCGCTTCCAACTCCCAGACCACTTCGGCAACGCGCGTGTCCGGTATCACAGCAGGCAATCCTCCCGCGGGCGGCTGCCGTGGGAACGGTACAGAACGAACAACGGGTGGCGTCCCAGCGCCTCGTCAGAAAGTGGGCTGGCGAGCAGGGCCAGCACCTGCCCGTGGGCGGAATCGAGGTACAACTCTTCCGCCTCGTGGACCGTCCTTGCCCGGCCGGTGATCAGCAATCGCTCCACCGGGTCGGTGATGACGGCCAGCAGGTCATCGGCGGCCTGCACGGGATTCTCGCAAGATTCGATCATGCAGGCATTGTATCACGGCCGGTCCCGAAATAGGGGGTCGCCCGAAATAAGGGGGTCGGGAGTCTTTTTCTCGGAGGTCGGCGATCACGTTGGTTGGCAGTTCCAAGAGCGTGGCAGCCACCGTGCATGGAATTGAAACCGGCCACGCGCGCCGTGCTGCGCCATGCCCATCTCATGCGTGCGCTTTACCCCTTCGCCCGCGTCTGTCACGCGAGGCTACATCGAGAATCCCGCCGAAGCGGCGTGTCCAATCAGGAGATCGTGCGTATCAACTTTCCCTCGGCTAAAGAGAGACTACGGCAGCTCGAAGCCGAGTATGCGGCCGCGCCCGACGAGCCGAATCCGACAGACGCAGCCCCGACAGACGCAGCCCCGGCCGACGACGCGCCGCCCGAAGACCCGCACCCGACCGAAGCCCAAGAAACCGTTGCCGACGAATGTGCTTCGGACGCTACTCCTCCCCCGCGCCGCCGCCGTCCACGCGCCCGGCCGAAGAAACGCCAAGCCGAGTTCTCGTTCGGCTCTGACCAGAACTGAAAAGCGATTCTGAGGTGCGACGATTCATTGTCGCCTTGGAGGGCTAACCGCCCACCGCGGCCGACGTGGCCGTCCACTTGGCGATCGCTTTTTCGAGTTCGGCGAGCGAGGTGGTGGCTTGTTCGATGGCGGCCTTGTCGGCGGCGAGTTTGTCGGCGGCGGCCTTGGCGGCGGTCGACAGCGCTTCGACCTGCTTGGCGGCGGCCGCGGCGTCGGCGGCGGCCTTGTCAGCGGCGGCCTTGGCGACGTTGTATTGATCGGTCGCGGTCTTGGCGGCTGCGGTCTGATCGGTCACGGCCTTCTGCGCTGCGGTGAGGTCGGCAGCGGCTTTGTCCGATGCCGTCTTGATCTGCGCGGCGGCGGCGGCGAGTTCCTTGTTGTCGGCGATCTTGTCGGCTGCCTCCTTCGATTTGACAGCGGCCTCGGCGACGATCTTGGCCTGCGCGTCCTTTTGCGTGGCGACAGCCTGCGCGGCCGTCACCGCAGCGGCGGCTTTGTCGGCAGCCTCTTTTGCCTTGCTCGCGGCGTCGGTCGCGGTCTTTGCACCAGTCGCCATGTCGGCCGCGACCTTCTGGGCGGCGGTAAGATCGGCGGCCGCCTTGTCGGCCGCGGCTTGTGTGGCGGCGATCGACTGGGCGATCGCGTCGCGCTCGGTCTTGCGCGAGCCCGCCGACTGTTTCGCGCGTTCGAGGCGTTCGGTGATCTGGACCTTGAGCCGTTCGACGTTCGCCTTGGCAGCGGCGAGGGCCTGGTTCGCCTGATCGGCGGGAACCTGATCTTTGGCGGCTTTCTCGGCGGCGGCCTTGGCCACCGGATCGAGCGCCGCTACTTTTTTCGGCGCCTCATCGGCCGCAACCTTGGCGGCGTCGGCGGTCTTTTGGTCGGCAGCGTACTTGTCGGCCGCGGCCTTGGCGGCGGCCGACAGATCGGTCACGGCCTTCTGAGCGACGGCCAGCTCATTGGCCGCCTGGTCTGCGGCGGTTTGGGCCTTGGCGGCGGCATCGGCGAGGTCCTTGTTGTTGGCGTCCTTGGCGGCGGCTCCCTTCGCTTTGGCGAGCGCCTCGGCGGCAGGTTTGCTGGCGATGTCCTTGGCGGCGGCGGCGTCCTGGGCCGCCTTGAGATCGGCGGCGGCCTTGTCGGCGGCGGCCTTCGAGGCGGTTGCGACGTCGGTCGCGGCCTTGAGCGCGGCGGCGGTGTCGGTCACAGCCTTCTGCGCGGCGGCGAGGTCAGCGGCCGCCTTGTCGGACGCGGCCTTGGCGGCGGCGAAGGCGGCGGCCAGCGGATCGTAGGCGGCTTGACGCGCCGCGACTTCCTTCTTGGCGGCGTCGATGCGTTCGGCGACGGTCGGCGGGTTGACGTCGAGGTTGCCCAGATGCTTGCCGTCGGCGGCGGCCCAGACGCGAATCTGGCCGGTCCAGTCGCCCGCGATCACGCGGCTGCCGTCGTGGCTGAACGCGACGCGCAGGGCCAGATCGGGCATGGCCTCGAACGCTCGCTGCTGTGCGCCGTTCTGGTCCCAAATCTTCGACACACGGTCGCGTCCGCACGAGGCGATTCGGCCGTCGTGTGTGAACTCAACGCTCGACGCCCCGCCGCCGTGCGCCCCCCAGTTTTTCACTTGGCCGCCGTTGTTCATTTCCCAGAGCTTGATCGTGGAATCCTCGCTGCACGAGGCGAGCAGGTTGGAATCGTTGCGCCAGCTCACGTCGGTGATGGCCGCGCCGTGGCCGCGCAGGTCGAGGTACTGCCGCGCGGTGTGCGCTTCCCATACGAACATGCCGCCGCCGCGGTCGGCGGTGGCGAGCAAGACGCCATCGGGACTGAACTCAAGCGCGTAGATCCAGTCGGTGTGCTTCTTGATCTCGTGCTGCAGTTCGCCGTCGGCGGTCGAGTAGATGCGGATCAACTTGCTCGAGCCGCCCAGCGCGATCATCGTCTGGTCTGAGCTGATGTCGGCGGCGAGCACGGCGTCAAACTCGTTGCCGACCTCGATGACGCGCTGGCCGGACTTCACGTCCCAAACGACCGCCTTGCCCGAATGAGCGCCGCGGCCGCCGCCGGCAAGCAACAGAGCGCCGTTGCGACTGAACTTGAGCACGTTGACGCCACCCTCGGGGAACGGCAAGACGCCGAGCAGTTCGAGAGTTTCGGAGTGATAGAGGAAGACCTGTTTCTGGCCGGCGACGGCGACGAGCGGGGCCCACGGACTGGAGGCGATCGCGGTGACGGCCGTCGTGCGCGCCGTACGCAGCACGGGGTCAAAGTCCACGGCCTGCGGCATCGGCGGCGGACCTTCGGGCTTGCCGACCGACGCGCTGGCCAGAGCCAGATTCACCTTCGGCTTGTTCGAGAGTTTCGCCTTGCTGCCGGCGTTTTCCAAGAGGCCGCCTTCGATCCACTTCTTCACGACGTCCAGTTGGGCCTGCGGCAGCTTGTCCGACTTGGGCGGCATGGCCGGCTGCTCGGCATGCGTGATCAGTTGATAGAGCCGGCTGCCGGCCAGGTCGCCAGCGAGCACGACCTCGCCCGATCCGCCGCCCTCCATGAGTGAGGCGTAGGTGTGCAGCGCGAGGCCGCCGTTCTTCTTATCGTTGTTGTGGCAGCCGAAGCATTTCTCGCGGAAGATCGGCGCGATGTGCTCGTCGTAGTTCGCCTTATCCTGAGCGGCCGCCGGCGCGATCAGGCACGCCAGCGTGGCAATTGTGAGTGACCACGAGCGGAGTCGAGTCATTGTGGGTCGCCTCGCATCTTGGATTCGAGTTTCGTGGTTCGGGTCAGGGTCTAGTGGTTGAACATGAACTCGCGCGAGTTCAGCAAGGCCCAGAAGATGTCTTCCAGCACGCGGGCCTTATCGGGTTCGGCCGCGATCAGTTCGTCGAGTTTCTTGCGTTCCTCTTCGACCGGCTTGCGGGCGAAGCATCGCAGGTAGAACTCATCGATCATCTCCTGCGGGGTTTTCTTTTCGGCGAGGCGGCGTTGGATCAACTGGCCGCCCTGAATCTTCTGGGTCGTCGTGTCGCCGTTCATTAGGTGCAGCGACTGCGACAGAGTCGGCTCCATTTTCACTTCGCACGAGCAGACGCTTTCGCGGGTCGCGCGGCCGAAGGTCGTGAGGAAATAGGTGCTGGCGCGGCCGTCGGCGATCTGTACGGCGCGGGCGCCGAGCGGCAGGCCCTGAAACTTGTTCTTGGTGTCGGTGACTTGGCTGATCACATCAAGCAGCACTTCGGCCCGCATGCGGCGGACCTGGGCGTGTGAGAAGTTGGTCAGGTCGCTCTCGTTGGTCGGGTTGGTCTGCGTCGCGAGCTGATAGGTGCGCGAGGTGCAGATGTCGCGGACCAGCTTCTTGAAGTCGTAGTTGTACTCGGTGAACTTCTTGCCCAGAGCTTCGAGCAGTTCCGGATTCACCGACGGGTTGCTGACACGCACGTCATCGACCGGTTCAATGATGCCGACGCCGAAGAAGTGGGCCCAAACGATGTTGGCCAGGTTAGTGGCGAAGTAGGGATTCTCGGGCGAGGCGAGCCACTTGGATAGCACGGCGCGGCGGTCCTTGCCGGCGACGTCGGGGACCGCGCCGCCCAGAAACTTCGGCGGCATGACGCGGCCGCCGACCGGATGATTCACTTCGCCGCCACCCGCATTGAAGATGATCGTCTCGCGTGGATCCTCACCGCCCTTGCGTCCGATCTGTGAAAAGAACGCGACGAACGAATAGTAGTCGTCCATCGTCCATCGGTCGAACGGGTGGTTATGGCACTGGGCGCACTGCATGCGCATACCCATGAACACCTGAGCGACGTTCTCGGCCACCTTCAGTCGGTCGGTTTCGAGCTGGTAGAAGTTCGTCGCCGCACTGGAGAACGTGCCGCCGCTCGCCGCCAAGAGCTGCTGGATCATCTGGTCGATCGGTACGTTGTTGGCGACGCGCTCCTGCAGCCAGTTGTAGTAGAGCAGCATGGCCTTGTAGCTGACTTGCTGCGTGGTGCGGATTTGCAACAGCTCGGCCCACTTCATCACCCACATCTCGACGAACTCTTTGCGACCGAGCAACTCGTCGACCAGTTTGTCGCGCTTCTTGGGGTCCTGGTCGGCGATGAACCGCGCGTACTCTTCGGGCGTGGGCAATGCGCCGACGATGTCGATGTAGGCCCGGCGCAGGAACACCTCGTCGCTGCATAGCTCGGACGGGGCAATGCGAAGCTTCTTGAGCTTGGCGTTGATCAGCGTGTCGACGTAGTTGTTCTCGGGCGGGTTGGGCCAAGCGAACTGCAGACCCTTGGGCAACACGATGAATTGCGAACCGACAGTGAACGTCTCGAAGCGAGCCATAATGAACGCCTCGCCCCGCTCGGCCGCCGTGACCACGCCCTCTTGGCTGATCGGGGCCGCCGTGTCGTTGTTGGTCATGAAGTAGGCGAGCGACGTGACGTCGCGATCGGAGCCGTCGGAGTACTTGGCCCGCACGACGATCTGCTGCTTGGAGTCCTTGCCGTCGAGCACGGCGTTCTTCGGGTAGATTTCCACGGCGACTGGCTTGGCGATGTCGGCGGCGTCGGCCGGCGCGCCGGCCTCGAGCCATCGGACCACCGTCTGATACAGTTCGCCGTTTTCGTCGAACCGCTTGCCGCCGGAATGCGGCACTCGGCCAGCCGCCTTTTCGAGCGTGAGGCTGTCGTGGACGATCGCCAGGTTGATGCGGCGGCCGTTGATCTCGCGGGTCAGTCGATAGTAATCGCCGTCGGGATCGAAGCCGAACAGCGACAGGCGGAAGCCGTCCTTGCCGCGAGCGGCGCCGTGGCAACTACCGGTGTTACAGCCGGACTTCATGAAAACCGGCATCACATCGAGCTTGAAGCTGATCGGCCGATCGGTTGTCGCGCTCTTGACGTGGACGGGAATCGCGACGGTCTGTCCGCCGAACTCAACCTTCATTTCGGTGTCGCCGTCGGCCACAGGGTAGAGCACGTTCTTGTCGAGCTTGACGAGCGCCGGATTGGCGAGCGTCATTTTGGCCTCGGCGGTCACGTCGCGCGTGATGCCGTCGGAAAACGCGGCCTGGACGATGAACGATTGGCGGTCGCGCGTCGTGGCCAGGTTGACGTCGGGCGGATAGACGTTCAGTGCCGTCAGCGTCGGAGCCTGGGCCGAGGCTGTGCCCGCGAGGAACGAGCAGGTGAGAACGGCCGGTAGGCACCGCAGGTTTCTGATGAGCGTTCGCATAGTCTTATGTTCCAATTCTCAAACCTCAAACAAACTCCAGTCCCCAACTCTTAACGCGGGCAGCGCCCGCAACCCGACGTGGCGGACGCTGCCAGCGTCCGGCGCCGACGCTGGTTACTTCCCTGCTGCTTTGGCTCGTTCCTGCTGTTCGAGTCGAAGCTGCTCCAGCCGGGTCAGGCGTTTTTCCGGCGGCTTGGCCGGCATCGGAGGCGGTGCGGCCTGGGCGACAGGCATCGGCGGTGGCGGCGGGGCGTTTGGTTTCGGGGGCAGCGGCTGGTCGATGCGCAGCTCCGTGCCACCAACGTTGTGAACGACCGGCTCGCCGTTCTGCGTGATCACAAGCTGGCAGAAGATGTTCTTGTGGATACCCGCCGGGCTGTCGGTCGCGGTGGTGACCTTGAACACAAGTTCCGCCTGGTCCCTGGCGAGGTCCATCTCGGGCGCGGCGACCTTGTGCGGCAGGCCCAACACGCGGACCTTGGCCGGACCGTCGAACGGAGTCGCGTGCTGAACCTTGCAGACCAGGTCGGTCTCTTTGCCCTGTTCGGTGGCGGCCCGCTCCATGTTAAATGCGACGTAGGGCGCGGCAACCTTGAGCGTGGCCAATTGCGTCGAGACCCAGACCGGGCCTTTCACGTCGGATGTGCCGATCACGACGACTTTCCAGTCGCGTATCTGAGCGCCACCGTTCGCATTGACCGGATACAGCGCTTCATTCTGGCCTTCGGGAATTGCGACGGACGAGGCCGCCCCGACGCCGGGCGGCAGGAACGGCATCTGCAGAGTGATCGGGGCCTTGAAACCTTCCTTGCGTTCGGCGACGACCTTGAGGTTCATCGAACCGTTCTGAACGAGCGGCACTTTCGGCTCAACCAGGCTGATCTTGAACGGCACCTCTTCAGTCACCGCCACGGGCAACTTGGTTGTGGTGTGGCCCCACATGACGGCCTGGTTTGGTCCGATGATCAAATCGGCGAAGATGCTGGTGCCGCCGCGGATGTTGGCGTTCGGATCGACGTGGCGACCGGGGAAGTCGATGAGCTTGCCGCCGATCGGCGCGTCGGCCGCGGCCTCGAATAGAACGGGAATCGTACTCAGGTTCGCGGGCATCGCCTCGGCCGCCATTGTGATGCCGGCGGGCAGGTCCTTGGCCTCGAGCACGAGGTCGCCGCCCCAGTCGCGACGGGTCGCTGAGACCAACGTGGCGTACCGGTTGCCTCGCGGGACGGGAATGTTCTGCCGCTCCTGCGAGTAGCGGGCGACGCGCGGGATGCTGACCTCGACGCCGGGCTTCACGGGCGACACTTCGATGCGATAGGCGTAGTTCGGGCCGCCCTTGCCGAGGTGGTCGGTCACGCTGATCGCGTACTCTTTGTCTTCGGGCGCGGTGAAGCGAATGTAGCTGTCGGGTCCGGCGCCGTCGTCGTTGCCCGCGATCGCGCCGCCGCCGAAATGGTAGACGTACATGACCGAGTCGAGCGGCGATCGGATGCGCCGCGCGAAGCAGTGAATATCGAAGACCTGCCCCTTGGCCGCCTTGAACCGGAAGAAGTCGACGTCGCCCGCCTGGGCAATTACGCCGTTGAACGCGATGGGCGCCGGGCCGACGGTGCTGGTCGGCTGGTCGTTGTTCGGTTCGGCCTCGATCACGTTGCCGAAGTCGCAGAGGCGGAACGGATTGCCCGACGGCGCGATGCCTGTTTCGTCCTGGGCATGGATTGCGTACAGTTCCTGAGGCTCGGCGGGCAGCTTGATCTTGCGGGTAAACTCGCCGGTCACGTCGCCCAGGAACTTCACGTCGACCTCTTCGCCGAACTTGCCGCCGGCCGGGAGGATCGCCGTGGGGCGCGGAAACGTGCCAACGTGCAAGCGATACGTGCACGCCCCGTTGCCGGCGTACGACGACTCGCGCACTTGAATGATGTACTTGCCGTCTTCGGGAGCGACGACCGACGCGACGGCGTCTTGCCAGACGAGCGCCGAGTCGTCGCACGCGGCGAGTTCAAACCGTTTGGCGTCCATGATCGCCACGTACGGATCGAAGAGCGTCGTGCCCAGCCGCATGCCCTCGACCTCGGCCGAGATGCGCTGGCCTTTCTTGGCGTCGACGACGTAGTAGTCCACGTCCTCGTTGTCGGCCACGCCGGTAACCGTGACGCCGAGGTTGATCGGCTGCGGCGCGGCAAAGTCGCTGTTCGGTTCCTTCTCATCGACGTTCGGCAGCGCCCCGACCCAGAAGGTGCGCGTTTCCGAGATTCCCGAGGCGGTGCGCACCCGAGCGCCGTGCTCGCCGAGCCGACAGTCGGCGGCCACGTTCACTGTCACCTTCACCTGGCCGTCGTTGACGACCTCGAGCTTGGCGACCGCAAGACCGGGCGAGTAGAAGAAAATCTCCTGGGCATCGGCGAGCCTGCCGCCGTTGAAGAAGATCACGGCCTCAGTCCCACGCTGAACGCCGCGTGGTGTGACACTGCCGAGACTGGGCGACGACGCCCACACGACCGGCGCCGACATCGCGAGGGAGCATAACGCAAGGGACAAGACAAGGGCGAGCGGACGAGTGCGGGTTGTCATGGTTGGCTCACAGGGAGTGGGAAGTTCTCCTTTCCACGATGGGCAGGGCGGAAGCCCGGCCCACGGCGGCCGAAAACGATTCAACCGCAAGGGTAGCAGAGCATGAACGACTCCGCGACACTCGGCGTCCCCTGCGGTTGCGTGCGATTGCACTAAATGGCTTTGCGTGATCCTGGGAGTCCGCAGGGACAGTAGCCCGACGCG
>DAIOWH010000217.1:0-8822 GCA_036758585.1 Planctomycetia bacterium
TGAAGAGGTCGGGGAACCGGCCGTTGTACTTGCCCGTGGTCCAGCTTGTCGCCGTGGTCGCCGTCGATTCGCGGTAGACGAGCGGCGCTATGTTGAAGCGGGCCACGTCCCAACTCTCGGTGGTGAGCATCGTCCGGCGGCGCCGATTGAGTAGGTTATTCAAGTCGAACAGCGACGGGGCGAGCAGGGCCAGCCGAGCGGACGGGTTGGACCCCACCCATTGCAATAGGCTGCTGCCATCGACGTCCTCGGTACGATGCAGCAGTTCGATGACGTCGGGGCCGTACGGTGAGTCAGTGCTCTGTGTGGAATAGAAGTTCAACTCGGACGGTTCGTCCAGATTCTCGGTGTTCGGTTCGGCCTTGACGTAGGGGAACTCAGCGGCGGTCCACTCCGAGGCGTTGCCCCATCCGTTCGTGCCAGGCGCGTCGAACCGGGTCCGGGTTCCCCAGCCATCCGTGGATAGTTCGAGGTACGTGGCACCGTCGCCGTCGAAGCCTGGAGGCGTTCGGTAGTAGCCGCCCTTAGTGAATGGCCTGCCTTCGTAGGTGGTGCCGGGAAACCCGGTGTAGAAGTTCGTCAGGACCGAGTAGGTGATCTCGTCGTCCGTTCCGGTTCCGCCCGGTCGCGGCGGTGTCGTTGTGCCGACCAGCGATGCTTCACCCCAGCGTCCGACAACCGCGGACCCACCGGGGCCGACAAGCCCGCCTTCGAGTACGCGGGCATACTCCTGAGCATTGGCACAGGACGGGAAGAACTTGTCACCGAGGAGATTGTAGAGGTTGGTCTCAGTGGGTGTATAACCCGACCCCAGGACGATGCTCCGGCCGCCCGCCAAGGCGAAGTCAGAGTGTTCGGTTCCCAGATTCAGATTGCCGGCCACATTCAGGTTCACCTTGCCGTCGAGGTCAATGACCAGGAAGGCAAAGAGCGGCTTGAACTTTCGGCCGTCGAGCGTGCGCTGAACCGGATAGCCCAAATCGACCCAGATGCTATCGGTGCGGCCCAGGCCCATATTGTCGACGTCGTAGTCGTTCGGGCCGGGAGTCACTCCGGGCGTCGGCAAGTTCGGACCAGTGTGGTTTGGATTCCCGCGGAAGCTTGGGTGCTCGACCCCACGAGGCCGCAAGATCAAGCGAGAACCACGACCCGATGTGCTGCCCGTGAACGTCCAGTCACTCGGCGTCGCCTGAATGTAGCCGGGCCGGTGAAACGACGGCACTAACACGCGGCCATCCGCCCGCACGGCGCCAAGGGCCATGTTGTTGTGGTCGGGATAGTCGTAATCCTCGTCTGCGCCGCTGCCCCGAACCCAACGATTGGATGTCGTGTCCCAGCGATACTCCGGCTTGCGCCGAGTGCGTGCGTAAATGTAGACGTAGTTGACGTCGGCATCCTCGCCGTTCGCGCTGCCGACCATTTGGTCTTCGCCCGGCTCTCCGGCTCCGTTGAACGGGCGGGCATACAGGTCATAGATGTCAATGACACCGTTCGGTCCGTCATCGGAGTTGGGCCAACCGATCTCGGCGATGTCGTCCACTTCGTCGACATCATCCACGGCCACATCACCGTCGTCGTCAATACCGGGAAAGTCGTCGTCGACGTTCGCTACGCCAGGCTTTCCATCCACGCCAGGGCCCAGATCGTTGTCGTTGCCATACATGTCGCGCAGCAACGAGTGGCCCATCAGGACCGACCACGGATTGTTGGTGTCGGCAACCAACTGACCAATCGCCTCGACAAACAGCACGGCCGGAGGCAGGTCGGGACGTGGCGTCTGGAACTGCGCACGGTAGTCGGCACTTATCTTCTCCTCCTGACCCGCCTGCGTGGTGAACCACACACCGACGAGTGCCAGCGCGGCGAGCATGCCCAGGATGACGATGAGGACGACGCCGGAGCGTAGGGAGTAGGCAGTAGGCAGTAGGCAGTAGGGTGCGGAGAGATCATTGCTGATCACTGACCGCTGATCGCTGACCGCTGACGGCTGATCGCTGATAGCTGATAGCTTTTTCATCATTAAAGCTCCTGCACGATGGTGATCTCGCGCGTGAGTCGTGTTTCAGGATCGGCGAAACGGATTTTGATTTGGATGCCACGCACGGGAATGATGTACGGCGGAGCGACCGAGACCACGCCGACCTGAGTCGGCTTGGTGTAGGCCGAGCACCACGTGTCGTAGGTTCTCCAGAGCGATTGTGGGGCTTGCAGCATTCCCAGAGTAAGCCCGGGGGCGTTTGTGGGAACGGCGTATCCGAAACTGTTGTAGTTACCGTCGACCTTGAGCATCCCGAACGGCATGGCAAAGCCACGGCGATATCCGCCGACTCCCGGGAACGCCGGAACTCCCGGAACTTCCGCTTCCCGAAGCCACGCCAGCAGCGGCCGATCGGGTGGCCAAAGACTTGGCTTCGGATACGTCGAGGCAAACCCACCATAGCCGGAACTGGCGTTCGGGTCCGCGCCCGGCAGGCCATACGAGGTGCCCGAACTAGGATATGCACCGGGGGCCAAGTAGCTGGGCGTCGCCGTCGGGCTGTTCGACGGATTAAGGCACATCTTTCCCAGATCGACGTAGGCACCTGTGGGCGGACCACCGCCGTACGAAAACGGGGGCGTCGAGATCGCGTCCGGGTCCCACACCTTCATGTCGACCGACAGAACATTTGTTAATACAGCATCCTCGGCGGGACGCAACGCCGTGCTGTTCAGGACCTGGTAATAGAGCGTACTGGACGCGTCGGTGAAACCACCTGTTGTGTTCCAGAGTTGACTCGTTGGATCCGTCGGGTAGTTCCAATTCGGCGAAGACGTTTCGCGCAGCGTTGGCCGACCAAACCACCTTTCCGGCAGCGACAGCGGCGACAGACTCGGAGCAAACGGATAGTTGTAGTTGTGATCCAGTTGGTCGCTGCCGGTCGTCGCACTGTGGTACGCGAAACCTGGGTTGGTGGAACTCTGAGAATCCTCGAACTCCAACAGACCCGCCGAGTAGCCGGTCGAACGGAACAGTGGGTCGCCGGGGTAGTCGTGGTCGAGGCCGGGTAGGAGCGGCGGAGTCGTTGTGTTGTCGGTGCCTGTGTAGTTCGACGGCGGTTGATGCCCATACCGAGTACTGCGATAGCTCAGGTCGCCCAACGTGTTCACGATTGGCACAGCCCCGGCGCTGATCGGAGGCCGGGCCGAGATGTCGTAGTTGTAGTACCACGATTGGCCGGCCGGCAACGAACTGGGTTGCGGCAGGCCGACCAGCAACACCCGACGGTAGAGCGTTCCCTTGCGCAGGAACCAGATCACTTCCGCTTCTAGCGAGCGTGCTCGCCCGTCGGCGACGCCATCGACCAAGTCCGGCTCGGAGCCGACAACGACTTTGCCTTCATAGCCAATCCCCACGGCCGCCAGATCAGGCCGGCCAGCGTGGGCGACGCGGCATGTGAGTTGAAGGATGTCGTCGGTATCCTCGCCTTGTTCGTCGGCCGGCGAGTTGTCAATGATCATGAAGTAGCCCAGGTTGCTGCGCGGGTCGATGCCGACCGGCATGAACCAGTCGTCCACCGTGCCAAAAATCCCGTCCTCACCCGCCTTGCGCTCCACCGGCGGTTGAACGCTACGGACCGAACGGTTTTCCAGATCCATCCGCAGCAGCCGCTCCACAGTGCGAATCTTCTCGTTGACCGTGCTCAAAGCCCTCAGCCGACTCATCGTTTCAGATGCGAGCGCAAACACCTCGGCGATGATGCTCATGAGCAGCACGGTCAGCGCGACGACGACGAGCATCTCGACCAGCGTGACGCCGGCCCGCCTTCGCGCCTTCCGACTTGTGCCGCACACAACTCTCATTCCTCGCATCCTCCTGCCCCTATTGGCAGAGATCAGCAGTCTCAACGCCCAACCCTTCACGCTCAACGTTGTCACGGTACTTGCTTCTCGAACACGCCCACGGCGCCTCTGAGCACCGTCAACGCATAGCCGTCGTCCTTGGCCCGCTGGTCAAGTTCCACGACCATGTTGCCCGACGCATCGATGCTCTTGCGCACGACTCGATACACAAAACCATTGCGCTTCCCGATCTTGTTGTTGGCCAGGTCGGGGACCGTGTTTTCGCTGTCGAAGGTCGAGTCCATCACATACGATCCCAACGGAATGTCTGGGAACTGCACGCCGTCGGACCGCGGCGCGAGCGTGGCCACGTCGCTGCCGGCAGTGAACACCCTCAGGGGCACCACGGTCGACGACTTGTTCGCGAACGTGACTTGCCGATTCTCGAAGTCGCGCGAGTAGAACGCCACGATCGTCACGTCGAAGGGTCCGACTGGTCCGGGAACCGGATACCCAGTGGTCATGTCGCGGGCCGGATCATCGAGCGAGATCGTGCCGGCCGCGATGTTCGTCGCGATTTCGTCTGGACCGTAGTCGGCGATGGGGTCGTCGGTCCCAGAGTATCCGTACTCTCCATCGTCGTCTTGCCCGTTCGCGCCGTCATCATCTGTATTCGCGGCTCCCGGGTAGCCATCCGCGCCGGGACCGAGTCCCTGCCTGGCGTTGACCTTGCGAGCAACGACCATCCATGAATAGCGCGACTCGCGCAACAAGGTGCCCGGCCTGAACGGCACACCGACGGTGGGGCTGAGGTACGGCACTGTGCCGCCAACCTGTTGAAGTGGGATCATGCGACGCTCGCCATCGTCAAACGTGAGGTCGTCGGGCGAACAAAACACCTCCATCGCCAGCAGCAGACTGGAGAATCCACCGGAGACTCGCGGGATCCCATCGCCACCGTCAAAGTCCTTTGTCCCATCGCCGTTCAAGTCGATGATGCCGAACAGGTCCGGCGCTGCCGGGCCTCCACCAGCGTACAGCAACCCCAGGGGATCGATGACGATTGGGACGCCGGAACCGCTGGTTGGTATGACGGCAGAACTCCAGTAGGGCGGACGCGAGAAGACGTCGGCCGTCGGGCCGAACGGCGGTGCGAGCAGGTTGCGGATGCGCACTTCGTTCCAGGCGCTCTGCGCGACCAAGGCGCCGCGCACGTTGTTCACCGCTCGCTTCATCTGCAACAATCCGATCGGAAACAACGTCGCCAGCGATATGACGCCTATGCCGAGCACCATGATGCCGATGAGAATCTCGGTCAGCGAGATGCCGCGGCGGTTCAGGTTGGGAACAGTGGCGATCATTTGAAATCTCAAGTCGCAATCCTCAATACCGCACCCATTCGTCGACAAGAGGAGCGGACAACCCGATCGCTTGAAGCACGGGTTCGTAGACTTCCGAGACGGTTGTCGTATCTTTCTCCACAGGTTCGGGGTCGTCCGTCACCAGGACGGCTCCCGTCCGCGTGTTGAGTGTCACCATTCGCCGCGGCCGGTTCGGCGGTGTGTCATCGTCCGTGCCGCCCTCGTCGTCCGGGCCGATTCCGCCCTGATCGCCGCGCTCACCAATCCAGAAGTAGATCACTGAGTTCTGCGCAGCTGGGCCAACGACCGCGCCGGTGGGGCCAAACAGGACGTCGAGCTTGGGCCAAAGCTCAGGCAAGGTGGTCAGGTCATCGGGCGTCCCTAACTCACGGTCGGCGCCCGCCGGCGCGATTTGGTTGGGGATGTTCAGGCTTCGGGGCAGATACAGCAGCTCCACCGCCGTCGGTCGAGACGTTGGGGAGCCTGACTTTGGCGCCATCGCATTCGTGCGAAGATCAATCACAGACCCCTCGGCCAGTTGGATCGGGTCATCTTGCGATCGCGGAACTGGAGGCCGAAGAAGCTGAAACGCATGAGGGCCAGTTGTCGAAAGTCCTGGCGGAGGAGTCGGGCTGATGGTCAAGGTCGCTGGGGTTACAGTCGTGTTCACGTTGGTCACCGTGTAGAGCCTGCCCGATGAATTGAATCGGATCTGCGAGTATTCCGGCGGCGCCATGCCGGCGGTGTAAGGAACTACCAACGGGACGTCATCGAGCGTACCGGTCGTGCCATCTTTGCCCGGGTCAACCTGGTCAAACACAGGCTGTGCGCCATTGAGCACAGCGGGGGTGACCGTAGTGCCCGACACCGTCACGCCACCGACCGTGTAGGGTTCTGGAATGCTGACATACACCAGCGTCGTCGATTCCCACGGATCGGTGTCGCCACGGCTCAGGCGGATTCCTGTAACCTGACCACTGCTGATGGCCCGGTCTCTGGCCCCCGCCAACGCCGCTTGCAACGTTCTCGCCGCATCGCTGAACTTGCGGTCGCGTACCAATCCCAAAACGGACGGCAGTGCGGCGATCGTCAACACCAGCACGATCGCGATCACAACGAGCAACTCGGTCAGCGTGAGACCGCGTCGGGCCGCTTGCTCCAGGTTGTGTGTGTGTTTCACGTTCACGATCGTCAACCTACCTCGATCGGACACTGTGGTTGTCGATGTTGTCCGCGTCCGCTCCGTAGCCATTGATAGTCTGACTCTTGATGCGTTCCGCCTTCCCGTCGGACCAGTCATCGTCGAGCGTGCCCATGACGCCATCGCCGCCGGCGCCCGCGGTGATCAATCCAAACCCTCCATCGCCGCCAGCCGACACGATGAGAGGATGCGTCTTGAATCCCTTGGCGGCGCTGTTCCAAGTAAGTGAGAAGTACAGATTCTGGAACAAGGTCGCTCTGTTTGGCCACCATGCTGCCGCGGGCGCATTCGCGTCCCCACTCGCGCCCTGGCCGGTCAGTAGCTGGTTGGGATCCTGTGGATTGAGTCCCTCGCCAGGCTTTTGCAGTTCCGAATCGAAATGTGTCGGCCAGAGGAAGAACTGCAACGGGTTGCCCCACTTGTCTACAAACTCGGGCAGTCCATCTTCATCGGTGTCGGCGATTTCGTCGGGGTTGAACTCCGCCGCCTCGGAGCCGCCGCGCGTGACGATCATGTACAAGCACTCGGCGCGGGCCGTCGCGCTTGTGTGCAAGCTGGGAGACCCGAGAGTCTTTTCCATGTACCTCAGGTGGGCCACGGCCGCGCCCGGCAACTCCGTACCGAGTTGCTCAGGAACTCCGCCGTTGAGATCGACCGGATTCCAATGACCAGCGACCTGTTCGTCCTGTTCGTCCTGAAAGGTGTCGCCGTCGTTGTTGATCATGTCCGACGTGCGCGTCGTATCTACCAAGAAGTATTCCGGAAACGACTGCCGCATCGTCCGAATCACTGCGATCAACTGCGCCCGTTGCGCATGGACGGGAGACGAGTTGTCGTTGCGAGACAGTTCCGAATCCACGGTAATCGCCTGAATCGACAAGTCACGGTTGCCCATTTCTCCGAACTGTTGGTTGAGGCGGCCGTCAAGCTTGACGATGAGCGCCTCGGTGCCTCGCACTCTCGCGCCCTCGGGGATCGTCAGCAGCGCCCCGACACCCAGCGCCGCGAGCAACATGACGATGCCCAGCACGACCAGCAGTTCCACGAGCGTGAAACCGGTTGAAATAGGACGCCTGAGGCCCAACACCACCCATGAGTTTGCTGGTACATTTCTCATTTGTACATTGAGCTACTGGAGCACCTCGCCCAGTCTGGCCTTGGCGAAATTCGACAGGTTGTCGTCGTCTTGTTTTGCTTCGGCGTAGTACGGCGAAGTGGAGCTACTGGACTTCTCACGCGGATACGCTCCGCCCTGGCCATAGGCGTTGTCCGTGCCGGGCGAGATGAGCTGGAACGAGTCGGGCTTGTGGTATCTCGCCGTTAGGTTGGCCGCGAGAAACGGCAGCCCTACGGTGTAGGGATTTGGACCAGGACTCTCCACGCTGCTGTTCTGGTCGACGTTGCCGGAATTCAAGGTGTAGCCGCCTTGATAGGCGGCGGGGTACGCGTTGCTGCCCGACGTATTGAGCAGCATGCGCCAGGATACTCGGAACTCGATGTACTCGTTTGCAGCGATTCCGCTGCCACCGTTTTCCGGCAGCGAGTTGTCGGTCTCATTCGGCTCGGCGCCCAGGATGTTCATGTCGTCGGGCCGATAGCCGCCGCCTTCGTAGGAACTGAAGTAGGCGTAGCCCCCGTTCAGTCCGGGACGGCGCAACGGCAGAAACTCCCAAAAACCATTGCCGTCCCAATCGACCAACCGGCCGCTCTCGAATACGTGGAACGGGCCGTCGCGTGAAGCCCCCGCGCCCGGCAACGTCACCGGCGTCGGGTTCATCGGATCCTTGCTGAAGCCCTTGCCTCCGGGCGGACCCTGACCGGTTCGGATCGTGCTGTCGTTCGGCGACTCGCCCTCTGGCACTCCAGCGAGAAAGAACACCAGGCACTCGTCGCCGCTCAACAAGTAGGTTGTGTTGTCATCGAACGCCCCGTCTCCGTCCCAGTCGAAGAACTCGTTTGAATCGTTGATGGAACCATCGCCATCCTTGTCGACTACATACGCCGAGTTGCCCGCCGTCGAACTAGTGTTCAGCACGATCTGTGGCCAGAGTCGCCGCAGGTACTGAACACTGACCTCTCGCAAAAACACCCCACCGACACCCGCCGTCGGCGCGTCGGTCACCACTACGCCCAGTGTCGCCGTCGAGTAGTCGCCGTCCTCGCGCAGGATAATCTGGCTCGGCGGGTACACCGAAAATCGGTCCTTGAACTTCACGATGTTCGTGGCGATGTTGTGGATTTCGGCGAGTTCCGCGGCCTCCTGGCCACGCCTCAGGGCGCCCGCGATAACCGGAACTAACAGACCAATCAGGATTGCAATGATGGCGAAGGTGACGAGCATTTCCACCAGAGTGAAACCGGCGATCCGACGTCCTGTGTGTGTTTGAATCATGGTTCGATCCTTTCAACTCAACCGTTGAGGGTTGAACCTCAATCCGCCT
>DAIOWH010000218.1:0-8462 GCA_036758585.1 Planctomycetia bacterium
TGTGTGTGTGTGTGTGTGTGTGTGTAGCTGTCCGCGCCGCGCGCGATCAATTCCCTTCAGCGTGCTCGCGGTAGGTCTAGTTCTCACTGTCGTTACTGGGTGCGAGGGGACCGCTCGCGGAATTGCACCCGGGATCCAGATCGTCATCAGCGACAATGTACCCACCAGGATGGAGTACGATCTGGGCGAGATGGAGCAAGGTGGAATCGCCATCCATCCCATTCAAATCAGGAGCAGTGCAAAGCGAGCGATAAGTGCTCGCGGAGATTGAGTGCAGTTACGCATGTGCGGAGGTCCGAAACTACAGGACGCGGATCGAGCCAGGCGGCTCGATTGATGCGGAACTGGTGTTGAACCTAAATAGCCTTGCACGATTCTGGGACAGTAGCCCGACGCGCCAGCGAGGGAGCACATGGCGAAATCACAAGAAATCAGGCCCGGTCCCTCGCTGGCGCGTCGGGCTACTGTCCCTGCGGACTCCCAGAATCACGCAAAGCCATTTAGGGTCGGAGCCGGCGTTCCGCGGCGACTTGGGCCTGGAACTCACCGGGTCTGACCAAGAAGGCGACCGCGTCTTCCAACTGACGTGTGTGTTGCTGGTTCTCGGCGAAAACCCGGAAGCGCATGAGCCAGTGCCCGAACCTGCGCCCCAGCCGGAGCCGATGCGGAACGACTGAACCTATTGTTCCTATTGTTATTGAGTCGCGCGGAGACGACCAATGCCCCCCAGCGGTGTTACTGCGATCTTCTGTATCGCGACTTTCTGTATGCCGCCCGAGGCTCCAAGCCGCGAAGATGTCGATTTGCCGGAGTTGGCCACCATCACCGAAGCCTATTTCAAATCGATCCGCACGCTATGGCTGCGGACCGAGTCGGAGTTCCCGGAACCAGGACCTCGCGAGCTCGACAAATCGCTCTATGGACCAGGGGACCGTACCACCAACGTGTACGTCTCCGAAGGGACGTCAAGACACTACGAATCGGTCACAGAACTCGCGACTGGGCGAGTGACGCGAAGCAAGTACTACAAACCAGGCGCTGACTTGTGGCTGTTCCTGACGGTTGAAGGCGACAAGAGGACGACCGTAGACATCGAGAATGCGGAACTCACGTTCCGGCCCGAGCTGCTCGGTCTGTTCTACGGAAGATATGGCAAGCCTCTCTACGAGTTGCTCCGGGGATCGGATTGCACACTCTTGGGCGCGAAGCAGGTGGACGGTGTGCAGTGCTACGCCGTAGAGGTGCGCGAGCCACCGCTGGCCCCGCGCGTCGTCTGGTATCTGGATCCCGAGCACGACTTTCTCTGTCGCCGAAAGGAGTTTCTCAGAGACGACAGCGTAGTGTCTCGCATCGCCGTTGACGAGTTTGGGCGGGTGAACGACCGGTGGTTTCCCATGAGATCCACGCGAGAATCTTCGATGACTGTACGTGGTACCGAAGCAAAGCTTCTGGCCAAGGTCAAGGTGGTTGACGTGCGCATCAATGAGCCGATCGATGCGGCCATCTTCCAACCGCCAGCGATCCCATATGGTGCGCGCGTGCGCGATACGCGCGGTCCGGCTCCGAAGGAGTATATCGAAGGCGGTCGAAAGGCCTTTGAAGAAACCTGGTCAAAGGATCCCAAGCCGGCGCCGACCGGTGGCGCACGCATTGTCGTTCGGACGCCGGTGAACTGGACCAAATGGCTGACTGTGGGGCTTGCGATGATCGCTGGGCTGATTCTGCTCTACGCCGCCAAGGTTCGGTGGGCCCGTAGTTGAGTTTGGTCGCGACAGGACATTACCCTTTCCTGGAGGTGTGTGATGATCAACAGATTGCTTCGCCGCGCCGAGTTCGTCGGAATGTTCGTAGGATTACTCTCGCTCCCAAGGAAGTCGTAGTGCAGGCGGCTCGCCTGCGGCTTCCTTTGACGACATTGCAGGCGGGCCGCCTGCACTACGCTAACGACGCTCACCGCGTCTCGCCGTGCCGGGCAGTTACCAGTCCGCCGCTGAACCCCTACTCGTTCGTGAGGTGGACATGGGCCGTGGGAAGCTCCAAGTTCACGACCTACACCCACACGGCACCGCCCAATGCGGAGTTCGTAGACTGTATGATCGCGACAGGAGTACAGCCACTGCCCGGCTCCTTTGCCGCCCGAAGTCGTCACAACGGCGGAGTGTCGTGCTTGATGGGTGATGGCAACGTGCGATTCGTGTCGTCCACGATCGACTTACACCTGTGGCGCGCCCTGGGAACGCGCGATGGCGGGGAGACGGTCGATGAATGACCCTAAAACCAGCGACAGCCGTCCATCTGCCAGCATCGCTGGTCGTACGCGCGGCCTGTCGCGATCCGTTGCGCTGCTGGTCGGGGCAATGGGTGTGGCGTTTGTCGGCTTGGCCGTTTCAGTAGCAGGCAATCTCGTGCAGTTTCGCCCGAGGGGACCGCTCCTGATTGTGGACGATCCCGTGCGCAAACTTCCTCCTTCCCGAGGAAACAAGGCTTCTCCGAAGGTCGCGTTCCACGTCAGTAATGGGGGCACGGCACCGCTTCACATCGAACGCATCCTCTCCAGTTGTGGCTGTACTGTGATCGACGCGCCGAAGACTGTGCTCAAGCCAAATGAGAGTTCCGTCCTTCGCGTTGCCGCGGTTCGCCCCATGGCCGGAGGGCCGTCGACGGTGACCGTGACGATCAAGAGCGACTCTCGGATTGATCCGGTGAAGCAACTGCGTATCACCGGATTCGCGGAACGGACGCCGCCGTTTGTCGCCAACACGTCGCAACGAGTGTTCATTTCGGGTGCCTCCGCCAGTACCGATTTCTGGGTCGAGACAATCGAGGCACCGTCCAGTGCGCCGTGGTTAGACGACGTAAGTTCATCGCTGCCGTTTGCTCGAATAGAGCGATTGGCGGTGAAGGAGTCGTCCTACAAGGATGGCTTCGTTCGCCGCA
Source organism: Planctomycetia bacterium (assembly GCA_036758585.1). GTDB lineage: Bacteria > Planctomycetota > Planctomycetia > JALXBF01 > JBGPMX01 > DAIOWH01. Next base: position 2,938 of record DAIOWH010000218.1, read on the forward strand.
CGTACTCCCTCAGGGCCGCCGTAGGCCAGTTGGAGCAGTCGGGCACCCATCCAGGCCTTGTCTTGTCGTCCAGAGCGCCTGACCTGAAGGTGCCCATCACGGTAGTCGTCCCAAGTCGATACCGACTCCGACCCGAAGCCTTGTTCGCCAGCCTCCCGGCGGAGGAGACCGCCGCCAGCTTCGTCTTTGTGGTTCAAGCGACGGATGGCCCACTGGCAGGGCCAATTGATGTGACCGCCGATCCGTCTGAGTACATCGTCATCAACGCGAAATCGCAGACGGCGCGCGACGAGCAGGCATTTCAAGTGGTCGTCCGGCCGCATTCAGCTCACGGCACGCTTGTGGGCAACATCCAGGTCGCCGTCGCTAACGGCTCGTTGGCGGTTCGACTGCCCGTTGTTGTGTGCTCACGATGACGCCGAGCAGGTTTAGACCGGTATAGACCAGACCACCGAGCACCACCGGCACGGCTGCCGATGCGGCTGGCCGCCGCGTTTCACAGCCGGTGCGCCGAGCAACAGCACTACAAGACGTCGACGCGCGTCGTCCCATCGACGCGCCTCGTTGAGCCTGTGACTCCGCACAACGGCTACTCGATTCGATCGTCCGTTGACCGCCCGCGCCCTGGGTGTTTACGATCATGACGGCGAGCGGCATCTTTCCAACCAATTCACCAGTAGGAGGGCTCTCGATGACCGCCATTCTTAACCGAGCGTCGAGCTTGACGGTCTCGTCGCGGATCGAGCAGCGGCTGAGGCGCGGCGAACTGACCGCGGATCAGGTGGAACGATTCGCCGGTTTCCTGAGCGAAGTCGACGCCGAATTGTTACAGCACCGGATCATTCGTAGCAACGAGTACACGCGGTGGTTCCAGCAGGGTTGCGCGACCAACGCCGAGCTGCGGCATTTCGTCCGGCAGTTTTCGGTGTTCTCGAACCAGTTCCTGATCGCTGCGTTGCTGCGGGTTATCAACGCACCGACCGTGGACCAGGCGCGCGCGGCCAAGGAGATCCTGTTGAACGAGCTGGGCGTGATCTACCGGCGGCCGGGCGCGGAGGCGAGCCAGCGCGGTTTGCTCAGCGACGACGACAAGGACCATGAGGGCGACCCGGAGCTCGTGAGCACCGAAGGGACCGTCGACGGCGGCGTCTTCCGATTCCGCGCGGCGCACTTCGAGTGGTTGTGCGGCGCGGCCGAGGCGGTGGGTCTGGAGTTCGGCGATATGGGCAAGCGAGCGCATGGCCGACCGAGCACGCTGCACTTCTGCGACGAGCTGCAGCGGCTGTACGGCAGCGCCGACTGGCAGGTCGCCCAAGGGGCCAGCTTCGCGGTCGAGAATTGGGCCGCCGCGGGGTTCTGGCAGGAACTCGAAGACGGCCTGATGCACATTAAGCAGACTCGGCTGCCGAAGCTGCGTATCGCGTTCTTCTCATGGCACAACCGTGTCGAGGCCCAGCACGCCGGCCACACACTCGAGGAATTGGAGGAGGTATACTTCGACCCCGACTTCTCGGCCGACCGGTTCTTTCTCGGTGGGCGCGAAATCCTCGACGCCATCGCCGTCTTCTGGGATGGGCTCAACGACGACCGCGTGGCGGGCATCCGCGGCTGACCGTTGCGTGATGTGGGGCGGGCTTCCAGCCTGCCAGTTCCCGGCACGAGATCGGCAGGCTGGAAGCCTGCCCCAACGGCGGACTACGGAAGGTACAAGAGGCCAGTCCACACGCCGGCGGCGAACAGCGCCGCGTGCAGGTCGGGCCGCGGCAGATAGATTAGGTGCGGCACGCAATCGCCGGGACGATACAGTCCGTGCGTGTACTGCATCTCGCAGGGCGGATCCAAATACATGTTGTACGGCAGCATCGCCAGATCGATGAAGAACTTGCCCGTGGAGACGGCCGGCTGCAAACAGCCGAAGTGGTGACCGTAGCGTTCCAGCGAGATGTCCTCGAAGTAGACCGGGTAGTGCCAGTTCACACGGGCGACGTAGGTAGCGAACATCGGCGGAAAGTCGCGAGTCGGAAGTTCGAGCAACTCGCCCGGCGGATGCGACTCGCCCGGATAGAAGTCGAACCGCTGTTTGCGGAACTCCTCGCCGCGTTCGACCGCCACGGCAAGCTGGTCGAGCACCCCCTTGTCGCCGCTCAGTTCCTTGATGGCCGCGGCGAGATTGGCTGCGTCGTCCGGTCTTGCGGCCGCCTGCAGATCGACGAGTGCCTTGTTCATCTGTTCCACCAGCGAGCGAGCCAGTTTCAGCGTGTCTTCGGCCTTGAGCATCGACTGATCCGTGTGAGCGCAGAGGAACGCCGAGTCGAGCACGCGTCGCGTGCGGCCCAGTTCACGTCCGCAGTCCGGGCAGCGTTTCACCTCTCCCGGCAGGTCCTGTGCTAAGGCTCGCTGCGTGTCGAACAACTGGTCCTCGGCACGGTTCAACAGCTCGGTCGCCTGGATGTTCAGTTGCCGCACCGCCTCGATCACCGGGCGTTCGGCGGCGTCGCCCGCAAGCACGCTGTCCGACGCGGTCTGAATCGACTTGCCGGCGAGTTCCATCTTCGCGTCCACGTCCGCCAGCCGGCTGGTCGCATCGGCAAGCCTGTTCATCGCGGGCAACGATTGATTGAGCAGCGCGAGGGCCCCGACCGGTCCGTCGCCCGGTTGGGCGTTGGCGGGCAATGGCGGGCAGTCGGGGAAGAACTCACCGCGGCATGCCTCAAGGTCGGCGAGCAACGCCTCGACCAGCTTCGCTGTTTCGGCCAGCAGCGCATCGGCCTTCTCCAGTTCGGCGGCGGCGGGCGCCTGCCGCTCGCGATCGAGCCGACTTGCGGCGTCCTTGCTCACTCGTCGCGTCTCGGACAGATTCGTCGATACGGCGCGCAGCTCGCGTTCCGCCGACTTGATGTAGCGACGAACGCGCGCCAGGAACGGCGTCGCGTCGATGCGCCGCTGCGCGATGGCCACAACCTGAGGCGTCGATCCTTCGTGGTAACGCCGAAGCTCGTGATGCGCCGCCTGCAGGGCGCGGCTGGTCCCGTCGATCGGCAGGTCGGCCCGGTCCAACTCCTGAGCGGCCTGGTCGATCCTGTCGAGGCTGGTCGGATTCAATCCACGCTGCACGCGCCGCAACGTGAGCCGCGCGTCCTCGGACGACATTCGCGCCGCGTCCAGCTTGTGTTCTTTCTCGAGGCGTTCGAAGAACACCTCTTCGCTCTCGATCGTTGCGGTCTTTACGTGCGAGAGGTCGGCGAGGTACGACGACCGCTCGATGGACCTGCCCGGTTTCGCGGCCGATCGCGACTGGTCTGGCGGTTGAGCCATGGCGGCGCCGCAGAGCAAGGCGAAGGCGATCGCAGTCAGAATGGAGTTGGCAGAACAGACGTTCGTGTGTGTGAACGGGCGGTCGCAGGCAGGAACGCCTGCGCTCGCGTTAGGCCCCGTCCGAGTCGGATAGCTCAGCCGAATAGCTGTAGTTGGGCGGCTCCTGTGTGATCGCGACGTCATGAGGATGGCTCTCCACTATTCCGGCGGACGTGACCTGGATGAACCGGGTCCGCGTCCGAAGTTCCTCGATGTTTGCCGTTCCGCAATAGCCCATGCCCGCTCGAAGGCCGCCCACGAGTTGATAGACGTAATCGGCGAGTGGCCCCTTGTACGGTACTCGACCTTCCACCCCTTCGGGCACGAGCTTGTTCGACTTCGACACGCCCTTTTGGCCGTAGCGGTCGCTCGATCCTTCGACCATCGCTCCGAGCGAACCCATGCCGCGATACGCTTTGAAACTGCGGCCCTTGTAGATGATCATCTTGCCCGGGCTTTCGGCCAGTCCGGCGAACAGCCCGCCGATCATCACCACGTGCGCTCCAGCGGCGATCGCCTTGGTCATGTCGCCAGAGTAGCGAATGCCGCCGTCGGCGATCACCGGAATATCCGTGTCCTTCACCGCCTTGGCCGCCGCAGCGATCGCCGTGAGCTGCGGCACACCAACGCCCGATATCACTCGCGTGGTGCAGATCGACCCGGGGCCGATGCCCACCTTGATCGCGTCGGCGCCCGAGTCGATGAGGTCGCGCGCCCCCTCGTACGTTGCCACGTTGCCCGCGATCACACCTACATTGAATCGCCGCTTGATCTCGGCCACGGTCCGCACGATGTTGGCCGAGTGGCCGTGGGCTGAGTCGACCACGAGCACGTCCACGTCGGCCGCCAGCAGCGACTCGACCCGCTCATAATCGAACACACCGACCGCCGCCCCGACCCGCAGCCGGCCGCGGTTGTCCTTGCAGGCGCCCGGGTAGCGCTGCAGCTTGTCGATGTCCTTTATCGTAATAAGCCCTCTCAGCCTATTTTCTTCGTCAACCAGCAAGAGTTTCTCGACCTTATTTTTCGTCAGAATCCGCTCAGCTTCCTCCAGTCCCGTACTTTCAGGTGCAGTGACGAGATTGTTCTTCGTCATAACGTCTTCAAGCCGGAGCTGGTTGGACTCGAGGAACCGCAGATCGCGCCGCGTCAGGATGCCCCGCAGCCGCCCGCTGTCGTCGGTGATCGGCACACCGCTGATCTTGTGCCGCTCCATCACCTCGCGGGCCTGAGCCACCGTGTCGCTGGGCCGCAGCGTGATCGGATCGACGATGATGCCGCTCTCGGACCGCTTGACCTTGTAGACCTCGCGTGCCTGGTCGGCGGCCGACATGTTCTTGTGTATGATGCCGAGGCCGCCCTCTTGAGCCAGCGCGATCGCCAGTTCGCTTTCGGTGACCGTATCCATCGGTGCGGCGACGATCGGGATGCCGAGCGCGATATCGCGTGTCAGTTTGGTTCGCGTGTCCGCCTCGCGTGGCACGATTTCGCTGTAGCCGGGTTCCAACAAGACGTCGTCGAAAGTGATGCCCTTGTACGCGATGCGGTCGAGCATGAAATGCCTCCGGGGGGAATGGAGTCGTTTGCACCGATTAAAGTTTTCGCGCGGTCGCTTTGCAAGGCCAAGATGCCCGCCACGCCGTTCTCGCGACGACCTGCGGTGCGACGCTATAATACGCCCGATCATGAGCGAACCGATGAACCCGCCGAACACACCGCCGACTAGACCCGTTCACCCGCTGCAACTCGCCGCCGAAGGCGACGACTTGGTCATCGTCTGGAGCGACTCGACTCGCACGACGCTGAGCTGGTCGAAGCTTCGCAAGAACTGCCCGTGCGCCGGGTGCCGTGCCGAGCGCGAGAAGCCGGCGCCGCTGTTGCCCATCATCCAGCTTGAGGAAGCGCAGCCCGCCCGGCCCAAGTCGATCGATCCGGTCGGCCGCTACGCCTATCAGATCAAGTGGGCCGACGGCCACGACAGCGGCATCTACAGCTTCGAGTACCTGCGCTCGCTCGGTTGATGTGGAAACACAGAGGCACAGAGCACACAGAGGGCTGCATTACGCCCGATCTCTGTGTACTCCGTTCGCTGTGTTTCGGATGGACTGGCGCGACTACCTGAGTACCGCTCCACATTGAAAGGGGTCCGAATTCGTTTAACCCGCAGCCGC
>DAIOWH010000219.1:0-4822 GCA_036758585.1 Planctomycetia bacterium
TCGGCTGCCGGCGAGCGCTATCAGCGTCCGTCCTCGCCTGCGGCTGCGGGTTAAACGAGCCGGTGTTCCAGTAGACCTTGCTCTCGTAGCGGGCGATGTCGAGGGCCACGCCGGTGTTGTCGGGGTCGGCGGCGAAGAAGAGGTCGAGCAAGCCGTCGCCGTTCAGGTCGGCGGCCTCGCCGGAAATGCCGCTGCCGTCGAGGCCGCTGAACTCGGTCGGTTTCACCTCGAACGTGCCGTCGCCGCGGTTCATCCACAGCATGGCGCGGGTGGCGAGATTCGGGTTCTCGCGGCGGTCGAGCACGACGAGGTCGAGCCAGCCGTCGTTGTCGAAGTCGCCGAAGATGCCGTCGGCGTAGTAGGGGCGGTTCTCCAACGGATGACGGGATGGGATGCCAGGCTGGCTGCGCGTTCCGGCCTGTGGCCGCCAGCGGCGATGTGCCTCGGACATAGGCTGCGCGAAGAACTCGTGCCACTGGCGGTAGCTCCAATTCAGTGCGGCCAGTCCGGCGGCTTCGGTGCGCTCCTCGAAACGGAAGCCGCCGAGGTTTTTCCAAAATCGCCCGCCCACGTCCTCGCAGCGCGGCGACCAGCCCACGTCGCTGGGGCCGACGGCGAGCGCGTCCTGGAGGCCGTCGTTGTCCACGTCGGCAAAGAAGAGATACGGCAGGCCCGGTGCCTTGCCCTGCGGCTCATAGACTTGCTTCTCGCGGTCGTATTTCAGCCGCGCTTCGACAGCGAGGCCGTTGCCGGTGACTTTCTCAAAGCGCGTCTCGCCGGTCTCGCGAAACAGGTTCTTCCAGCAGAAAACGCCTTGCCGATACTCGCCCGGCGAGTACGGGAGCAGCGGCTCGCGCAGGTCGATGTGGCACGACTGCGCGAGATCGAGGTCGCCATCGCCATCCAGATCGCGCAGCGCGAGGTTCGGCCCGGCCTTGTCCTTCGCGCTGTCGTGATAGAAGCCGCCGAAGTCGGGCACGAGATCGGTGCCGCCGATGTCTTCGAACTTGTTTAACCCGTAGCCGGAGGCGAGGTCTCCCTCCCGTAGTTTGTTCACGCCCGTCCTCGCCTGCGGCTGCGGGTTAAACGAGGCGGGTTTGAACACATACAGCCGGCTGTGTGGCAGGCCGCCCATGGCGTTGCCGATGTTGTCGCAGCCAATGGCCAGGTCGAGGAATCCGTCGCCGTTCACGTCGCCGATCGACGACTGGCGGTTGTAGGCGCGTTCGTTGCGCGTGTCGGTCTTTGCCGACACATCCACGAAGCGGTCCCACGCGCCGTCGCTGAGGAGGAAAGTATTGCCGAGCAGCGGCAGGTTGCCGCGATTCTGCTCCGCGCTCACGGGCGAATGGCGAGTGAGAAAGATGTCGAGATAGCCGTCGCCGTTGAAGTCGGCCAGATTGGGCACCTGCGCGCGGCTATCAAAGTTCTCCGGCGTCAGGGCCGAACCGCGGATCGTCACTCGATGCTCGCGGAAGCGGAACCCTCCCTCGTTGACGAGCACGAGCAGTTGATCGACGGCGGTGCGTCGGGAAACGCGGTTCACGTTGCCCGTGGAGGCGCCCGCGACGCCCGGCAGCGAAACCGGCGGCGAGACGGCGGCGATAAAATCGGGCAGGCCATCGCGGTTCAGGTCCGCGATGGCGAACCCGTTCACTCCCTTGCGGATGTCGGTCAGCCCCGGCACATGCACGCACTCGAAAAGCTGCCCCGTCCCCGCCGCATCGCGCACGGCGTCGGAGTCGGGGGAGTCGGGGAGGGATTTCAAGACGGGTTTGCCATCCACCGGCGGAGGCGCGGACACGGTTGCCGCCGTCGGCGCGGGATTGGCCGGAGCGGGCGTCGCAGCCTTGGGACGATTGGCGATGTAGCGGCGAAATTCCTCGAGCGTCAACGCGCCGTCCTTGTCGGCATCCGCGGCAGCAAAGTTCTGCGAGTTCGGCACCTCATCGCGCGTCAGCTTGCCGTCGCCATTCTCGTCGAGTTTGTTGAAGCGTTCGGCAACGGCGGTTTGAGCCTGCGACGATGTCGTCAGGACTGACAGCACAAGAAAAAATGGGATGGCGTGTTTGCGGACCATGTTTTCTCCACGCTTCTCAATTCGGGGTCGCTTCACCGTGGGGGTAGCGATAGTCGGCCTTGGCGTCGGTTGAGACCTGTTTGGTCGAGCCGTCGGACAAGGTGTAAAGGAACAGCTTGCCCCCCGCGTGATAGACGATGGCGGAACCGCCTTTGGTCCAACGCGGGTAGTCGAACCAGACCTGCTTCCGCTCGGCGTTGGCGAAGGGAATCGCGTTGGTGATGGTGCGGGCGGTCACGTCGAAGTCGGCCACGTACAGGGTGCGTCCGGGGTTTGGATTCGTTTTGCCGGGATGGTAGTCGAAACAGATTCGCTTCTCGTCCGGCGAGACGCTGATGCGGTCGAGGATGCCGGTATTGGCCAGTTCGCATTCGATGCGCTCGAACTTCGGTTGCGGGGCAGGTTGGGAAGCTGTGGTAACGTCGCGAGGCAGGCTGGAAGCCTGCCCTACGGCGGGCGTCATCAGGTAATAACCGCGGCCAAGGCCCGGCGGCGAGGCTGAGACCAGCAATCGCCCATCGCGGACCGCCGAGTGGACCCACGCGCTGTAGCTGGGATCGGTGAGAGCGATCTCCTCGCCCGGCTTGCCGCCGATCCGGCTCGCCATGATGTGATAGCCACCCTTCTCGCCGTTCTTCCGATTCCAGACGGGCGTGTTCTTGCCGTCGCGCGTCCAGGTCGGGTTGAAGTCGGTGTACGTGCCGTCGGAGAGCACATGAAAACCGGTCCCGTCGGCGTTGATGATGCAGAGCTGCGTGATCCAGTTGCTCACCACGGGATCGTTCTTGAGACGGCGGAAGAAGACCAGATGATCGCCGGTAATCGACCACGACGGCTTGAAGTCCCAATGCCCGCTCGTGATCGGCTTGCTTTCCGGCTGGCCGAGGACGGTCACATGGATTTCACCGTCCTTGTAATAAGAGGCTCGATAACCTTCCTGCGCGCTGACTCGATGACTGTTAAGAAAGCAGACAGCACAAAGCACTGAGGTGAGGAAATGTCCGCTCATTCTCGTTACTCCTTGGGGTTGTTGGATTGGCGGTTGCGGAAGTAAGCGCGGACTTCTTCCAGTGTGGCGAAGCCGTCCTTGTTGGCATCGACCGCGTTGAAGACGCCCGGTTGGGGATACTCGTCGCGCGACAGTTTGCCATCGTTGTTCTTGTCGGCGTTCTTGAAGGCTTCGTCGATGCGGGCGGCGTTGGGAGTGCGGCGCGGCGTGGCGCCCGTGCCGGCGTCGGACTTCAGCTTGCCGCCCGGTTCGGCGTTGCGCTGGTCCTGCCGGACCCACTTCGCGGGCTGAGTTCCTTTCTCCCACTCGGCAAACGCGGCTTGCAGTTCCTTGAGCTTGTCAGGGTGACTGGCCGCGAGATCGTGCTGCTCGCCGATGTCGTCCTTCAAATTGAACAGCATCGGGGCCGCGGTGCGTGTGTCGACCAGCTTCCAGTCGCCGACTCGCGCCGCATGTTGCGGACCCGCTCGCCAGAAGAGCTGCTCGTGCGGTCGTTTAACCCGCAGCCGTAGGCGAGGATCTTCCGCTTCGCTTGCACTTGCTCCGTCGTTCCTCGCCTGCGGCTGCGGGTTAAACGAGGTCACGAACGGCAGCAGGTTCACTCCGTCCAATGTAGCCCGGTCGCTCCGCGACCGCTCGTTCGTCTCGCGGAGCGAGACGTCTACATTGGCCGCCGCGAGCGCCGTCGCGTGGCAATCGAACCCCATCACTGGTTCGCGGTAGGTCTGACCGGCCGGGATCTTCCCCTTCCACTGCATCACGAACGGGACGCGGATGCCCCCTTCGAACATCTGGCCTTTGAAGCCGCGCAACGGATCGTTGCGGGAACTGGTTTCCGGCGTCGGGCCGCCGTTGTCGCTGTAGAAGAAGACCAGCGTGTTCTCTTCCTGACCCAACTCGCGGACCTTGGCCATCACGCGGCCGACGGCGTCGTCGAGAGCACTCAGCATCCCTGCGTAGGTCTTGCGTTTCTTGTCGGTGATGTGCGGAAAGCGGGCCTCGTACTTCTCGGTCGCTTCGAGCGGCGAATGGACTGCGTTGAAGGCGACGTACAGAAAGTACGGCTTGTCTTTGCTCCGCGAAATGAAATCCACCGACTCGCGCGCGAACGCATCGGTGAGGTATTCCTTCTCACCCTTCACGACCTCGCCGTTGCGGATGAGCGGATCGTTCTCCCGCGGGTTGTCCGGGTAGTAGCTGCGCGCCCCGCTCAGGAACCCGAAGTGAAAATCGAACCCGCGTTCGTGCGGCCGCAGCCCTTCCTTGAAGCCGATGTGCCACTTGCCGACCATGCCGGTGGCGTAGCCGGCGGCCTTGAGCTTCTCGGCCAGCGACGGCACGTCGCGCGGCATGCCGAAGTTCGGAGCCGCATACCGTTCCGGCCCGGAATTATGCTCGAAGCCGAACCGATGCTGATACATGCCGCTCATCAGCGCGGCCCGCGACGGCGAGCAGACCGGGTGTGCCGCATAGCCATCCGTGAACCGCACGCCATTCTTCGCGATCGCATCGACATGCGGCGTCGGAATGTCCTTGCAGCCGTTGACACCGATGTCCGCATAGCCGAGATCGTCGGCCAGAAAGATGATGATGTTCGGCTTGTCGGCGGCTTGAGCGGTCAGGGCACTCGAGCCGAGCAGCAGGCAGACGGCAAGCAGGAGTCGAGTCATGGATCAATCCTTGAATGGGGTTAGTGGTTGATGGAGTCGTTTAACCCGCAGCCGCAGGCGAGG
>DAIOWH010000219.1:4922-7334 GCA_036758585.1 Planctomycetia bacterium
CCTCGCCTGCGGCTGCGGGTTAAACGAAGTCAGACAAACAGACCTTCATGCACTCGACCTTTGACGTCGGTCAGGCGCATGTCGCGGCCGGCGTGGCGGAAGGTGAGGCGTTCGTGGTCGAGGCCGAGCAGATGCAGGATCGTGGCGTGCCAGTCGTGGATGTGGACTTTGTTTTCGACCGCTTCGTAGCCGAACTCGTCGGTCGCGCCGTAACGCAGGCCGCCGCGGACGCCGCCGCCGGCCATCCAGGTCGTGTAGCCGGTGTGGTTGTGGTCGCGGCCGTCGGCGACTTGAGCGTACGGCGTGCGGCCGAACTCGCCGCCCCACAAGACGAGCGTGTCTTTCAGCAGGCCGCGCGCGGCGAGGTCGGCGAGCAACCCCGCGATCGGCTTGTCGGTGGCACCGGCGTGTTTCGTGTGGTCTTCCTTGAGATTGCGATGCTGGTCCCAGCCGCCGTGACAGACTTCGACGAACCGTACGCCCGCTTCGAGCAGCCGCCGGGCCATCAGGCACTGCCGGCCGAAGTCGTCGGTTTCGGTCGAGCCGATGCCGTACAGAGACTGCGTCTCGGAGGATTCCCTTGACAGGTCGATCACCGGAGGCAATTCGCCTTGCATCCGGTAGGCCAGTTCATGGGCTTCGTTCAGCCCCGTGATGAACGGGTCGTGCCGATCCCGCTCCCCGGCCGACGCATTGAGCGACCGGATGAACGCCAACTGTTCTTCCTGCGCCGCTTGCGTGCGGGGACTTTTCAGGTTGGCGATCTGGGCACGAGCGATCGGCAGCCGGTTCGTGCCGATCTTCGTCCCCTGAAACGACGCCGGCAGAAACGCGCTGCCGTAGTTCGTCGAGCCGCCAACACCGGCTGGGGGACTGATCGTGACGAAGCCGGGAAGGTTGGCGTTCTCGGTCCCCAGCCCGTACAGCACCCAAGCGCCCATCGACGGCCGCGGCGACGTCGAGATGCCCGTGTGCATCTGCACGAACGCCGGCGGGTGGGCCGGAATGTCGGTCTGCATGCTGTTGATCAGGCACAGCTTGTCGGCATGCTTGCGGAGTTCAGGATAGAGGTCGGAGATCCACAGCCCCGACTCGCCGGCTTGGTGAAACTCCCACGGCGAGGGCATCAGCTTGCCGCTGGGGACTTTTCCCTTGCCGATCGGCTGGCCGTCACGTTTGGCCAGTTCCGGCTTGTAGTCGAACGAATCGACGTGCGACGGTCCCCCTTCCATCGTGAGCATGAGGACGCGTTTCGCGCGCGGTTCGAAGTGCGGCTGCTTCGGCGCCAGCGGCGACTCGGCCGCCTCGCTCTGCCGTGCCATCGCGGCGAACGCGACCGCCCCGAAACCAGAACTGACGCTCCGCAGAAACGACCGTCGCGAGGTGAAGGTTGTCATAAGAACTCCAGTGCTGTGGTTCCTGTTATGTGAGTCGTTTAACCCGCAGCCGCAGGCGAGGGAGTTTGTTTGTCGCGGCTGTGGCTCGCTCATCCTCGCCTTCGGCTGCGGGTTAAACGATTCGTCTGTCGCGATCCTCGCCTGCGGCTGCGGGTTAAACGATTCGTCTGTCGCGGTCCTCGCCTGCGGCTGCGGGGTAAACGTCAGTGGTAGGTCGTCCAGCCGCTTGTTGGGATTCCTGAAAACGGTGTGACAAAGCTCCATTTCTGAGACCGCTTGCCTTCGCGCATCGGGTTCTCTTCCACGTACCGCACGGCATTTTCAATGGCTTCTTCGGTATCGAGGTAGACTTTCCATTGACTTTCTCCCCACATCGAAGGCAGCCGACCCTTCTCGTTGCGGTGATCGGATGCATGCCGGTCTCCACCAGTCGCCGCGTTGCTTCACCCTTCAGCAGATTCGCCACGGATTCGATTTTGTAACGGTGTCGGCCGAACACGAAATGCACATGTTCGGGCAGGATCGAGCACGCCCAAACCATCACGCGACTCTTTTCGATCAACCGGCTGAATCCGTTCGCTGCTTCGAGTGCCTGCTGGCCGGTCAACGTCACGGGCGGGTACTTCAGCGCTTCGCGAGCCGCCGCCCGCCACGTCGCGTATTTTTCAGGATCAATGTCCGAGCGTTCGATCGATTTGGTCGCTCTTCCAAATCGAGCAAGCTCCCAGGCATACACAAAATCCGACCACGATCCGCGCGGATCATTGGGCAGCCAGAATCCGTAGGTGCCCCAGATGACGTGGTAACCATGAATCATGTTTCTTACTCCCGCACGAACAGCCTGCGTCGTTTAACCCGCAGCCGCAGGCGAGGACCGCATTGTACACCTATCAGCACAGCCTCGCCTGCGGCTGCGGGTTAAACGAATACTTGCGGACCAGGGAACATCGATCAGCAACTCCTCGCCTGCGGCTGCGGGTTAAACGAATACTTGCGGACCAGGGAACATCGATCA
>DAIOWH010000219.1:7434-8439 GCA_036758585.1 Planctomycetia bacterium
GCAACTCCTCGCCTGCGGCTGCGGGTTAAACGATTACTTGCGGACGAGGAATTCCCCGCTGGCCCACAGGCTCTGGCAGAACGCGGTCCACGCGGCGAGTTCGGGGCCGCCCGCCGCGCGGCTTTCGTGCTGTGCCTTGTCTCGGTAGCGGTCAAGGAATTCGAGCGCCGCGTTGCGTTCGGTGTCTGTCGGAAGTCGTCCGAACCAACGCTGGTAGGCGAGATCGATCCGGCCCGCGGGGTCTTCGGCATCCTCGATCAGACGCTGGGCAGCGGCGCTGGCCAAACCGAGCACATACGGGCTGTTGAGCAGGTACAGCGACTGCGCCGGCACGGTCGTCTGATCCCGCTGACCGGTCACCATGCTGCCGTCGAGGCCGTCGAACAGATCGAGCGATTCAAAGGCCCGGCCGCGAATCACCGGCAAATAGACCGACCGGCAGTTGAACTTGCTTTCCGCGAGCTGATTGCCGCGTTCGACTCCCCCGGTGTAGCCTTCGCCGCCCGTGGCCACGACGGAACCGACCGGCGGATTCACATCGAGCTTGCCAGCCGTGAACAGCATGGCGTCGCGGATCGCTTCGGCGTCGAGGCGACGCGGCGACATCCGCCACAGCCAGACGTTTTCCGGGTCCTTCTCGAAGTTCGATTCGACCAACGACGAATCCAGCCGGTAAACCCGACTCAGGGCGATGCGGCGGACCAGCTTCTTGATGGACCAGCCGTCTTCGACGAACGTCACGGCCAGATGATCGAGTAGCTCAGGATGACTCGGAGCCTGGCCCGAGACACCGAAGTTGTCGGGCGTCGGCACGAGGCCGCGCCCAAAGAGGTTCAGCCAGACGCGATTGACGATCACGCGGGCCGTGAGCGGATTGTCGGCGGACGCAATCCAGTCGGCCAGTTCCAGCCGGCCGCTGCCGCGATCGTCGCCGTTCGCTCCGCGAACGGGCGTGCTTTCGCGGAGCGAAAGCCGACTATCGGCACTGCACAGCACCTGCACGAA
>DAIOWH010000220.1:0-8236 GCA_036758585.1 Planctomycetia bacterium
CCTGCGTCTGCGCGGTCGGCCGCGCAAGGAGCATAAAAGTAGAATGTCCCCTTTTGCACCCTTTGCACCCTTTTGCACCCCCTTTTCTTCCCCCACCCCCTGACATATGGCGGAGCGAAACGAACTGCACCCGATTGAGGATCGCCCGCGTCAGGATCACTGAAGACTAGCGCGATGTGGATGTGGCGTCTTCGAGTCGGGCGAGCGGCATTGGGTTGCTCTCAGTACCCGGTCTGGAATCCAGCCTGCGTCTGCGCGGTCGGCCGCGCAAGGAGCATAAAAGTAGAATGTCCCCTTTTCTTCCCCGTAAAGTTGAGTACGACGCGCGGCATGTCTCCGCCCCCCTTAGCCTTTGCGACGAAACTGAATGCTCCGGACAATTGCCTCATAATCTGCTAGTTCTGAAGACTCAGATCCTGGCAAACAGATGTACGTAACGAAGGCAAAACTGAATCCGTCCGAGACATACCAAACCCGTATGAAATCACCTGAGTCGCGATAACTCGCGGCAGCAACTGACAACGGGCCTGTCTGGCTCGTTAGGTTGAACGCCGCACCGAACCCGTGTGACTTGCCAAATTGCAATGCCATTTCCAGGAGGTCTTCCGAACTAGGATTAGGAACACGGCCGCCAGAATAGCGCGCGATCGAGAACTGAAGCGCGCCAACGCCGTCTTGTTTGGCAAGGGTTGTTGGTTCCTCATCCCTATCGTAGTTGGTTGTGTCCAACCATACATCTGGGGCGTCGATTTCGAACAAATCGAATTGCATTTGCCGCTTTCTCATTTCAGTTTTCCCGTTGGTGGATCGTACGGCAACATCGTTGTTGGATCCGGCCATTTGTGCCTTTGATCCGAATCGAAGGTCTTCCTCCCACCCTGCGTATCTGGTTTGAAATCCCCTTGATCGACCCCTTTGGGCCATGTTGAACCTGGGTATTCCGACGGGTGCTTCCCTCCTGGAAGAACCTTGACGTCCGGGCCCTTTCCTCCCTCGGGTGTGAATTCAAAAGGGTGTAACCGGCATCCCGCGTGTGTGAGAAGAACGTTTGGGTAAGTTGCGGATGACAAAAAGGGCCTCTTCGCGGTGAAATGGTTGTGATTTCAGCCACTTTTTCCGCCAAGGAGGCCCCAATCATGCTCGCACAAGGATGTGCTTCGCTCAAGACGAATTCCCTTGAACCGCTGGCCGGCGTCGGCACCGAGGAACTTCTGAAAATGCAAAACGTACTCCGACAAGCTGCCAACGATGGGACGGCGGCGCACGTCGTGGAACGCGACTTGTTCCGCAAGCTCCTGGAGTTGGGACACAAGTTGTTCGGAGCGTTCTTGGCCGCCGTCGGACCGGGAGATTTGGGGGAATCCGCCGAACTCGACGACGGCCGCACCGTGCAGCGCTTGCCCGAGCCGCATCCGCGACGCTTGCTCACCGTGTTCGGCGAGTTCGAGTTGTCGCGCCATGTCTACGGCAGCCGCGAGGGACAGAAGATCGAGTTGATTCCCACGGACCAACGCTTGCAACTGCCGGAGAGCGAACTGTCCTATCTGCTTCAGGAATGGGACCAACTGCTGGACATCGAACACGCTTTCGGGCGGACGCGGGAAGTGATCGAGCAGATTCTGCGGCTCAAGCAGTCGGTGGAGACGCTGGAGCAGACCAATCAGCACATGGCCGAATCGGCGCCGGCGTTTCGCGCAGCGCAGCCGGCACCCGATCCCCAGAAGGAAGGGAAATTCCTGGTGGCGACGGAGGACAACAAGGGAATCCCGATGGTCCGTCCCGTCGCAGAAAAGCCGGTGGGAGGAGACGGATCGCCAGGCGTATTTGCCGCGCGATGAGCACACGGTGGATATCTTGGATTTGATGCACGTCATCCCGCGGCTTTGGCAGTCGGCCCACGTGTTTCATGCGGAGGGGAGCGACGAGGCCGAGGCGTTCGTGCGCGAACGTCTGTTGCGTGTGCTCGAAGGGAAAGCGGCCGGCGTGGTGCGGGGGCTGCGTCAGATGGCGACGAAACACAGATTGGCGGGAACGGCACGGAAAAATCTGCGCGCCATCTGCGACTACCTGGAAAAAAACCTGCATCGCATGAAGTACGATGCGTATCTGTCGGCCGGCTATCCGATCGCGTCGGGCGTGATCGAAGGCGCCTGCCGACACGTCATCAAGGATCGCATGGAACGCGCGGGCATGCGCTGGAAAGTGCCCGGTGCCCAAGCCATGCTGCAATTGCGCACGATCCACGCGAATGGCGACTGGGATCGCTTCCAGGATTCTCGCATCGAGCAGGAGACGAGACGCTTGTACCCCAACAAGAAGGCTCTGAGCGCGGCGGCCTGGCCCTGCTACGCCCAAGCTGCCTAGCCCAACTAGCCACGATTACCAGCGGAGAGCCGGTTACACCCGAATGAAATGACATCCGGCAGCGGCACGAGATTCTGCTCGCCCAATTGCCGCTTCAGTTCGGCCGGCAAGTCGTGCACGATTTCCTGCTCTTCCAGGTGCGCGGGCGGCTTGCGGCGGCCGCGCCGCGTGCGCCGCGCGATGCGCCTCCAGCGAGAATCGTTTGTGCCGCCGCACGCTGTCGGCGTCGATCCCCCAGAGCAACAACGACAGATCGGTGACCGAGACTTGCACCGCTCGTGCATCGGACGAGACGACGGGGAACTTGAACACGCCGCGCTCGAGCCGCTTGTACACAATCGTCCAGCCGTCGTCGTCCCAGAACAAGAGCTTCACGCGGTCGCCGCGTCGATTGCGAAACACGAACAAGTGCCCGCTCAAGGGATCGCGCCCCATCTCGTCGCGCACGATCCCGGCCAAACGATCGAACGAGTAATGCAGATTGACGGGCGCGGCATGCAGATAAATCTTCACGACCGAGGGCAAGCTCAGCATCGCGCGACCTCCTCGCGAAGCACGCGAATGGCTCGCCGCAGGGCCTGCTCCTCCACCGTGTCGGGCACGCGCAGCAGACCGGCTCCGAGGCGAAATTCGAAGCACGACGCCGGGAGCGGCTCGGCCATGAGTTGCACGGGTACGAACGCCCGCCGGCCCGGCCCGTGGCCGCGTGCGGATTCGCCGTCGCCACACGGCTGGTCGCGTACGGATTCGCCGTCGCCCCGCGCCTGGCCGGTTGCGGATTCGCCGTCGCCACACGGCTTGTGAATTCTTCGCCGCTTGGTCGGCCCCCGCCGTGCTCGGCGGAGACCAGGCGGAGCCATGCTGACCTCCTGGACTTCGAGTAAGAATGGATATCGAGTCCCAGGTTAACATGCCTGGCAAGAACGCAATCCGCCGGACGGTTACGATGGATCCGATCTGATAGACCGAATCGGCCGTCGCGGCGACCGACAGCTCCAGGTTGGCCATTCCAAAACCCTTGGCCACAAGCAGCTCGCCGTTACGCGCCACCGCGACCGACAGGCCGGGGATGTGCCGCCGCTTCATCTCGGCCTCGACGTATTCGTCCACGCGCTTCGCGGCCGCCTTCGGGTCGGGCTCCGTGAGCAGGTCCGGCCGCGCGGCCAGGTCGCGGTCGAGCGTCACGAGGAATCGACTCGTGAAACGGTAGGCGTTCAGATACGCCTCAGGATTGATGTTCGCGTAAGTGTCCTGGTCGGAGTGGATCAGCCGAATCTTGTCGAGCGGCAAGCCGTCGAACGTGATGTTCGGTATTCCGACCTTGCCGAACGACATCGAGTCGGCCCCGACGCCGACGATCACATGGTCGCGCAGCGGCAACTTGTGCTCACGCGCAACTCGATGGGCGACTACTTCGAGGCTATCCGTCGATCCGTTCGACCAGATGAATGGATCGTCGACGCCGAGCACCTCGAGGTTGACCATCGCCTTGATGCGCTTCCGCTCGTCTTCCGACAGCGACTCCACGTAGGCCCGCGACCCGACCAGTCCGTGCTCCTCGTGAGCGAAGCCGATGAACACAAATGTGTGGTGCGTCTTCACCGGCAGCAGCGTCTGATACAGATTGGTGGCCAGGCACGCCCCGGACCAGTCGTCGATGACGCCGTCGCCCGGCGGCACCTTGTCGAGATGCCCGCCGACCACGATCACCGAGTCGGTCTCGCCGCGCTTCGTGGCGATGACGTTGTGCTGCAGCGTCTCGTCGCGATTGCCGAGCTTCACCTCTTGGAGCCGCACCTCGTCCTCGGCTGCCCCGGCCTGCACGTAGAGTTCACGAATGCGCTGCACGCGGTCTCGGTTTTCTTTCGGCGCCGATTTGAGTTCCTCAAGAATCTCGTGGTCGGGAACCACGGCGGGCCTCGTGTCGCGATCGTCACTCGCCGCGAGGCAACAAAACGACAGAACTATCACCAAGATGCTTCGCGCGTAAATCATGGTCCCGCTCCTATTGCCGTTGGCTGCGTTGGATTGCCGAGTATACACGAGACCGCGTGCGGATACACTTGGGTCGACGGCACTGGGGTTCACAGCCGGACAATCCCCTTCGCGACGCGGCGCGGAGAGCATATCATTCCGGCGGTGTCACGACATGCCGGCAGTTTGCATGCAGAAAGGCAATGGTCGACCATGTTGCCGAACATCTTCGGCCTGGCTCTGATTTGCGGCACCGCAGCGTTCGGCGGCGGGCCGGCGCGCACCGAGTCGGCGGAGTTGGCGTTGCTCGGTGGAAAGATCGTCACGCTCGATCCGCAGCGTCGCGTCGTCTCGGCGCTGGCGGTGCGAGACGGCAAGATCGTTGCCGCCGGGTCCGACGCCGACATCGCACCGTGGGTGACGCAGAAGACAGAAGTGATTCGGCTCGGCGGCAAGTGCGTGCTGCCGGGCTTCATTGAGTCGCACTGTCACGCCGTCGGCGTGGCTCGTGGAGCGCTCGATCAGACCTACGCGGAACTGAGCAGCATTGGTGAGCTTCAGGATTGGGTTCGACAAGCGGCTCGCGAAACACCGCCGGGCCGGTGGATCGAGGCGCCGCGGAATGAGATTACGCGATTCAAGGAGCGACGATTTCCCACGCCGGCCGAGCTCGACGCCGCATGTACGACGCACCCAGTGCTGTACAACTCGGTGTCGAACAAATGGGTGCTCAACACACGTGGCTTCGAGGATCTGAAGCTGCTCGATCCGGGGAGCAAGCTGGCCGACGGCGAAGTGCTGCGCGACGCCGACGGCAAGCCGCTGCTCATTCGCGGCGGCGCCGGGACGATCCGCAAACACACGCCGCCGCGGCCGGAACACTCGCGCGAGCAGGTGCTCGACTCGCTGGCTAGGGTGCTGCGCCGCTACAACGAAGTCGGCATCACGAGCATTTTCGAGCGGGCGACCGACCCGCAGAGCGTCGACTTGTTCCGCGAGCTGCGTCAGCGCGGCCAGCTTAGCACGCGAGTCACCGGCACGTTTCGCTTTTCGGCCAAGACCGCCGAGGGCGTCGAAAAGTACGCGGCGGGTTTGGGTCTGAAGCCGGGCGAGGGCGACGATTGGATCAAGGCCGGCCCGCTGAAGATCACCGTCGACGGCGGGATTCACTGGGGCACGACGCGACTAACTGAGCCGTATGGCGAGCGGCGGGCCGCGTTCTATCGACTCGCGGACCCGGCCTATCGCGGCGAGCAGTATTACAGCGTGGACGAGATGCGCACGATCTTTGCGACCGCCGAGCGGCTCGGCTGGCAGATGAGCTGCCACGTCACGGGCGACGAGGGGACGCTTCGCGTGCTCGAGGCGCTCGGTCAGGTCGCCGTCGAGCAGCCGGACGTTCGCCGTCGGCGATTCACGCTCATCCATTCGTACTTTCCGTCGCCCGAGATCGTGCGCCACTGCCGCGAACTCGGCGTCTGCGTCGACACGCAGGGTTACCTTTACTATCGCGACGCCGACACACTGGCCGAAGTGTACGGGCCTGACTGGTCGGCGCGTTTCATCGGCCTGGGCGATTGGGTGCGGGGCGGCGTCCCGGTCGCACTCAACTCCGACCACATGATCGGTCTCGATCCGAATCACGCCATGAATTCGTTCAATCCACTGCTCATGCTGTCGATCGCCGTCACCCGCCGCACCCGCGACGGCCACGTACACGGCCCGCACCAGGCCCTGTCGCGACTCGACGCGCTGCGCACTGTGACCGAGTGGCCCGCGTACCTGGCCTTCGACGAACAGAAGCTGGGCACGCTCGAAGCCGGCAAGCTCGGTGATCTTGTTGTGCTCGACCGCGATTATCTGACCTGTCCAGACAAGGACATCGCCCATCTGTCCGTAGTCCGAACCATCGTGGGCGGCAGAACCGTTTTTCAGAAGTAGCGCGCCTCACGAAGGAGCTTGTTGATGCCTGTACCGACCCGACTGTCGCCGCGACGGAATTCTACGCAAGCGACCGATGTGGCCGGCCTCGTGGCCGAACAGTTGCGCCACTTCGGCGTGGACCGAGCGACCGCGTTCGGCGTCAACCTGGCTCGCATCGCCGAACGATTGTACGAGTGCCAGACCGACGTCGAGCAACTCTGGCGCGCGACCGTCGAATCCATCGCCGGCCTCGACCGGTCCGACCGCATTGCCTACTTCAACGCGACCAAGTTTCTGTCGTTTCAGTTCGCCAAGCTGCTCGACATGCTGCAGAACCCGTCGCGACGCAGCTACCAATCACTGGGCTACACGCCGAGCACGCAGTACTCGAAAGGCCCGTACCCGGTGTTCGACAATGTGACGGCGATCTTCGCGGCCAACCCAGTGATCGCGCGAACGGCCACGTACGTCTATGCCTGCGCCGAGTGGATCGCCGACGCATTCGAGGGCAAGGAGTTGCTGCTGGAGATTTACTCGCGGCTGCTGAACCCGACGGCCATCTCGCTCGCCAACCACATCGTCGACTTGGAGGCGGGACCGTACGCAGGCGACTACTTCGCATGGAACTTCAACAGCGGCATGGCGGCGATCGACGCGGTGCTCGCTCATCTGCTCGGGCGCGACGACGTGTTGATCACCAGTCGCAACATCTATGGCGGGGCGCATCAACTCATTCACGACTGGTACGGTAAGCCGGCCAACCTGGAGATCGCGACTGAGAGCTTCGACGGATTCGGGGCGGACGACTTCTTGCAATGCTGGGAGCGAACGAAGCGTGCGTACGCCGACCGGTTCGCCAACGGCCGTCGCGCGTACTTGTACATCGAGTCGCCGTGCAACCCGCACGGCTACGTGCTCGACGTGCCGGCGATCTGTCGAGCGGCGCACGCGGCCAGCCTGCGCGTGATCTTGGACGCGACGGTCGGCACGCCGTTTCTGTGTCGGCCGCTGGTGCGCGACGACCCGGCCGAGCGGCCCGACTTTGTAATTCACAGCTACACCAAGGACCTCTCCGGCACCGGCTCGGTAATCGCCGGCGTCGTGATTGGGCGAAACGAAGACATGTTCATCCCGAAGGGCCTGTCGGCCGGCGGCGTCGCCTGGAACGACACGCTGTTCTGGAACGTCTACTACGTGAAGGGCGCGTTCTTAAACGCCGACGCCGCGTTTGAGGTGTTGCAAGGGATCCGCACGCTCGACGTGCGCATGCTGGCCAAGTGCGTGAACACCCAGATTCTCGCCCGCTTCCTCGCCGCACACCCGATGATCACGGTGCACTCGAACGCCCTGGCCGACGACCCAAATGCGCCGCTGCGCGAACGGCACATGTTCCTGGGGCTGCCCGCGCCTCTGTTCACGATCGACTTCGAGCGCGCCCGGCTTCCGCGCGACGCCTTCCAGCGGTTCTTCGACAACCTGTCGCCGACGTTCGGCCACATGATCAGTCTGGGCCAATCGAACACGATCGTCGCCTGTCCGGCGTTGACGACCCACTCGGAGCTTTCGCCCGCGGACCTCGAACGGGCCGGCATCGCGCCGACGACGATTCGGTTCGCCGTGGGAGACGAAGACGCCGGCGACCTCGTCGCGCACTTCGTCCACACCGCCCGTTTCACGATCGACCCACAGGCGCCCGGCTTCTCGGCCGGGTTCATGACGGCGGGCCAGACCGAGTCGCTCGTGCGCGACTGCTACCTCGACGCGCATCGCCGCTACATCGAGTCGCGGCCGCGGGTCGACTTCTGACCTGCCACGGATTCCCGCATCAAGGCGGGGCTGGAATAATCTCCCTCTGGTCGCGGCACACAAGCCCGGCGCGCGGGTTGAGCGCTTGAAGTCGGGGCGCCAGTGGCGGCGGTGCTGAATAGCCTTGCACGATTCTGGGACAGTAGCCCGACGCGCCAGCGAGGGAGCA
>DAIOWH010000221.1:0-6629 GCA_036758585.1 Planctomycetia bacterium
TCTGAAATCGGCCTCGGTCGTTTAACCCGCAGCCGCAGGCGAGGCGTGGCTGGCGCTGGTTGTGCCTCGCCTGCGGCTGCGGGTTAAACGAATTCAAACCCCTTTCCGTGTGGAGCATCTTGTAGGCTGGGTCGCCGCCGCGCCAGTCAGGGTCATGTGGCTTGGGCGTACGGTGGCAGGCTGGACGATTCCCACGGTGTTTTCACCGTGGGTGCCAGCGCGGCGGGCAGGTTAGCCAGTTGCCGCGGCAAACCTCTCCTTCAACCGGCACTATCGGTGAACTTTCTCCAGAGCGTGTGCCTAAGTAGGCCTTGGGAGGT
Source organism: Planctomycetia bacterium (assembly GCA_036758585.1). Lineage (GTDB taxonomy): Bacteria > Planctomycetota > Planctomycetia > JALXBF01 > JBGPMX01 > DAIOWH01. Next base: position 321 of record DAIOWH010000221.1, read on the forward strand.
CGGCCTAGGAAGACTGGAAGGAATGAACGATCTGTGCGGCAGAAACGGGCCTCGTCTCGCGGCGGCGCAGGCGACGCTACCCGGCATTAACCAAAAGATGGCGGCTGCAATCACCTACGAATCAACCATCGCCTCACGGCGGTCCCTGCGCCGACAATGCCCCACAGCAACCACGAGGCAATTGCAAACCCAACACCCACGAGCACGCTCTGGGTAACCAGGCCAAGCACGACGGCGATCGCCGTGTTCGCCCCGATGATCAGTGTCGCGTACTTGTGTCCACCGCCTCGGCCGAGCCAACTGCCGATCATGCGAAGACCGACGTACAGTTCGACAAGGCCGAAGTGCGCCAGAGTAACCGCGCCGAGAAACATCAGGCCCGCCGACCACGACACACCAGCGCAGGCGATCACCGCCGTCCAGAAACACACGGTGACGAGCAGAAAAAGGGCGACGCGCGCGGAGTACGGGAGTCGCGTGGCTATGCCGCGCAGGCGCATGCGGCGCTCGCTCGCTCCCGCCGGCGGCTGAACCTCGGCCAGCAACAGCCACTCGAACAACTTGGCCGGAGGCACGAACAGCGGCGCGGTGATGCACAACCACGCCAAGAATGCGAGCGACGCCTTGAAGCCGAGCACAACCCACAGCAACGCCGACGGTTGGAACTGCAGGGTGCCGACGAACGTTGCCAATAATCGACACGCACTGAGCGGCAACGCGACGGTCCGGTAGAGCACGCTCCGGGCCGCGACCGCGCGGAAGAGGTCGCGCTGGTAGACGCGGTCGCCCGGGTCCAGGCGCAGGCATTCGCGGTAGCACTCCTCGGCCTTTCTTGGTCTTTCGAGCTGCATGTAGACATCGCCGAGCGCGTCCCACGTCGCCGCGTTCTCGGGGTTCGCCGCGAGCAACTCCTCGAGCTGCTGCACCTGCCGCCAAGCGGCGGCGGCCGACTGGTCGACCGCGCCTCGCAGACGAGTTTGTAAGACGGCGATCGATTCGCTGTCTGGGTCGATCTCGCGCGCCTTCGCGATCCAGGGTTGGGCTTCTTGCAGTCGCAGTCGGCTGACCAGCGACACGCTCTTCATCATGTAGCCCTGCGCGTCGTCCGGATCAATTGCGATCGCGTAGTCGGCGTGGTTTTCCACTTGGGCCCAGTTCTCGGCCTGTGCATGGAACTGCGCGGCCAGCAGGTGCGGCTGCACTTCATCGGGTGTGGCCGACAACAGAAACTCGATGCTCGGCCAACTCTCAGCCGCACGATCTTGCAGGATGAGCGACCAGGCGAGGCACGCATGGACATCAGGCGCTTCCGGCGTAACGGCGAGTAGCTCGCGCGCAAGTTTTTCAACCCGCTGCCACTGGCCGGCGGCGACCAGATGGGCCAGAAGGTCTGCGCCACGGTCTTGAGAATCGGCCCGCGGGCGAGTTTCCATTGCGGCTCGCTTGCCTGGCGCGGCCGCGCGCGTCAACCTCCGACGCGCCGCCGGCACTCGTCGAGGATGTCTTTCGTCTTACTGGCGCCGACGCGGCTGACGCCGAGCGCGCGGACTTCGAGCAGTCGGTCAAGATCGCGCACGCCGCCGGCGGCCTTCACCTGCACCCAGGCGGGCGAGTGCTTGCGCATCAGCCGCAGGTCGTCGGTCGTCGCACCGCCCGTTCCGAATCCGGTCGAGGTCTTCACCCAGTCGACTCGCAACTCGCCGCAGATTTCGCACAGCCTGATCTTGTGCTCGTCCTTCAAGAAGCAGTTTTCGAAGATGACCTTGAGTTTCTGGCCGGCGGCGTGGGTCGTGTCGACGATCGCCCGGATTTCGTCGCGAACATAGGGCCAGTCGCCGCTGAGCACCTTGGAGAAATTCACGACCATGTCGAGTTCCTCGCCGCCGTCGCTCAGGGCCGCGCGCGTCTCGGCAAGTTTTACGGCCGTGGTGTGGCCGCCGTGCGGGAAGCCGATCGTCGTGCTCGCCCGCACGCCGCTGCCGCACAGAATCTCGGCACAGCGTCGCAGATAATACGGCATGATGCACACGCTCGCCACGCCGTAGTTCACCGCCAGCCGGCAGCCTTGTTCCAACTCCTCGACAGTCAGCGAAGGCGGGAGCAACGAGTGGTCGATCATCTTGGCAATATCGGCGTACGTGTAGTCCACGGCGGCTCCTTGTGCGGTTGATGGAAACGGGAAACTTGTAACGCTCGGTTGGCTAATGGTCAATCGTCAATGGTCATTTGGATGGGACCATTGAATTGACCATGGACGACTGCCCCTTTCTGAAAGGCTGGCACAGACATACTCGGCCGAGTTAAGATGTCGCCACTGATCCGCATGCTCTTCCTCCGTTGGGGGCTACCATGGAACCCATCGAATTCAAATGTTCGTGCGGTGCGAAACTCCGAGTCAAGGCGCAGCCTGGTCAGAAGGTCAGGTGTCCGAAATGTGGATCGGTTTCCGCGCTGCCCGGTGCGTCGCCTGGCGCGCGTGTGGCTGCGGCGGGTTCACCGCGAGCGGCGGTGGCGACGAAGCCGGCGGCCGCGCCCGGGGCTCGCCCGAAACCTGCCGCGCCGAAACGGCCCGCCGCGGCCCCGACGCCGGAACCTGAACCGGACACCGGTTTCTTTGCCGAGGGCGACACCGAGTCGGCCGCCGAGCCGACTACCGCCGCGCCGCCCAGTGCCGCTCGGAAGCAGAAGAAGAAAGGATCGAAGAAGGGCGACAGCAAGCTCTGGATTCTCGTCGGGTCGGGCACGGCCGCGGTTGTGCTGATCGCGGGCGTGCTCGCGTTCATCTTCATGCGAGGCGACGAGAAGCCGGCGCCCGGACCTGCACCGGCCCCGGTCGCCGCGGCTCAGCCCGCCGCCGCACCGGCCGCTCCCACTGCACCGCCCGCCGCACCGCCCGTCGTCGCCACGCCCTGGAACCTGGCATACCTGCCGGCCAACACCCAGGGCATCCTGCTGATGCGGCCCGCCGCATTCTTCAACTCGGACCCGATCAAGAAGCTCATGCAAGAGGCCGGTCCAGTGGCGGCCCTCGCGATGCAACAGATCGAACTGCAGACCGGCATCACGGTGACCGACATCGATCAGATCGCCGCGACCATTCAGATGTCGTCGCTCACTGACCTGCGCATGATCGCTGTGTATCACACCACCAAGCCCGTCGATCCGGTGCGGATCGTGCAGTTGCAGCCCGGCGCGAGTGAGGCGACTCACCAGGGCAAGAAATACTATCGCATGAAGAACCCGGCCCTGGCCGAGGCTGCGCCGGCCGGCGGCGCGGCGGGGGCGCCGAGCCTGGGTCAGGCCGGTCAGCCGACCGCGGGCGCGGGTGACAAGCCGTTCGGCGCGGCGAATCCATTTGCGGGCAGCCCCGGGCTCGTCGATCTCGCGCTGTGGGCGCCCGACGAACGCACCATCGTCACGGGCAGCGAGTCGCTGGTCCAGGCCGCAATGGACCAAGGCCCGACGCCGCCGACTCTGAATGCCGGACTGACGAACACGCTGGCCGACCTGGGATCAGGCGCGCAGGTCGCGCTGGCTCTCAACACCGAGAGCGTCAAGTCGCTCGCTCAATCGGCCAAAGACCTGCAGCTTGGTCCGTTCGGCGCACCGGCCGGCCTGGTCGGTCCCAACGCGCCGCAGGACCTGACCAAGCAACTGGCGGAATGGGCGCCGGGCTTTGAAAAGATCCAAACGCTAGGCGTCGGGCTGAGTCTCGGCCAGAGCGTGGAGATCGTCCTCGCCGCCGACTGCGGGCAGGACAGCGCCGCGCCGGGCCAGATTCAGAACACGATCGCCGGCGCAATCAAGATGGCCCGCGATCAACTCGCGATGGCCCGAGGAGCGGCGGGCGGCGGTGGCGCTTCGGCCGTGCCGCCGAGTCCCGGCCAGCAACAATCGGTCGAACTGCAAACGATGGACGCTCTGGATAAGTTCCTGGCGGGTGTGAAGTTTACCCCGAACGCGGCGCGGCTACGGGTCAGTGCCAGCCTTCCGGTGAGTACGATCACGGGGATCATCGCGTTGGCCAGTCAGCAGGCAGGCGGTGGCGGCGGTCCCGGCGGCGGATTTGGACCGGGTGGTCCGGGCGGCACCCCCGGCGGATTCGGACCCGGCGGCGGCGCGCCGGGCGGTTTTCCGGGCGGTGGGGCGCCGGGCGGCTTTCCGGGCGGTGGTCCAGGCGGCGGTCCACGTGGTCCGGGCGCTGGCGGCGGTCGCCCAGGCGGTCCCGGAGTGCCCGGCGGCGGCGCACCTGGAGTCCCCGGCGGTGCGCCGGGCGGAGGTGGGTTCCCCGGCGGCGCCGGCGGGCCGGGCGCCGTACCTCGCGGGCCTGGTCAGCGGCCCTGAGGTGCGCCAAAACTGAACAGCGTGCGTTCGGTGCGCACGAGTATTCCCCCACCGCAGATCGTCGGCGTGGCCATGATCGGATCGTGTATGTTGTTTTCCGCGAGTAGCTCGAAGTTGCGAGCCGCGAGGAAGACGTAGACCTTCCCCGTCTCGCTCGCGACGTAGATGCGATCGCCGCATTTCACCGGTGAACTGCTCACGTCGCCGCCGAGCCGCTGGCTCCAGATGATCTTGCCGTCGGCGGCGTCGACGCACGAGGCGATGCCGAAATCCTCGACGATGAACAACAGACCGTCGGCCCAGAGCGGCGACGGGACGTACGGCATGCGGCGCGACACGGTCCAGAGTCGGTGCGTCGCCGTGACGTCGCCCGACCCATCGCCGCGCACGCCGATCAGCGTGTACGGCTTGGGGTATCCGCCCGATACATAGATCGTGTCGCGCGAGAACGCGACCGTGTTGGCCGTCGTCTCGGCGGTCGGCCCGTCGCAGCGCCACAGCTCGCGGCCATTGTTCGGGTCGTAGCCGGCCATGATGCTGCCGCCGAGCAGCACCTGATCGCGGCCGGCGACGCGAGCGACGATCGGAGTCGCGTAGGTATCGATCTTCGGTCGGCGGATGCGCCAGACAATCCGGCCGGTCTTGCGGTGCATCGCGGCGAGGAACGCGCCGGTCTGGTCGTTGTCGCCGTTCACGATGACCAGCGACTCGTGAATGGCCGGCGACATACCAAACCCGTAGATCGAATCGAACGCACCAGCCCGCGTTTGCCACTCGATCGCGCCGTCGTTCAACGAGACGGCGCTCGTCCAGAGGAACCCATCGGCGACATAGACGGCGAACACGCGCTGGCCGTCGCAGGCCGGCGTGGCCGATGCGTGCGAGTTGACGCGGTGGACCTTGGTCTGGAAGCCGCCCGAGTGCAGTTTCGTTTTCCAAATCGGTCGGCCGTCGCGGCGATCGTACGCCAACAGCCATTGCGTCTGGTCCGACTCATCGGCCGTGTGAACGACGATTCGGTCGCCCCAAACGATCGGCGACGCATGACCGCGGCCGGGCAGCTCGGCCCGCCAAGCCACGTTCTTGTCCGGCCCGAACTCGATCGGCACGTCTTGATCTATCGCGATGCCGTCGCGATTCGGCCCGCGCCACCACGGCCAATCGCGCGGCGAGACCACGATGGGCGGCAATCGCTCGTGCTGCCTCGCGTCGCCGGCGATTTCATCGACATCGCCCGATGACAAAGCGGCACTCGTCACACAAGCGATCAACGTGGCGACCGTTGTCAGTTGCACCAGTCGGCTCCGATCAGAAAGGCAAGGTCGCGGGGATGCCCCTTGAATCGCCCGCCCCTGGCGACTACGCGCCTTTGCGTCTATCCCATCTCCCAGAATCAGCGCCGCCGCAGCCGGTCCCAGTAGAGCAACCCGACGATGCTTTTGGCGTCCTGGATGACGCCGGCCTCGACCATGTCGAGGGCCGACTGCCAAGGTACAATCTCGGGCCGCAGCTCCTCGCCGGCGTCGAGGCTCTGACCGCCGGGCGTCAGCCCTTCGGCGACGTAGAGGAACATGCGTTCCGTGAGCACGCCCGGCGAAACAAAGAACTCGATCAGCCGCCGCAGCCGGCCCGCTCGGTAGCCGGTCTCCTCGGCAAGCTCGCGGGCCGCCGTGACGTCGGGGTCCTCGCCGCTCTCGCGTGTGCCGGCCGGCAGTTCGAGCAGGGTCTGCCCGACGGTGTGCCGCCGATTCCGCACCAGGCAAACGTGATCGGCATCGACCAGCGGAATGATTGCCACCGCGCCCGGATGCACGACCACCTCGCGTTCCACGCAGCCGCCGTCGGCCAGCGCGATCGAGTCGATCGCCAACTGGATTCGCCGCCCGACATACAGTACTCGCCGTTGCGACACGCTCCGCGCCTCCAAGTTTGTAGTTTGTAGGCTGGGTGCCGCACCCAGCCTAC
>DAIOWH010000221.1:6729-8080 GCA_036758585.1 Planctomycetia bacterium
AGTTTGTAGGCTGGGTGCCGCACCCAGCCTACCGGGGAACCCCCTCACAGGTTCGTTGCGACGTTTGCCAGGTCGAGATAGAATACCCGCAACGGATTGCTGATGCATCCTGCCTGGCGACTGCTCGGGACAACACCATGGCCGAACCGATGTCGGACCCGATTGGCTGGTCACTCTCTGTCGGGCGCTTCTCCAACATCCGGGTGCGGATTCACCTGTTCTTCTTGCTCTTCCTGTTGATCGAATTGATCGACGGATTCCGACAAGGCGGCCGCGAAGGACTGCGCGTGGCCTTCATCTGGGAGAGCATTCTGTTCTTCAGCGTGCTCTTGCACGAGTTCGGCCACTGCTTCGCCGCTCGAACGGTCGGCGGCGACGCGGACGACATTCTGATGTGGCCGCTCGGCGGACTTGCGTCGGTGCACGTGCCGCACACGGCCCGGGCTCAATTCATCACCACGGTCTGTGGCCCGCTCGTGAACGTCGTGCTGTGCACCGTCACCGGGGCGGTGATCATGGGCTGGGGCGCTATGCCGCCGCTGAACCCGTTTTCGTCCGAGCCGGTGTGGACGGACGCTGAGGCGCCGCGGTGGTTCGCCTACGTGGTCATGGGATTCGAGGTGAACTGGATGCTGTTTCTGTTCAATCTGATCCCCGCGTTTCCGATGGATGGCGGCCGAATGCTCCGCTCGCTGCTGTGGGGGCCGGTTGGGTTCAGCTTCGCGCGGTCGACGATGATCACGGTACAGGTGGCCAAGCTGTGCGCGATCGTGCTTGGTATGACGGGCGTCCTGTTGCTGCACCGCGGGCCTGAGAATTTTCAACTCATCGCGGTGGCGTTCTTCGTCTACGTGATGTCCGAAAAGGAACGACGCCACGTGGAGGAGGGTCTCTACGCCGACGAGTCGTTCATGGGCTACGACTTCTCGCAGGGCTACACGAGTTTGGCCACCAGCTCGCCCAAGCCGAAGGCCCGCCGCATGAGCATGTGGGAGCGCTGGCGCCGCCGGCGCGACAAGGCTCGTCGCGAGCGCGAGGCGGCCAGGCAACGCGAACAGGAGAAACAGGTGGACGAGATCCTCGCCAAGCTGCACCGCGAAGGAATGGCGAGCCTCACCGACCACGAGCGTCGTACGCTGCGGCAAGCCAGTGAGAAGGCCCGCGAGAACCGCAGCCGCGGCGCCTAATGCTACAGCGCACCTTGGGTAGGGTGGGCACTGCCCACCGCCACATATGGGGTTGGTGGGCAAAGCCCACCCTACCTGTGACCGCGCAGCAATCAAGGTGCGCTGTAGTACTAAATGGCTTTGCGTGATCCTGGGAGTCCGCAGGGACAGTAGCCCGACGCGCC
>DAIOWH010000222.1:0-8045 GCA_036758585.1 Planctomycetia bacterium
GGCGAGTGAAGTAGTGAAGTAAGGATTTGGTCCGAAATAACTTCCCTATGCCACACAAACCCGAAGCGTCAGCGAGGATCGGAAAGATCGGTTGTCCTCGCTGACGCTTCGGGTTAGTGTCCCCACCGATATCGGGAAGTTATTTCGGACCAATTCCTAAGGGGGATGCAACTGGGACGCTCATTTCAGAATTGAGCTGCGTCCCAGTCGCGGTAGAACCGCCCTTGCGGGCGGCCCCCGCACAGATCCGTACGTGAAGCATTACTTCATACGGCTCTTACCTTGGGTGGCTAACGGTGAGTCGTTCGTTGGGGTACGGGTGCAGTATCCGAGGTGGCGACCACAATCTCGAACGCAGTATTGCAACCGGCTTCGGATGATCGTTCGACAGCAACGGACTGCGATACGACACCCACTGGACCGAGGACACTCGCTGGGTGACGTCCACCGTCACGGCACCGCTCGGGCTGCCGCAGGCGGCTAGCGTCACGAGGTATTGACCGGAGCGATCGACGGTGGTGGTGAATGTGCTGCTGCTCACCATGCCGAGTGCGGGCTGCCACGGGCCGTGATGACGCTTGCCGCCGCTCACCGAGAGAAGTTCGGCGAACCACCAACTGTACCGGTCCGATGCGGGTGAAGCGTTTCGTGGGCTCAGCCCCGCGGTGAATGTCAGCCGCGTGCCGGCCACGATGCCACGCCGGTTGCCATTGTGCGTCACCCGACGCACCAGCACGTCGGGCCGGCATCGTCGTCCGTGATCGTCACGGTCGCAGTTTTCGGATCGCCCACTTGGTACGGCGCCTGGGCCACAGTGGTGACCACCACGGTCTCGCCATTGTCGGGCACCGCGTGCTGCACCGGCCGAACCGTGATCTCGTGCGTCGGGGCGCCGAACCCGTCGCCGGGAATCACGACGGAGCTCGTCACCGCCTCCTGCACATCGGCGCTGGCCCCCGGCGGCTGCGTCCGGCTTTTCCCACGACGGGCTGATGGTCACCCCTTCCAGCGCGGGCGTGACCGTGGTGCTGCCCGACGCGACGTTGCTCGTCAGGTCCGGATCCTCCATGTTGCCGTGCACCAGGCCGGAAAAGTCCAGCGTGCCCCCTTGGTTATCGACCGCCAGCTCGATCGCCGCCTCGGCATTGCCGCCCGCCGGCATGGCACCGTATTCACAGGTTACGTCGTTGCCGCTCGACACCGGGCACTCCACGTTCCGACTCTGAGCGTCGCGCGCCCGTACCGAGAGCACGGCCACGTCCGGGGCCAGCGTTTGGAAGAAGGTCACCTTGCGTGCCCGTTTCGGTCCGGCGTTCGTGACCGGCGCGGTGTAACCCAACTGCTGCCGCGACGGCACCGATGCGGCACTCGCCGTGATGTTCAGCGAGAGGTCTGCGGTCTCGTGCGACGCGGTGTGCGATCGCACGACGCCGGTGTCGTCCGCAGACGGCAGAGCATCGGCACGAGCCGGGCGGTCCCCTTCCGGTTCTTCGTCATGGGGCCGGCGCGGGGAAACGACCGGGTCAAATCGTGTTCCCTGTCGCGCGCTGCGGATGCGGCCCCGGCCGTTGCCACGCTCGTCGCAACGGGCGTCGGACTTGCGAATCCGCGTCAGGCGAATCGGGCCGACGCCCTCGACGATCGTGTCGCGATTGGGGTCGGCGGTCACATCGTTGACGTCCGCGCTGGGGTCGATCAGGTCTCGGCCGCGGCCGCCGTCGAGCGTATCGTCGCCCACCGCGCCGTCGAGCGAATCGTTGTCGCAGCCGTGCCGCTGGCGACGCGGCACGCCCCGCCCGCCGCCGATCAGCCGATCATCGCCCGCGCCGCCATCGAGCACGTCGCTCCCCTCGCCGCCGAACAACTGGTCGGCATCCGCACCGCCCGAAATCCAGTCGCTGCCGTCGCCGCCGGTCGTTGGCCTAGATAGCCGACGTACAGCGAATTCATCGCTGAGCACCCGGCCGAACAGACGATGACTTGGTCGCGCCGTACCGCTCATGGTCCCCAATATTCATCCCCATTTCCGCTCCCATTTCTGCTCCCTGTTCCCTGGAGTCAAGAAACGACTCCCGTCTTTTCCGGGCCCGCAGTTTTTCTAAGAGGCTCTGTACGTTCGCCTCTGGCAGCCATTCCCTTTCAAACTGCCCGTTATCCAGTTGAACCACTGCATAGCGGCCCGGTGCGCGCTTCTGCGTTTCTGCAGCTGGGACATTGCCAAGCAGTATCACGAGTCCTTCCTGGTCGAAATCTGGTAGCGGCCAACGGACTCCGGCGAAGACGTAGCGCCCATCGAGAGGAGCCGACACGGCTTGAGCGTCGCGGAGTTGAAACATCACGGGGCCAAACTCGTCCCAGTTTTCCGGCAGTTTTCCGGCGTTCTTGGCCGCATAATTCGCGAGTCCAATCTTGAGGAGGTTCACGTCATGCTGCTCTGGGGAAAGGCTGTGGGTGGGGCGGCGCGCACAGGAAATGCAAACGGTCAGGGTCACGCCCGCTATGATCGCCCGGTGAGTACGCATGTTTCTTCGACTTCTACTTCGGAAACCAGGTCTTCGCTTGTCTAAAACGTCTGAGCGTCTCGTTTCTGAATACGTGATTGATGGTGTCGACACCTGCTTCCATTAATCCACCTTCGCCATGATCCTCATCCGAAGACTTGCCTCCTGGTGGATGGGCGATCTCGTGGGCAACGACACCGTGCAACGCGTTCGCGAATCGTTGACTGCTGTCCCCAGCATAGCCCTGAACGTAATCACGTATCGTTTCCAAGTAAACAACCGAAACCGGCGTATACCGTGGTGTCTCGCCAAACGTCTCCACCTCGCCGTCAGGATCCCTGTCTGCCGTAGGTTCCGGCTGATAGCCCGCCACGACCAAGTGGCTCCAGAAGTCCTCCTGGTCTGGCAAGTCGCGGGCATCGTCCACCGTAATCGAATTGTAAGTGTCGACAAAAGGCCAAGCGGTGATGTTTAACTGGAACGGAACTTCTCGCCGCGGATTCAACGTCCCCACGTCCATGTTTACATCGATCAGGGTAATATACGCCGGCTTATACTTCTCCTTCACCTGATCGTTGATCAGATTGTATCTGGAGAGCAGCGGGGAATAACCGGACATTGCGATCAACTCATCGTCGTCCAGAACCCAGAACACGTGGGGTGCTAAGAAGTGGGCCAGATTGGGGTCGCCTTCCTGGATGTTCCCCTGTTCAACGACAATCGTAGTAGCGGTATTCGAAAGCACCTTCAATTCCACGTCACCCACGCGGGATTTGATCCGTCCGCCCTTGTAGAAATTGTTCGGAACCGACAGGGTGTCGCGAAGATTCAGTGTCATTTGACCTTGTTCAGGAATGCCAAGCTGCCAGTCATTCCCGACTGCGGTGTTGTGATCGGGTCGTCCTTTTTGGACGGGAAACGCAAGTGGCGGCGGTGCCGCCATCGAATCCACCTCGATCCACAACCTGCGCCATACGGTCAACATCCGCGAGACGGCGCCCTGGGTATCGAACTCGCCTCCCACGGCGTTATCGTTTGGCCCGACATAGTTACCAGCACCGGGATTATCGACTTGCAGCATACGGAGCCGCCCCTCAGGCCCCGTTGTCGCCGCGGCACGAAAGTTGTCACCCGGCTGCATGCTCACGCTGATGGTTGCCCGGGCGACACCCTGCGCATCGGTAAGTCTGCAGGCGTTGCCTAAACCAGCTGCACAGGTGTTTCGATAGTTGTTCGTCGCGTCGCCGGGGAACACCGCACCCGCAATGTTGTCGTTACCGCGCAGGCCATTCGGATCAAGCGGTGATCCGTTGTAACTCGGGTCATCCACATCGACGATTGTGAAGTACACCGGAATTCCCGCACGGGCGGGGACCACCGTTGCCTCGATATCCACCCAGCGTTGCCTCTCAGGCTCGGGTTGCCGTGGCGTGTTCTTGTCCGGGTACATCTTCAGCCCGACTGCTGCAACCGGATTCGGATGATTGTTCGACAGCAGCGGACTGCGATACGACACCCACTGTACCGAAGACACTCGCGGAGTGACTTCCACCGTCACCGCGCCGCTCGGGTTGCCGCAGGCGGCCAGCGTCACGAGGTACTGACCGGAGCGATCGACGGTGGTCGTGAATGTGTTGCCGCTCATCGTGCCGACCGCGGGCTGCCAGGGGCCGTGATGGCGCTTGCCGCCGCTCACCGAGAGAAGTTCGGCGAACCACCAACTGTACCGGTCGGACGTGAGTGAGGTGGTGCGCGGGCTCAGGGCGGCGGTGAGCGTGACCCGCGTGCCGGCCACGATGCCACGCCGGTCGCCGCTGTGTGTCACGCGACGGACCGAAACGTCTTGACGACAGTCGTTGTCGTAGATCGTCACCGTCGCGCTGTTCGCCGGCGCCGCCGCCACGTTGTACACGCCCGATACCGGATTCAACGTCACCACCACCGACTCCGACTGCTCGAGACCCTGGCTATCATCGATAGGCCGCACGGTGATCGGCTGGCTCAGTTCGCCGCGCTCGATCGTCACCTGCGACGGCTCCAGCGTGTAGTCCTGGTTGGGCGTGGCATCGTACCAGTACTCTTGGCGCACCGTGTAGTTGACCATCACATCGGAATCGGTGTTGCCCCGCTCGATCAAGAAAGTCCCCGTGTCCAGCGGCAGGTTCACACGAGTCTCGGAGGCAACCGCGTCGGTCGCGGTGATGCGCAGCGTATCCAGGCCCGGGTCCGGGTCGTCGTCCAGGATCGTCACGGTCGCCGTGCCCGAACCGCCCACTTGGTACGGCGCCTGGTCCACGATGTTCACAACCACGGTCTCATCGTCCTCGTGCACCCCGCCGCCCGCCGGCTCCTGCACCGGCCGGACCGTGATCTCGACGATCGTCGGCCCAGACGCATTCGCTGGAATCACGACCGAAGTCTCCACCGCCTGTTGCACGTCGGCGTTCGCCCCCGGCGGCTGCGTCGCCGTGCCAGTAACGTTCAAAACCACCGTCAGAGCCGAACTCCACGCCGTCGTTCGCGTGATCGTGAACTTCCCCGTGTCGCCCCACTCGGCAGCCGTCGCATCCGTCGCAGTGATTTTCACCGTGGGCCGCAATACCTCGTCGTCCGCAATGCCCACCTCAGCGGTCGGTCGATTCGCATCGAATGTATAACCAGCGCCGCCCGTCAACGTCACCCGCACGTATTCCGGCCCTTCGTTGATTCCGTCATTCGTCGCCGTCACCCAGATGGATCCGCACCTGCCGCCGTTCCCCTGGCTGTCGACGGCGTCAATCACCACCGAACTGCCCAGCGATTGATGGTCTGCGGAGGATGCCGGCGACCTGCTCGCCTGGGTCGCCTGGAAGTTCACTGTCAGCGGGGTCGAGCGGGCCTCATAGCGGCAGACTTGGAACTCGGCCTTCTTGCTCGGGTCAGCCTCGTAGGCCACTGGTCGTTGCGCTGAGGCGCTGATCGTGACGCCCTCCAAGGCCACGGTGACCGTGGTACTGTTCGATGTCGTATTGTCCTTCTTGTCCGGATCATCCGTGTTGCTGTAGACCATCGCGGAGGTATCCACCGTGCCGCCCAGATTGTCCACCGCCACGTCGATCGCAGCAGCGGCGTTGCCGCCGGCCGGCACAGCGCCGAATTCACAGGTAACGTCGTTGCCGACCGACACCGGGCACTCCACGTTCCGACTCTGGGCGTCGCGCGCCCTTACCGAGAGCAGAGCCACGTCCGGCGCCAGCGTCTGGAAGAACGTCACCTTGCGCGCTCGCTTCGGGCCGGCATTCGTGACCGGCGCGGTGTACCCCAACTGCTGCCGCGACGGCACCGACGTTGCGCTGGCTGTAATGCTCGCCGCCAGGTTCGCCGTCTCGTGCGAGGCATTGTGGGAACGCACGCCTGTGGGGACCGCTGCTGGCAGATCATCCGGATGCGGCGGGCGGAACTGTTCCGGCCCTTCGTCGCGGCGCCGGCGCGTCGGGCCGCCCGGTTCAAATCGTGTTCCGGGCCGCGCGCTACGGCCGCGAGCCCCTCCGCCGCCACGCTCGTCGCACCGGGCGTCGGACTTGCGAATCCGCGTCAGACGAATCTGGCCGACGCCCTCGACAATGGTGTCGCGATCGGGGTCGGCGGTCACGTCGTTCACGTCCGCGCCGGGGTCGATCAGGTCGCGGCCGCGACCGCCGTCGAGCGTGTCGTCGCCCGCCGCGCCCGCGAGCGAGTCATTGTCGCAGCCGCGCCGCTGACGCCGCGGCACACCCCGCTCACCGCCGATCAGCCGGTCGTCGCCTGAACCGCCATCGAGCACGTCGCTCCCCTCGCCGCCGAACAACTGGTCCGAATCGGCGCCGCCGGAAATCCGGTCGTTGCCGTTGCCACCGTAGAACACGTCGTCGCCCTCATCGGAGCCGAGCGTGTCGTCGCCGTCGCCGCCAGTGATCAGGTCGTTGCCCAGGCCGCCATACAGCGAATCGTTGCCCGTCTCGCCGTCGATCGTGTCGCTGCCCTCACCACCCACCACAGAGTCCAAGCCGTCGCCGGCGGCAATGGAATCGTCGCCCGCGCCGCCTTCAATCGAGTCGTCGCCAGACCCGCCCATGAGCGTGTCGAGGCCATCGCCGCCAAACATCGTGTCGTTGCCCATGCCGCCGTCGAGCGAGTCATCCTGGTCGCCGCCATCGAGCACGTCATCGCCGTCTCCGCCCGCGATCGTGTCGTAGCCCTCGAACCCATTGAGCGTGTCGTGGCCATCGCCGCCGGTGATCAGGTCGTCGCCGGAGGCACCGTCGATCAGGTCATTGCCCGCGCCACCTTCGAGCAGATCGTCGCCGCTCGCGCCCAGGATGATGTCATCGCCGCCGCCCCCGTCGACTGAGTCGTTGCCGCCGCCAGCCCAGATGAAGTCCCCATATGGGCCCCCGACCAGCGTGTCGTTGCCGTCGTGACCCTCGAACCACACTGACACGTCGGGCGCTCCCGCGTCATAGCTGAACGTCACCGCGTCGTTGCCGTCGCCAGCGTTCACAAACAGCACCTCCACGCCTGTCGCCGTGTCGGTCTCCGAACCAAACACGACCTGCGTGTCGCCTGTGTTGGCCACGCTGCCGCTGATCGCGTCGTCCAACTCGCTGCCGTAGAACAGGGCCATGTCGTCGCCCGCGCGGCCATCGATGCTGTCGCTGCCCGGCCCGCCGGTGATCAGGTCGTCGCCATGTCCACCGTACAGCGTATCCGCGCCGTCGCCGCCGTCGATATCGGCGTCCACGTCAAGCAGCGAATCGACATCGACCAGGTCGTCGCCGAGTCCGGCCCGCACGTCGATCAGTTCCGCGGCAACCGCGCTGTCGGTCTCGCCGTCGACACTGATCAGCATCTCGCCCGCGACGCCGAGCGTCGCGAGAATCGAATCCGCCGCGTCGCTGCCGGCCACGACGACCGCATCGTAATCGAGTCCGCCGTCGAGCGAGTCGGCGCCAGCGCCGCCGTCGAGCGTGTCGTCATCCGCGCCGCCCGCGAGTGTATCGGCATCGTCGCCGCCCTGCAGCGCGTCGAAGCCCGCGCCGCCCACGAGACTATCGAGGCCCACGCCACCGGCCAGTTCATCGTTACCCGCTTCGCCGTCGATCGTGTCGTCGCCGGCCGCGCCAAACGCGGTGTCGTTGCCGGCCCCTGCGAGTATTACGTCGCTGCCGTCGATGGGGTCGGTCGCGTAGCCTTCAGCTAGGCCGCCACCGAGAAGGTCGTCGTCATCGCCGCCCCAGATCGTGTCCGCACCCGTGTCGCCCCAGATCGTGTCCAGGCCGGCCGCACCCGCGAGGCTGTCGTCGTCCGCACCGCCGTCGATCAGGTCGTCGCCCGCTCCGCCGTCGATCGTGTCTAGGCCCTCGACACCGCTGAGAACGTCTGCCCCGTCGGCGCCGCCGATCGAATCGTTGCCAAGCCCACCATCGACTACGTCGTCGGCCGCGCCGGCCAGCAAGGTATCATCGCCGTCGCCGCCGGTGATCACGCCGCGCACCGTCACGTCGCCGGCGAACTCGACGCGATCGC
>DAIOWH010000223.1:0-3627 GCA_036758585.1 Planctomycetia bacterium
GGTCAGTACGACTTCGGTCTCGTCCGCTACAACACGAACGGCAGCCTCGACACGACCTTCGACTCGGACGGCAGGGTGACCACGGCCGTCGGAACCAGCACCGACGAGCCCTACGCGATTGCGTTGCAAAGTGACGGCAGGCTCGTCGCAGCCGGTCGAGTCAGCGTCGGTGGTCAGTACGACTTCGGTCTCGTCCGCTACAACACGAACGGCGGCCTGGACGCCGGCTTCAGCGGCGACGGCAAGGTGACCACGCCGGTTGGCGGCGGCACTGATGAGGTGATTGCACTCGCGCTGCAATCGGATCGCACGATTGTGGCGGCGGGGCGATCGTTGGGCAGCACCTACGATTTTGCCGTGGTGCGTTATCAGGGGAACAGCCCGCCGGTCGCGGTCGCCAACAGTTTCAGCCTGAGCGAAGACAGCTCGCTCGTCGCCGTCGCTCCCGGCGTCCTCGGCAACGACACCGACGCCGACAGCGACCCGCTCACGGCCGTCCTGGTCGGCGGCCCGGCCAATGGCACGCTGACGCTCGCCGCCGACGGTTCGTTCACCTACACGCCAAATGCAAACTACAGCGGCGCCGACTCGTTCACCTACAAGGCCAACGACGGCGCGGCCGATTCGAACGTGGTCACGGTGAGCCTCACCGTCGACCCGATCAACGACGCTCCGGTGAGCGTGGCGGACGCCTTCAGCGTGAGCGAAGACAACACGCTGAACGTGGCCGCCCCGGGCGTACTCGGCAACGATAGCGACGTCGACGGTGATCCGATCACGGCGGTTCTCATCAGCGGCGTCACGAACGGCGCGCTGACGCTCAACGCCAACGGTTCGTTCAGCTACACGCCCAACGCGAATTACAACGGCAGCGACTCGTTCAGCTATCGGGCCACCGACGGCAGCCTGAACTCGGGCGTGGTCACGGTCTCGATCACGGTCGACGCCGTGAACGATGTCCCAGTGGCCGCGAACGACTCCTACAGCGTGATCGAGGACGGCAGTCTGACGATCGCCGCGACGGGCGTGTTGGCGAACGACAGCGACGTCGAAGGCGGCCCGCTCACGGCTGCACTCGTCGCCGGCCCGGCCAGCGGCACGCTGACGCTCGCCGCCGACGGTTCGTTCAGCTACACGCCCAACGCCCACTTCAACGGCAGACGACGGGCTGGCGAATTCCAACGTGGCGACGGTGACGATCACCGTCAACCCGGGGAACGATCCGCCGGTCGCCGCGGGCGATTTCTACAGCGTCGCCGAAGACGACGCACTCGCGGTCGCGGCCGCCGGCGTACTGGCGAACGATACGGACGTGGACGGCGACCCGATCACGGCCGTGCTCGTCGCCGGACCAGCGAGCGGAACGCTGACGCTCGCCGCCGACGGCTCATTCAACTACACGCCAAATGCGAATTTCAACGGCGTCGACTCGTTCACCTACAAGGCCAACGACGGCGCAGTCGACTCGGGCGTCGCCACGGCCACGATCACCGTCATGGGCGTGAACGATGCGCCGGTGGCCGGCAACGACAACTACTCGGTGAACGAGGACGCGACGCTCACGGTCGCGGCCGCCGGCGTACTGGCGAACGATACGGACGTCGACGGCGACCCGCTCACCGCCGTGCTCGTCGCCGGCCCGACAAACGGCACGGTGACGCTGAACGCCAATGGTTCGTTCAACTACACGCCGAACGCGAACTACAACGGTCCGGACTCGTTCACCTACCAGGCCAACGACGGCGGCCTGAACTCGAACGTTGCGACGGTGTCGATCACTGTAAACTCGGTAAACGACGCCCCGATAGCCGCGAACGATAGTTTCAGCGTCGATGAGGATACAACGCTCAACGTAGCCGCACCGGGCGTGCTGGCGAGCGACAGCGACGTCGAAGGCGACCCGATCACCGCCGTGCTCGTCGCCGGCCCGGCCGGCGGCACGCTGACGCTCGCCGCCGACGGTTCGTTCACCTACACGCCCAACGCCGACTTCAACGGCGTCGACTCGTTCACCTACAAGGCCAACGACGGCGCGGCCGACTCGGGTGCGGCCACGGTCTCGATCACCGTCAACCCTGTAAACGACGCGCCGGTCGCGGGCAACGACAGCTACTCCGCGACCGAGGACAACACGCTCACGATCGCCGCCCCCGGCGTGCTCACCAACGACAGCGACGTCGACGGCGATCCGATCACGGCGATATTGGTCGCCGGCCCGACTAACGGAACGCTGACGCTCAATGCCAACGGCTCGTTTGTGTACACGCCCAGCGCCGACTTCAACGGCACGGATTCGTTTACGTACCAGTCGAGCGACGGCCCGCTCGGCTCGAACGTGGCGACGGTCACGATCACCGTCGATGCCGTGAACGACGCACCGGTCGCCGTGGACGACGCCTGGGGAGTCAACGAGAACACGACCCTCACGGTCTTTGTCCCCGGCGTGCTCACGAACGACAGCGATGTGGACGGCGACCCGATTACAGCGATCGTCGTCACCGGCCCGACGAACGGCACGCTCAGTCTGGACGCGAACGGGTCGTTCATCTACGTTCCCAACGTCAACTACAGCGGCCCGGATTCGTTCACCTACAAAGCGAACGACGGCCTGCTCGACTCGGCGCCGGCCACGGTCTCGATCACTGTGCACCTCGTGAACGTGGCGCCCTCCGCCGCGGACGACTCCTACAGCGGCGCCGAAGATACGCCGCTGGTCGTGAACGGGCCCGGTGTGCTCGGCAACGACAGCGACGGCGACGCCGACGCGCTGATCGCGGTCCTGGTGACCGGCCCCGCGAACGGCGCCGTTACACTGAACATCGACGGCTCGTTTACTTATACGCCGAACACGAACTTCAACGGCGCCGACTCGTTCACGTACAAGGCCAACGACGGCATTGCCGACTCGAACATCGCCACCGTGTCCGTCAGCGTTAGCGCGGTCAACGACGCGCCGGTCGCCGTTCCCGACAGCTACACCGTGAACGAAGACACGACGCTCACGGTCGCGGCCGCGGGTGTGCTCAGCAACGATATCGACGTGGACGGCGATCCACTCGCCGCGATCCTGGTCGCCGGACCAACGAGCGGCACGTTGACCCTCAACGCCAACGGCTCGTTCACCTACACGCCGAATGCGAACTTCAACGGCTCGGATTCGTTCACTTACCGCGCTGACGACGGCACCGTGAATTCGGATGTCACCTCCGTCATGATCACGGTCAACGCCGTGAACGACGCGCCGGTCGCCGTCCCCGACAGCTACGCCGTGAACGAAGACACGACGCTCACGGTCGCGGCCAGCGGCGTACTTGGCAACGATAGCGACGTGGACGGCAACCCGCTCACCGCCGTGCTCGTCGCCGGCCCGGCCAGCGGCACGCTGACGCTGAATGCCAACGGCTCGTTCACCTACACGCCGAGCGCGAACTTCAACGGTAGCGACTCGTTCACGTACAAGGCCAACGACGGCACTGTCGACTCGAACGTCGCCACGGTCACGATCACGGTCAACGCCGTGAACGACGCGCCGGTTGCTGTGGGCGACAGCTACAGCGCGAACGAAGACACTGCGCTCACGGTCGCGGCCAGCGGCGTACTTGGCAACGATAGCGACGTGGACGGCAA
>DAIOWH010000223.1:3727-7770 GCA_036758585.1 Planctomycetia bacterium
CCGGCCAGCGGCACGCTGACGCTGAATGCCAACGGCTCGTTCACCTACACGCCGAACGCGAACTTCAACGGCGCCGACTCGTTCACCTACAAGGCCAACGACGGCGCGGCCGATTCGGACGCGGTGGCAGTTGCAATCACGGTGGACCCGGTCAACGATTCGCCGGTGCTGAGCGTGCCGGGCGCCCAGAGTTTCGGCGAGGGGGCACTGTTGACCTTCACAGTCAGCGCGTCAGACGTGGACGGCGACTCGCTCTCGTTCAGTGCCTCTGGTTTGCCGACAGGTGCTGCGTTTGATCCGGCCACGCGGACGTTCTCTTGGACGCCAGGTTTCGCGGCCGCCGGCGGCTACACCGTTTCGTTCGCCGTCAGCGACGGCGCGGGCGGCTCGGACACTCGGACCGTCTCGATCACCGTGACCAACACCAACCAGTCGCCGACCGCCAACGCCGGCTCGGATCAAGCCGTCGAGGGCACTATCGGCGGTGGGGGCACGGTCACGCTGGTCGGCAGCGGCAGCGATCCCGACGGTGGCGTGCTGGGCTACGCCTGGCGCGAGGGCACTACGCTGCTCTCGACCGCGGCGGCGCCGACGCTAAATCTGGGCTACGGCAGCCACACACTCACGCTGACCGTGACGGACAGTTCCGGTGCCTCGGCGACCGACTCGATGAGTGTGACGGTGGCCGACACCACCGGTCCGTTGATCACCGACGTGCAGTTTCTGGCCGTCAAGAAGACGATCACCGGCCTGGTACTTGAGGCCAGCGAGTCGCTGAATCCAGCGACTGCAGCGGCCCCGACGAGCTATGCGTTGCATTCGGCGGGCAAGGACAAGAAGCTCGGCACGGCCGACGACATCGCGGTTCCGCTGGCCTCGGTCGTCTACGACCAGGCTGTCCGAACCATCCAACTCACGCCCGTCAAGGCGCTGAAGGCCGGTCAGTTCTTCAAGCTGTCGATCTTGGACACCGGCGACATCACCGACATTGTGGGCAATCGCCTGGACGGCGACATGAATGGCGTCTCGGGCGGCGATTGTGTGGCGCTGATCGCTCGCGGTACAAAGGTCAAATACACCGATTCCAACGGCGACGCCGTGAGCCTTTCGTTGAAGAAGGGCGGTACGATGGAGATCGTCCGCCGCCTTGATGGGGAAGCCGCGCATCTTCGGCTTGCCGATCTCGTCGCTGGGTCAAGCGCGCTGGCTGCAAAGGTGAAGGCGAGCAGCCTGGGCGGCGACGGGATCACCAAGCTCGATCTATTGAGCGGTGCGGGCAGCATCGCGGACAGCCTTGTCAACCTGCCCCTCCAAGTCGACAACACGCTGGCGGCAGCCGTCGACCTACTGCTCGCCACTGGAATATGACGCACGTCGCGCGTTACTTCGGTTGCGGGGCCCGGCCAATCCCCAGTCCCCAATCCTAATCCCCAATTACCGCATCGGCCTCGATCTCGACCAGGGCCGCGTCGTCGATCAGCTTGGCGACCTGGACCATGGTGGTCGCGGGGCGTATTTCGCCGAAGATCTCGCCGTGTACGCCGCCGATTTCTTCCCAGCGTGAGATATCGGTCACGTAGATGCGCGTGCGCACGACATCGGTCGGCTTGCCGCCGAGCGCTTCGATCGCGGCCAGGATGATTTCGAGCGCGCGGCGCGTCTGGCCCGCGGCTCCGCTCGGAAACTTCCCGTCGGGCCCAAGTCCGACAGTGCCCGTGACGGCGATCGTGTTGCCCGTGCGCACCGCGCGGCTGTAGCCGACGATCGGTTCCCACTTGGACCCCGAACTGGCGTAGGTGCGTCCGTTGCGGTTGCTCGTTTGAATATTCACTGCCGCGGCCATGGTGCTGCCTCCGGGTTCGGGTGTGAGCCGGTGCAGAGTGTAACGCAGCGGCGTCCGACTTTCACGTGGCGATGCGCCGCGGCGGTCGAGGGTCTCGGGTCAAAAATCAGCGTCATCTTCGTCCCCGTCCGCGATAGCCCCCAGGCGTCGGAGATTCAAAGTCGACCCAGTTGACTAAGAAGCGAACGGTTCCGTCACCGAGCAGGAAGTTGACTCCATCGCGATGGGCGCTGCGATGGGCTTCGGCCAGGTCCGCTCGAGCCTTGGCGGCAGCGGTTTCCGCTTGAGTCTTGTGAAGCTGAGCCTTGCGTACTTCGGCCAGGCGTTCCGCCTGGGCTTCGGCGATTGTGAGCAAGCCTGCCTCGATTCGGAGCTTGGACCGTTCGAGATAGTTGGAGTCATCGAACTGTTGCTGCTCGAGCGCGGCCCGAGCTTGCCTTGACCTGCGCTCTTCGAGTTCGATCCTCTGAAATCCCTCGCGAGCAGACTTGAGTCGGGTCTCGAGCAGTTCTTCCGTCAGGGGCAAGCCCAAAGCGTGAGCCAGGCCCGGAAGCCGATCGGCCGATTCCCGCAGCATTTCCAGCAGCTCGACGACGTGATCATGCTCCGTGCGCGTCTGATTGACGATCAGGCACCGGCTGTTCGCAAAAAACTCGATCGTCCCGGCCCCGCCAACACAACTCCAACTGTTCGGGGTCACCGTGGACTCGATGATTTGGATGAGCTCCTCGTGCCCACCTTCTTCTTCGTCCACGATCACCAAGTCGCCGACGGGATAGCAGCGATGGTAGAGTTCGTTGCCGGCCTGAAACCGGGAAGTGATGACCATGACGTCGTTCTTCACGACCCAAGTCAGATTGAGTTGCTCTAAAAGCAAGTTCAGTGCGGATTCCACCGGCACGTTGGTGATTTTGAAACTCAACGGGGTGTCGGGCGTAACGCCTTCTTCTTCCAGGGCTGGTTTGTCCAGGTACATGGAATATCCGGAAATCGTCTCGATAAGACTGAGCACGTCGCAGAGCGGCGTCTCGGCGACATTGAGCGAAATCGCCTTGTCGCTCAGCGCCTTCTTGATTTGCAGTTCGGCTTCAGAAACGCCGAGAACTGGCGTCGCCGTGGCAATCCGTCCCGGTCGCAATGGCCGCGGTTTGCTTGGGTCGTCATTCGGAGGCGTACCGGCCCGTGCTCGTCGAAGCACGCCGAGAAGATCGGCCACCTGATCGTGTACGGAATCGGTCTGGAACACCACGAGGCTCAGCGTTCCATAAAACGGCTCAATGCTGCCGGCACCCCCCACGCTAGCCCAGGAGTTCGGTGAGACAGTTTGCTCAATGACTTGAATCAACGGGTCGGCGTCAGCAAACTCCGAAGCATGGCGACTCCGCGGATCGCCGAGAACCAGATCGGCGACGGGGTACACACGAAGCGTTAGTTCGTTGCCGGCCTGAAGCTGACTCGTGATGACGACAACACGGTGCTTGACGGTAACAGTCAGGTTCAGCGAATTCAGCAGCACGCGGTCCAGCGCATTGATGAGGCGGACGTTCTTCAACCTGGCGGTAATCGGAGAGTCGGCCGTAACGCCTTCCTCTTGGAGAGTGACTCGATCGAGCAGGAAATTGATCCCCGTCTCGGAGTGAAGCAGTGAAGCGACGTCGGCCAGTGGCATCGCGTCCAAATCGAGCGAAACCCGTTTGGTCCGCAAGATGTTCCAAATCGACCGATCCGCGTTGAAAAGGTGAATTGGCTCGACGAGTTCGGCAGGCACTGCGGGTCGGTTGGTGCCTGGCAGGCGGATCGTATGGGCCTGGTCGCCGGAATCGAAATCGGAACCTGGTGGGGATTCAGACAAGTCCTGATTCAGTTCCACGGGGTCGACCGCACCCGTGACCTGGCCTGGGGCCGAGTCCGAAAGAGCAACAGCCAGAAGGCAACCAGTCACAAACGCCCCGGTTCGTGAAATGGAGTGCATGAGAATCTCCTTCGGATGCGAGTAACCCTAAATGGCTTTGCGTGATTCTGGGAGTCCGCAGGGACAGTAGCCCGACGCGCCAGCGAGGGACCGGGCCTGATTTCTTGTGATTTCGCCATGTGCTCCCTCGCTGGCGCGTCGGGCTACTGTCCCAGAATCGTGCAAGGCTATTTAGAAACGTAGTCGCCGTTTCCGCCCGGTGGTTCACGCAGGGGCCATCACGCCCCG
>DAIOWH010000224.1:0-7757 GCA_036758585.1 Planctomycetia bacterium
TCGAGAATCCCGAAGGGCACGAGTTTTTTTTAGCCTGCGTGTCGTGGTCGAGGGCTTTGACCGCCGCCGCGCCCCGTTCTTCACGGGCGACTGGGTGCTCGTCGCGAGCGACCTCCCGCTCGTCGAGGACGACTTGGTACAGCAATTGTCGAATCGCGACTCGGCACTCCTGCTGTTGCTTGTCGCTGAGATGATTCCAGATTTCGAGCCGACTGCTCGTCATCGGAAAAGTTAGAGTCCGTTGGCCCGACCGAGTCTTTCTCGCACGGCTGAAGTGATTCATGACGACCTCCTTGTTTCATTGAGGAGTCGTCAGCAGAACGGACCGGCGTCCGTGGCGACAAGAGGTGTGAGTCAACGAGCTGCCGCAGTTCACTTAACGCAATCAGATCGAGTCGCGGTTTCGATTCGACAACGAGCCGCTGGCAACCTGCGGGATCGAGCATCCAGGCAGGTACGGCGATCGAAGTTCGTTCGTCAAGTCGGACGACGAACTGCTCCCCACCACGATACCTCGACCTCCGCACGATGTGTCCATGGTAGTTGTAGAACGGATGGTACCGATAAGAGATCGTCACCGCAGACGACGAATGAGCAGTGTGAGGAGACGCTGCGGCACAGTTACGCGACGGGGTTGATGGAAGCGGGCGTGGACTTGCTGACGATCTCGCGGCTGTTGGGGCACCGTTCGTTCTCGACCACGCTGATTTATTTGCACGTGCGTCGTCCGCACCTGGAGCGGACGGTGAGTCCGCTGGATTTGCTTCCGGTCGAGCAGTGTCCGCGGTTCGCCGAGCCGGAGGCGGTGTTGTCGTCGGCGCCGAGTCCTGCTGCCGGTGCCGTACTTCCACGTGGTGCAGACGCTGCCGCACGAGCCGCAGCTCGACCGACTCGTGCTGGCGAATCGTGCGCTGATCCACCGCCTCGCCAGGTCCGCACGCACGCGCTCCAGCCACTTCGCCCGCGCCGCGGCAGGTCGGGCAGTGCCGGTTGCCGCACGAGTTGTAGTCGGCTCGCACCGCGCCGCACGTGTCGCACTCCCACGCGTGGCCGCCCAGCGCCGCCGTGCGACAGGCGGTGAGTTGTGCCAACACGCGACGCTCTTGGAACGACACTCGCTCGCCGCGCCACGCCAGATACTCGGCCGCGTGCGCAGCACGTCGGCGACCGTCAGCTTGCGGGGGCCGCCGGCGCTGTCAGCGGCTCCCGCGAGCCCGTGCGCTCGGCCGACTGCGGCACCAGTGGCGGCAGACCCCTGACCGACCGGCATTTCGCAGTGCATCCAGTTCGAAGCCGCGTCGCGTGACGCCGCCGGGGCCCTCGGTCCGCGCCGCGGCCGGTGGCCGTCGTGCCGCCGTCTCATCGCAACGATTCTTTGGCCATCCCAACCCGCACTCCCTCACCCCCGCGCCCCCGCGCGCTGCTTGTCTCAGGTCCAGCGGCCGGATAGCATGTCCATCACGAAACCCGCGGTTCGATCAAAGACCATAGCCGGTCACACCGTGGTTTCGTTCAACGCGGCTTCTATCCTTCCTGCTCGCGATACGGGTCCTTCCCGAAGTCGGGGTCCTTCGGCGCGAGCAGGAAGGATAGAAGCCATTACGTTAGGCGGTTGTTATAGCAAGTCGGGGCGACAGGATTTGAACCTGCGACCTCATGGTCCCGAACCATGCGCTCTAGCCAAGCTGAGCTACGCCCCGTTTCGCATTAACTTCGGTCAGAGTATCGCTGCAATATCATCCGAGTGTCAATCGCAATCCCGTGCAGTCCCTGGTAAGGGGAGCGCGACGCACGTTGCTCGCAGAAAGTCCTCGATGTGGAGCGTGCATGGCACAATCACGCCCCTTCACAAGCCCAGGACGCTCCACTCTCGCGCGATCCGAATCACGAAGTGCGTCGAACGCCTCCCCCGCAACGCTACAAGTCGCCGCCGAGCTCGGCCGTTGTTTCGGGCTGCGACGCTCGCTAGGATCGATACAGACGCGAGTGGCGGTTGACATCATGAAGCACCGTTCGTTCCAATTCGGCCTCGCGGCCCTGGTCTGGCTGGTGGTGTTTGCCGCGTTCAACTGCTGGCTGTTCACCCTGGGGTCTTGGGGACGCGTCGTGGCTGTCGTGATCGACAAGCACGTGATTGTGGCTTACTTGTGCATGATTGCCCAGGTTGACCGAAGGCGACTCAGGACGCCATTACACCATAGAAAATGGCCCAGCGCTGTAATTGGACCGCCTGCCAGCGCGTCAACCTCGTACGCTTGCGATCACTTGGTGCCAAGCGAGTCGGCCGACTTTGCACCTGGTTGCCAGTCTCGTTCCCAACGAGCCGCCTCTTGAATCGCTCCGCGGGCGGCCGCGGGCGGTTCTGGGTTCTTGGCGGCGACTTTCCTTGCCGGCCGCCAACCGTGAGCCGACAAGTCCGTGCGTACGCGCATTGCGGTGTTGGCTCGTGTACCACCTTCGGCCGATTGTTCCTTTTCCAATTGAGCCAGTAATTCCGGCGACGCACGGCTGAGCACGACGACCCTGGCAGGCGCGGCCGAGCCGCCCACCGGCCGAATCACGCAGACTATCTCGGCGTCACCCACGTTGTTCATGGTGGGCAAACCTCGGCCGACATCCAGGCCAAGCTGGTCGGGCGGCGGCAGCACGAGCGGCGTCTCGGTACTCGTTCCGCGGGCCAACACAGCCTCGCGCAGCGGACGCCGCTTGTCGAACAGACTGGCCAAGCCCTGTCGATCCAAGAGTGACTGCACGGCCGTCAAGCCGCCATAGATGCCCTTTTGCTCGCGCGGCTCCGCGGCGCTGCACACGCCGATCAGTTCGCCCGCCTGGTTGAACAGGCCGCCCCCCGAGCGACCTTGCACCGGCTGGCCTGTGCATTCGATGGTCGCCGCGCCCAGATAGCGATTGACCGCGGTGATCTTCGACGTGCGAACCGACGGTTCCTGACCGTGGTCGCAACCGACCGAAGAAACCGACTGGCCCGGCGCGAGTGCAAAACTGCGCGACGCCACCGGTGCGGCGGGAAGAACTTCGCGCGTAATGACGCGAACCAACGCAACGTCGCCGGCTCGATCGCGACCGACCAGTTCGCCCGGCAGCTTGTCGCGTGTGGGCGAACCGAAAAACTCGACCGTCGTCTTGGTGTGAGGTGAGATTCCCTCGAACAAGTGCGCGCACGTGAGGATCAGCGTCTCACCCACGACGCTCCGTACGACGGTGCCTGTGCCAAACGCACGCGTCTGCGGGTCCTCGACCACCAGGCGGACGCTGCGGGCGATCAGATTACCAACTTGAGTCTTGTCGTCGCCAGGTTTCGGCGCCGTAGTCGTTGGCGGCGAGCTTACTTTGCTCCGCGGCGGAGGCCCGAGCAGTCGTCGCAAACCTTCGATCGGCGTGGCGCCGACACGGCGGCCGCTCTCGACGCCGTTGGTGATCGCCACGAACGTTGGGATGTTCTGCACTCGAAACTCCGCCATCCGGTTGCGATTCTGCGGATCGTCCACATCGACCCGCTCGACACGATAGCCCTCTCGTTCCAGCCCCGCGACAGCCGGCTCCATTTCGCGACATGGCGGGCACCACTTCGCAGTGAATTCGAGTAGAAATGTGTCTGCGGCGACGATCGGGGAAAGGCAAAGACACGCCGAGAGAAAGGCTAACACTTTCATGGCTCCCTCCAGTGTGTTAGTCAGTTGCCGCGAGCCTGCCTGGCTGCGGGTTGGTCGCCAACGCGAACCACTCGACATGGTAATTCTTGCAAGACTTGGCGACGTTTCGCGTACTTTTTGCAAGAACTACCAGCCGCCTCGTGTCTCTGCCGTCAAGTCCCAAAGTCGGATCGCTCGCCGTCGCCAGGCAGTTCATTGCAGTCGTCGGGTCAACTGCCCGGCCATCGGGGGCGGCAGTGTAGCAGAAGGCAGTTTGCGTGCCAGACAAGTTTCTTGACAAACCAGTCGAACTTTACTACCAGATACTCTGGCAAGATTTGGCTGACGCAGAATACATCAGTGAGGAGCTGTTAATGACAGATCACCTTTGCCCAGGGACGGCGGTTGTGATTGGGGACGACATCACACCGTGCGAATTCGGACTGGTTCGCGGCCAGTTCGGCGTTGCGGCGCAGGACTGGATCGCCAACGCCGCCGACGACGACGACGAGGATGAGGACGACGAGGACGAGGAAGACGACGACTTCGATGACGACGAGGAAGACGAGGAAGAGGGTTTCGAAGAAGAGGAGTTCGACGACGAGGAACTCGAAGAACTCGACGAGGGCATAGAGGACTTCGAAGACGTAGACGATGAAGATGACCTCGAAGACGAATACGACGACGAGGAAGAGGACGACGAAATCGAAAGCGCCGATGAGGACGACGAAGAGGGGATTGGCGAAGACGATGACGAGGAACCAGGCGAAGACCTTGATGACGAGTTTTGACACACGGTTTGGATCGTGAAGAGCAACTCCTTGGCACGCACACGTCAGCGATCCGATGGTTTGCCGAGCCGCTCGCGTCGCTTGGCCGGTTGGGTCGGCCGCAATTGGGCGCGACTGCACTACGCTCGCCGTGTCGAACCGACATGGCTGGAGGTGAACTCGCTCGATGTTCCCATGGCCGGCTTGCCGCACGAGTTGGTCGGTCTGCGCGTGACGCATCTCTCGGACTTTCACCTGAAACGGTTCGTCGACCCGAATTACATCCGTCAAAGCGTGGAATTCGCCAACGCGAGCGAGCCGCACGTAGTCGCGCTGACGGGCGATTTTGTCCACAAGGGATCGCGCTACGTGGAAGCGATCGCCGAGTTGTTGGGCGAGTTGCGAGCCACGCTCGGCGTGTTCGCCGTGCTGGGCAACCACGATCATGCGGTGCGAAACGCGCTGGGCATCTCGTTGCGGCCCCGACTACACCTGAAAGTCGAGCGGGCCTTGACGCAGCGAGGCATTCGCGTGCTGCGTAACGAATCGTTGGTCGTGCAACACAATGGATCGCCGTTCACGATTGCGGGCGTCGACGATCTCTGGAGCCGCTCGTGCAACGTGTCGAAGACGTTGGCCGCCGTTTCGCCCGACCTGCCGGCCATCGTGCTGGCCCACAACCCGCGCACGATCCAACACGTCAAGCATCACCGCTGCGACCTGATGCTCAGCGGCCACACGCACGGCGGTCAGGTGGCCCTGCCGCGATTGGGGCCGTTGCTGCTGCGACGCTCGCCTTTTCGGTCCGGCCTATACGAACACGAAGGCCGGCACCTCTACGTCAACAAGGGCGTCGGCCACTCGATTCCCCTGCGGTTCGCCACGCGCCCCGAGGTCGCTGTGCTGAAGCTCGCCCGCGGCCTGCCGCGCACACCCGTCACCTGGTGACCCCTTCGTCCCGGCGGTTCATCGCGCAGTGGAGATTCACCGGGCACGCTCCTATAATAGTGTCCAGACGGACAGCCACTGTAGGAACGGATGCACTGTAGATTCTGAGGGCATCGTTCCTCAGCGGAAAAAGGGGCGAACGAATGTCTGAGTCGCCAAACCAGGCGCGTGAATCGGAACCGAGACCTTCCTCAACCTCCGGCCTCTTGCAAAGGCTTGAGGACCAGTCCCAATTGGACTTTGAAATCGGCTTCTTCGATCGCCTGTTGGCCGCGCGCCCGGAGTATGTCGAGGTGCTCAAGGTCCACGGCCAGAATCTGGCGACAAAGGGTGAACACACGCGCGGCCTCGACGTCGACGTCCGGCTCGCTCAGCTCCGGCCGCACGACCCGATCGTGCATTACAACCTCGCGTGCAGTTACGCCCAGCTTCGCATGACCGACGCGGCTATCGAGTCGCTCGACTCGTCGCTGCGGCTTGGCTATCGCGACTTCGAACACATCCTGGGCGACCCCGACCTTGAACATCTCCGTCAGGACACGCGGTTCCTGAGCCTGCTGGTCCGTTACTGGATGGACTCGAAGAAGTCCGACAAGTCTTGCTGACACGCATTCGCGCTCGATCGTCCGGCAACTACAATCTGCATCGCAGCGGCCTCGGCACGGTCCCGAGGCGTCTCCATCGTCGCACCGGAGAAGGATCATGGTCGATCTACACGATCAGGTTGGCGCGGCGGCCGATGCTATTCAGTCGCGTTGGCAAAAGAAGCCGCGCGCGGCAATCGTGCTCGGCACCGGGCTGGGCGGGTTCGCCAAGGAAATCGAGGTCGAGGCCGCCATTCCCTACGAGCAGATTCCGCACTTTCCCGAATCGACCGTCACAACGCACACCGGTCAACTGGTGTGCGGCATGCTCGGCGGCCGTCCTGTCGCCGCGATGGAGGGCAGGTTTCATTACTACGAAGGCTACTCGATGCAGCAGATCACGTTTCCGGTCCGCGTGCTGCGAGCCATCGGCGCCGACGTGCTGATCCTGTCCAACGCATGCGGCGGCATGAACCCGCAATACGACAAGGGCGACATCATGATCATGGAGGACCACATCAACCTGATGGGCGACAACCCGCTGCGCGGCAAGAACGACGATTCGCTAGGCCCGCGTTTTCCCGACATGGCCGCGCCCTACGACCGCGCGCTAATTCGCTCGGCCGAGCGGATCGCTGTGGAAGAACACATCCGCACGCACCGCGGCGTGTATGTCGCCGTCACCGGTCCCAATCTCGAAACACGCGCCGAGTATCGTTTCCTGCGTGCCATCGGCGCCGACGTGGTCGGCATGTCCACGGTCCCCGAGGTGATCGTCGGCGTTCACGCCGGCATGCGCATCGTGGGCCTGTCGGTGGTCACGGACTTGTGCCTGCCCGACGCCTTGGTCCCGGCCGACATCGCCGACATCATCCGCACCGCCAACGAGGCCGAGCCGAAGCTGCGCACGATCGTGCGGCGGCTGGTAGCAACGCTGTAGTCACACGAACCCGTCGCTCTCTACTTCGGCCGGCCGCCCCACATTTGGTCATCGGCGAACGGGTGGGCCGGCGTTTGCGGTTTGGGCTTGGGCATGGCTTCGAGGATGGCGCGGGCCAGCGACAGGTCATGTTTCGTGGTGATCTTGATGTTGCCCACCGGGCCGGCGACCAGCGTCACTTTCGTCCCGGTGGCCTCGACGAGTTGGGCGTCGTCGGTGACCGCCGCGCCTGCTCGCGCACGGTTGGCGTAGGCCTTCAGCAGGATGTCGCGGCGAAACACCTGCGGCGTCTGCACCGCCCAGAGCCGCTCGCGCGAAACGGTCTCGGCGATCGTTCCGTCGGCGGCCGCGCGCTTGAGCGTGTCGGCGATCGGATAGCCGAACAACGCCGCTCCCGTTCGCTCGGCCGCCTCGAATACCTTGTCGATGTCCTCTTTCATCAGGCACGGGCGCACCGCGTCGTGTATCGCCACGAATTCGGCTTCGCTCTTCAATGCCTCGAGGGCCTTCGCGACCGAGTCCGATCGTTCGGCGCCGCCGTCGACGACGTCGACGCCCATGAACGCCAGGTTCGGCGCGAAGCGCCGCGTGAACTCCTCGCGATCGTCGGGCGCGATCACGATGATCGTCTGGCAGACGTCGTCGCGGTTGATGAACAGTTCGGCTGAGCGCACCCAGATGGCTCGCCCGTCGAGTTCCGTGAATTGCTTCTTGCGCTTGTCATGGAACCGGCTCGACCGGCCGGCCGCCGGCAAGATGACGCCAAACCTGGCCAACGCTGCACCCTCCCACTTGAGCCGTTTGGTCTACGTACCGCTCCACATTGAAAGGGGTCCGAATTCGTTTAACCCGCAGCCGCAGGCGA
>DAIOWH010000225.1:0-7750 GCA_036758585.1 Planctomycetia bacterium
GCCTGCGGCTGCGGGTTAAACGAATTCGGACCCCTTTCAATGTGGAGCGGTACTTCCCAAGGCCTCAGGGTGTGCCACACTGCCGCGACGCCGCGGCTCGCGTGGACGACTCGCGGCGATTGCACTACGATCTGGTCATGAACACGAAAAACCAAATCGCTTCGATCGTCGCCGCGTTGGT
Source organism: Planctomycetia bacterium (assembly GCA_036758585.1). Taxonomy (GTDB): domain Bacteria; phylum Planctomycetota; class Planctomycetia; order JALXBF01; family JBGPMX01; genus DAIOWH01. Next base: position 182 of record DAIOWH010000225.1, read on the forward strand.
TTCATTTGCCGGACTGGCCGCGGCCGAGTCGCCCAAGCTCGTCTATGTGAAGAAGGCTACTCGACAGGAGACGATCGATGCGACGCTCGCCGCGACCGGGTTGCCGAAGCTCAGCGGCAGTTGGCATTACATCGGACCGTTCGACAACACCGACGGAAAGGGGTTCGACACCGCCTACGCACCCGAAAAGGAAAAACCAATCGACCTGGCGAAGGTCCACACCGGCCGCGACGGCAAGCCGGTGAAGTGGACCGAGGCGAAGCAATTCCAGGACGGAATCGTCCACAATCTGAACCTCTACCCCGAGAACGAAAACACCTGCATCTACCTGTACCGCGAGATCATCGCCGATTCGCCCACGGACATGGTGGTCTCGCTGGGCAGCGACGACACGATCAGCGTCTGGCTACACGGCAAGCCGGTGCTGCTGCGCAACGTCACGCGAGCGGCCGCGGCGGACCAGGAACGCGCCACGCTGCACCTGCGCGAGGGCAAGAACCCGCTGCTCATGAAGATATGCAACTTCGGCGGGCCGAGCGCGTTCTACTTCCGGCCGTCGTTGCCGTCATCGCTCGAAGCGGAGTTGAACGCGCGCCTGGACCGCGATTTCCCGGAATCGGTGCGCGATCCCGAGGGTCGTCACTATCGCATCGTCACGCTGCCCATTCCCGACGACGTGGTGCTCGAGGTCGGCGGTCTCGACCTGCGGCCCGACGGCAAGCTGCTCGCCTGCACTCGCCGCGGCGACGTCTACCTCATCTCGTATCCCGACAGCGAAGAGTTGTCGAAGGTCAACTACAAGCTGTTCGCCACCGGGCTGCACGAGCCGCTCGGGCTGCTCGTGGACGGCAAGGACGTGTTCGTCGTGCAACGCCCGGAACTGACTCGGCTCGGAGACACCGACGGCGACGACGTGGCCGACGAATACACGACGGTGTGCGATCGGTGGGGCGTGTCGGGCGATTACCACGAGTTCGCCTTCGGGCCCGCCCGCGACCGCGACGGAAACTTCTTCGTGACGCTGAACGTGGGCTTCGGAGGCGGCCATCAATCGAAGGCGCCATGGCGCGGCTGGTGCGTGAAGATTTCGCCAAACGGCGAATTGACGCCCTGGGCTAGCGGACTGCGGTCGCCGAACGGAGTGAACTTCAGCCCCGATGGCGACCTGTTCTATTGCGACAACCAGGGCGAGTGGGTCGCCGCGTGCAAGATGAACCACATCCGGCCGGGCGAGTTCTACGGCCACCCGGCCGGCCTGCGCTGGGACTCGAAGCTGAACCTGCTCAAGATCCGGCCGACCGGTCAACGCTACGACGCCATCGACCCCGACGTGCCGCTCTTGCCGCCCGTGGTCTGGTTCCCGTACGGCAAGATCAGTCAATCGGCCGCCGAGCCGCGTTGGGACACGACCGGCGGCAAGTTCGGGCCGTTCGCCGGCCAGTGTTTCGTCGGCGACCAGATGAAGTCGAACATCATGCGCGTGGCGTTGGAAGAGGTGAACGGGCGTTATCAGGGCGCCGTCTTCCACTTCCGCAACGGTTTCCAGTGCGGTATCAATCGGCTCGTCTTCGGCCCCGACGGCAGCCTGTACGCCGGCATGACCAACCGAGGCTGGGGTTCGGTGGGCGGCTCGCCGTACGGGCTGCAGCGGCTCGTCTACACCGGAGTCCTGCCATTTGAAATGCACTCGATGAGCCTGACCGCGACGGGCTTCGATCTCGTGTTCACCAAGCCGATCGACCCGGCAACGGCCGAGCCGCTCGCTGCGTACAGCATGCAGTCGTACACATATAACTACTGGAGCACCTACGGCTCGCCAGAGATCGACACGCGAGCCGAGTCGGTTGCGCGGGTGAGTGTGTCCGACGACCGACGGCGCGTTTCGCTCGAAGTGCCCAACCTGAAGCGCGGGCGCGTCTACGAGCTTCACGTCGCAAACCTCAAGAGTGCCGAGGGCGATTCGCTGCTTCACCCGCAGGCGTATTACACGCTGAACGAGCTGCGGAACTGAACTTGTGCCACGATTTGGGGTGTGCGACGCACTTGCGAACACTGACCCAACCCCTCACCCCGGCCCTCTCCCCAAAGGGGAGAGGGAGAAAGACTCGCGAATGTGATTCTCCCTTTCCCCTTTGGGGAGAGGGTCGTGGTGAGGGGTGCTCAGCGTCGCCCCAGAAAGATCGGGTCACGCCTGCATCGCAGCCAGGAACGTCGACGGTTCCGATAGGTCGGCGAACAGCAGGTCGGGCTGCTCGGCCGAAAGCTCATCGAGCGAATGGAGGCCGGTGCTGACGGCCAGCACGCGGGCGCCGATCGAACGGGCGCAGCGCACGTCGTAGGGTGTGTCGCCGATCACCCACATACGGTCGCAATTCCACGGCCGGCCGGTGTGGCGCTCGACCTCGCGAGCGGCGTCGGCGGCCACGTCGTTGCGGTCGAAGTGTATGTCGCCAAACCCGCCGAACGCGAAGTGGTGATAGATGCCGTAGTGTTCGAGCTTGTGGCGTGCGCCCTCGCGCAGGTTGCCGGTCAGCAATCCGACCTCGACGTCGTTGCGCGACCGCAGCAAATCAAGCAGCGAAGCAACGCCGGGCAGCACCCCGCCCGACCGGCTTGCGAGCGACGTCGGCAACTGGCGCAGGTAGGCTGCGCAGAAGCGGTGCCAGTTCTGCGGCGTGTCGTCGATGCCGTGGACTCGCAGCAAGTCGCGGCCGATCGCGCGGTCAGTCCGGCCCGCGAACGGGACCCGGTCGTGCAACTCGGCCGGGCCGAACTCCGCCCGCAGCGCCTCGTACATAGCGTGCTTGCCGGCCCCGCCGCTCGATAACAATGTGCCGTCGATGTCGAACAGACAGGCATACATTGGGGAAACTTCCAAATGCCAAGCACCAAATCCCAAGGAAAGCGGAGAACCGAAAAACCAAAATCGTCTTCATTATCGTGCCGTGCCAAATCGCGGCAACGGCAAAGTCCGCACCAACTCGTCGATCGCGCTGGCGGTGAGGTCCGGCCGCGGGCTGCCCGAACCGCGGTGGATCTTTAGGCCCTGGCCACGAGCGACGATCTCGCGACGCGTGCGACCCAGCGGGGCGTCGGGCCAGGCCCCTGGATGATCGTGGAAGTCGAAGAAGTGCGGCACGATGTCGCGCATGTATTTCCAGTAGGCTGCGTTGTCGGTCTGCACGACAAAAAGCCCGCCGGGTTCGATCGAGCGGTGGACGAGCGCGACGAAGTCGGGAGTCATGACACGTCGGTCGGCCTTGCCGGGGTCGTGGTACGGTTGAGGATGATAGAGGTGAATCTCCCGAATCGACTGCGGCGCGACCAGATCGCGCAGGAACTCGTGGGCGCCGCGCACGGCGAGGCGGATGTTCTTCAATCCGCGCTGATTGGCGCGGCGAGTGGCGTAGCGGATCACGACCGGCAGTACGTCGAGGCCGATATGGTCGAACGCCGGCCGGGCCAGCGCGCTGCCGATGATGAACCGGCCATTGCCGCAGCCGAGGTCGAGCACGATCGGCGCAGTGCGGCCGAAAAGAGTCGCCCAATTCAGGGGACCCTCGCGGGGCAGGTTCTTCAGCGCGGTCCGCGTCCAACGCTCCTCGGCCAGGATCCGGCCCGGGAACGGTACGCCAAACTCGCGCTCAATCGAGTCAGAACGAGGCACAGAGTTACTTCGGGGGCGGTGAATCGAACACTTCTTTCGCAATTCCCAGGGCGTCCCAACACGCCGGGAAGCCGGCATAGCCCGCCATTTGAAGCAGCACTTCGACGATCTCTTGGCGGGTTGCGCCGTTGCCCAGGGCCATTTCAATGTTGAACCGCAGCGCTCGCGTTCGCCCGAGCGCCGCCACAGCGGCAATCGTCACGAGGCTGCGCGTCTTCAGGTCGAGCCCCGGCCGCGGCCAAAGCTCGCCGGCGAGAAAGCCCACTACGTAGTGCTCGAAGTCGGGCGACACCTCGGCAAACGCTCGCCGCGCCGCGTCCAATCGCTCCGCGCCGACCATCTGACGCAGCATCTCGACGCCGCGATCGTAGTTCTCTTTCGAGAGCATCCAGTCGCTCCTCGCTCCCACAACAGGAGAGAATCAGTACGCCTTAGCGGCCACGTGCTTCACAAACGCTCGGTCCAAATCCGCGTAGTCCATTTCAATCAACTCGGCGAGCGTGCCGGGTTCGGCTTGGCCCAGATACACTTGCTCGAGGTACTTCACCAGCAGGTCTCGATAGCGGCCTCCATCGTGGTGCATCAGAAAGTGGCAGAGGCACGCGGCTTGGGCGTACAGGTTGTGAACGTCGGGCGTGTCGAAGTCGTTGATTTCGAGACGCGCCAGTTTCTCTGCAGGTACGTACTTGTGCTGCTTGACGATCCAGTCGTGGCCTACTCGGAACCGCGGCGTGTCCCAACTGCCCAACTGCACGTGGTCGCCGCAATCCTTGAACGATTCCATGTAGCAGGCGATGCCTTCGAGCACCCAGTAGTTGCCGCGCGTGCCGGCCGCCTGCGGGTGGTCGCGCGTCTCGGCGAAAAGTTGGTGCGTGGCCTCGTGGATCACCGTGGCCTCGTCCATCTCCTCGTGCACGTAGAAATAGGCTGTGCGGGTGTTGGTGAGGTACATGCCGGTGCTCGCGCCGAGGCCAAACTTGACGTGCGGGCGCAGCGCCTCGATGTACTCGTCGCGCGTTCGGTAGAAGTTCACGCGAAAGCGTCTGGAGGGCTGGCGCGTGGCGGGGTCGCGCGTGCCCAGCGCGGTGCGACGGTTCGGCGGATCGAACAGCATCGCCATCTGGTCGTGTGGGCTGAAGAAACCGGCGAACAGGCGGAAAAAGATCGCGTACAGTTTTTCGAGTCGATCTGCGAACTCGACGCCGCGCTCCAGACTCGCGTTGGTGCGCACCACGTAGTGCTCGGTCTCGATCTCCCACGCGTTGCCCCACGGCTCGCGGTAGCGGGCCACTTCGTCGGCGGGCAGCCATTGGCCTTTCCACAAGCGCTCGCCCTGCTCAAGCCGCGCGAGGTGGTTGCGCGGCGTCCAGCCGAACCGCGGGTGCCACTCTTGCCCCGCTTTCAGCTTCGCCGCGGCGTAAGGCGTCGCCCACTGGTCGCGATACCGCGTGAAACCGAGCAGATTTCGCGCCTGGCCGTGGTCCGGGTCGTGCTCGACGACTTCGCGGACCAGGTCGTAACAGTATGAAATCTCGCCTGCCTGGAACGCCGCGCGGGCGAGATCGAACAGATCGCGAGCGTACTCGCGTCGCACGCGGGCCAGCGCGACTGACCACGCGGGCTGGTCGCCATTCGCGCTGGGCGGGCTTGGATTCGCCAGTATCCGAATCGACAGGACGCCAGCGCGGCGAGGCTCGATCACCCGCCGCACGCTCGCGGCCGAATCGGTTTCGCCGCGCGCCTCACACTCCGCGGCGATCCGTTCGACTTCACGAACCAGCGGGACCTTTAGTTGGGCGTGGCGTTCGCGCAGGGGTTCGCCGTACGCCAAAGGCGCCGGTCGAGCGGCAGCCAGTGCGGCGAACATCCAGACCAGCCGCCAACACAACGCACCACCCGTCAGACGCATCGGTTCACATGCCTCGAAGTTCACTCTTGCCGTCGGCCCGGCCGCATGGGAATCTACTGGCCGGCTGCAACGCATGCCAGTCCGGGCAGTAGGTTCACGTGAATCCTGGGGGCGCCCTCGGCTTTGCGTGGCCATGCCGACCCAAAGCTACCCAGTCCCCGATCAGGAGTCGTCGATGCAAACGGTCCGAGTCGCCGCCGTGAGTATGAACAGCGAGCTGGGTAAACCGCAACAGGCGCTTGCCGCCATCGCGAGTTGGTGTGAGCGTGCGGCGGCCGACAAGGCGGAACTGGTGCTCTTTCCGGAATTGGTCGTTCACGGTCATTGCACCCCAAACACCTGGGAACTCGCCGAGCCGGTGCCCGATGGTCCGAGCGTCGAGCGGCTGGTACAACTCGCACGTCATCACCGGTTGTTCCTTTCGGTCGGGCTGAGCGAGAAGGAACGCGACATCGTGTTCAACACGCAGGTGCTAGTCGGGCCGCAGGGCTACATCGGCAAGCAACGCAAGCTGCACCTGTCGCGCGACGAGAACCTGTTCTACAAGGGCGGCCGCGAGCTGCCGGTGTTCGACATCGGCAAGTGCAAGGTCGCCACCGTAATCTGCTACGACAATCAGTTCCCGGAGCCGGCGCGGATACTGGCGATTCGCGGCGCCGAGGTGATCCTGATGCCGCACGCGGCGCGGATCAAGATGTGGGACGACACGGCCGAGTCCGAGGCCGCCGCGCGACGCCACTCGTTCGAGCAGTTTCGTTCGTATGCGATGCGGGCCAAGGAGAACGCGTGCTTCGTGGTGTTGACCGACCAGGCCGGCCGCGCAGGGTACGTGGACACCTATCCCCGCGATCATTTCAACCAGCCGCACCACGCCGGCGCCGCAATGATCTTTGCCCCCGACGGCGAACTCCTTACTCACACGCAGACCGAACGCATTCGCGACGAGATGATCGTCGCCACGCTCGACGCCGACTCGATCGCTCGCCAGCGAAGCCAGCCCAACTTCACGCTGCGCACCCGCCGGCCGGAGCTGTTCGGTGAGCTGGTGCGCGACCAGGTGTCGGTGTAGAGATGGGAGGAGTTGACGGAGTTGAAGCAGTTGAAGAAGTTGAAGGAGGCGGTGGCTCCTTCAACTGTTTCAACTCCGTCAACGTCGTCCCTACATCGCCTTCACGTTGACGCTTTGGCGGCGAGACGCTATTTAGTATCTGCCTTTGGGAGTCCCGGTGTCGGTACCCCCGCGAGGCAACGGCCGAACTGGAGGAAGCGAACGATCGAACGCAATCAACGGGTCAACGAGCAAATCCGCATTTCGCCCCTGCGCGTGGTGGGCGACGACGGTCAGCAACTCGGCATAATTCCGCGCGAACAGGCCCTAGCGGCCGCGCGGCAGGCAGGGCTCGATTTGGTTGAGGTCGCACCGCTCGAGCGCCCGCCGGTCTGCCGTATCATGGACTTCGGCAAGTTCAAGTACGAGCAGAAGAAGAAGGCCGCCAAGCAGAAAACCCATCGCGTCCAGATCAAAGAGATTCGCGTCCATCCCAAAACGGGCGAGCACGACATCAATGTGAAGGTGAACCACGCCCGCGAGTTCCTGATGCACAAGGACAAGGTGATCTTCAAGGTCGAGTTCCGCGGTCGCGAGATCACACACATCGAACAGGGACGCACGATCATGGACGGCGTGCTCAAGCAGCTCGAGGATGTGGCCAAGATCGAAAAGCCGCCCGGCATGGAGGGCAAGCGGCTCACGGTGCTGCTGGCGCCTAGGTAACGCCTGCGCCCGCCCGCCAGAATCTCGTTTGGGCGGTGCTCATTCGCTTTGACATCCCAACGCAACTTGGGCACAATCGTCGTCTCGTTACGGGGCAGGAACGCCGGTTGAAACTCGACGCCTAACAAGGAAGTCGTAGTGCAGGCGGCTCGCCTGCGGCTTCCTTGACGAGATTGCAGGCGGGCCGCCTGCACTACGCTAACAAGGAAGTCGTAGTGC
>DAIOWH010000226.1:0-7746 GCA_036758585.1 Planctomycetia bacterium
CGGGTTAAACGATTCATTCTTGGCCGCGTGAGGTACAGCTTCCCTACTTGCCGCGCGTGGTCGGTTTCACGGTGGCGCGGTTCGCCGGCTGAGCCGGCGGCGTGCTCGCGGGCAACTGGGTCGTGCCCGGCAGCGCTGCGAGATTCGGATCCTTGGGAACAAAGTATGGAATCGGCTGCTGGGTCAGCGCGCCCTTCACCATGCGGAACGTCGCCGATCGCGCGGCCGCGTCGCTCGCCTGTTCGCGGACGATGATCGTCTTGGGGTCCATGTCGATGTGATTTGCCCAGAAGGGCGTGGTGCGTCCGGCGATCTTGAATGCGATGTCACAAAGCGCCCGCGTGCCCTGCACGGTGCGGCCGGTGGCCACGGCGTTCCCGCCCGGACCCGGCAAGCCTGGGACGCCGCCGGGACCGCCCTGAGACTGCATCTCGTGCAGCGTCACGCCCTCGCGCTCGCTGTACTTCACTGACAAGACCGTCTGTTGGCCTGCCGCCACCGTGATGCCATCGGCCTCGAGCCGCTCGGTCAGCGCGGCGATCAGGTCGGCCTTCGCCTGATCGGGCGTGCCCTGACGCACCTGGCCGACTTCGACCTCGAGCGTCACCGACAGACCCGGCCGCACGTGCGCCTCGGTGTTCTCGGCGAGCGCCTTGAGCGATCCGTCGATCTGCGCCCACGGCAGCTTCAGAACGGATATCTTCTTCGTGCCGTTGAACGGGCCGAGCGCCACCGCGACGTGGTCGTTGTCGAGCACTCGCCGCGCCGGTGGGTAGATGTCTTCGTCGGCCGGCCGAATGATCCACGCCAGTCGACCGCTCGCCCGGTCGATGATCGCGTGACCGTAGAGCAGACACGCGCTACCGTCGGGCAGCCACTCGAACCCCGGCCCCTTGTAGTTGAATGCGCCTTTGGCCGTGTGCTTGACGTCGCCCGGAATCAGGTGTTCGACGACTCGCTGCTTGTCGGCGATGGTCCAGCTCAGCACGTGCGTCTCGCGGTTGTTGTAGAACACGCCGCCGAGTTCGGTGCCGTCGGGCGTGAACTGCAGGCCGCGGCAATGGATGATGGAAAACGGTGGCGGCGGGCAATCGAGTTGGGCCGTTTCCGACCCCGACGCCAGGTCGTACACGATCGCTCGCTTGTCGCTGAAGACGGCCAGCCGCTTGCCGTCGGGCGACACCGCGGCAGACTCGGCCTCGAACGCGCCCGGCCCCTTGAACTCGCGCACCGCCTGGCCGGTCGTTACGTCCCAGATTTGGAACAGCTTGCCTTGATTCGTCTGTTTGGACGTCACGATCTGCCCGGGGCCGGCGAATAGCATGACGTCGAGGAATATCGGCGTCGCGTTCACCTCGAACTTGCGCAGCTCCTGGCCCGACTCGACTGACCAGACGCTGACGCCCGGGTTCTTGCCGACGAGCACCGACACGGCCAGATGCTTGCCATCGCGGCTGAGCGCGAAGACGCGCCCGGACGGCGAGGTTCCGGCGGCCGGCAACGCGGCGAGCGGTTTGCCGACCTGTTTCTTGGCGATCAAGTCCCACACTTGGCAAGTGCCCTTGCCGTCCGCCTTGTGCCCAACGGCCGCGTATGCACTCGGGGCGGCGGCATAGAGCAGTTCACCGCCGGCCGGCACGTTCACTGGGGTGTCGGTCAGGTCGGCGTTCGCGGCCGCCGCCCCAGCCGCGCCGGGCAACTTCGGAGCCGCCGACGCGCCCGCCTTCTTGCCCGGCGTCTGAGCGATCGTCGCCAACGACAACCAGATCATCGCCGCGAACGACATTGCGACGGGGAACAATCGAACGAGAGGTGATTTGCGAGCCATGACTGTCCTTTCGCGAAGAGAGGGACGCGGTCAGACGCCAGGGTCTATCGGGATTTCGTCGTGCTATGCCGCACGCGGCAGGATTGACTCGTTTAACGCGGAGCCACAGGCGAGCGGAGATGCACAATCCCGGCCATGTTGTGCCGGCGCCTGCGGCTGGGCGTTACGCGAGAATGTCTCATTTATGGCCGCGTGCGGTATATATACCCGACGCCGAGTGCTTCCACAAGCGCCCGCCTCAATCGTCACGGCGCCGCCAGTCCCGCGAGCACGGCCGCATGCAACGGGCCATTCGTAACGATGACGCCGCGATTCGCGACGAGTTCGGCGCCGTGGTGAAACTCGAGCGGCTTGCCGTCGACATCGGTGGCGCGGCCGCCAGCTTCGGTGACGATCAGTGCGCCGCCGGCGTGGTCCCAAATCTTCTCGCGGTAGTCGGCCCGCGTGGGCAGACGCAAATAGATGTCGGCCTCGCCGCGCGCGACCACGGCGTACTTGGCCTGGCTGTCCATGCGCACCGGGGCGGCGGTGATGCCAAGCCGGCGGGCCAGTTCCGCCGCGTCGCCGTGCGAGCTGTGGCCGGATTCGACCGACTCGCAGAACCGTGCCGCGGCCGAGTCACGACTGCGACTCACCTGAACCGGCGTGGGCGCACCGTCGCCGTCCATAGCCCGCACGGTGGCTCCTTGCCCTCGCACGGCGGCGAAGATCGCGCCGGTCGGCGCCGGCCGGCCGGCCTCGACCGGCAAGTTAGGACACGCCAGTGCGGCGACCACGATCTCGCCGCGCACGATCAGGGCGAGCGATACGGCGTACTGCTCGCCGCGCAGGAATCCCTTGGTGCCGTCGATCGGGTCAAGCGTCCAGAATCGCTCGCAGTACCCGCGCGTGTGTCCCCAGTCGATCCAGCGACAGACCGCGTCAGCCGTCGCCGCCGCGTCGCCCAGTGTACACTGCACGTGCTGTGTCGCCTGTTTGAGCGCGCTGGCGTTGGCCGCTTCACGCAACTCGGTCGAATCCTCTTCGGCGATGACAGGGTCGTTCGCAAACGCCCGGCTCAGATGGCGGCAGACGATCGCCTGGCTGCCGAAGTCGGCCACGGTCACGGGGCTGCGGTCCTTCTTCTCGAGCATCGTCGGCGTGATCTCGGCCTGAACCGCGCGACAAAGCACGGCTGCCTCGCGCACGGCCGCAATCGCCACCGCCAACTCTCGCTCGTACGATTCAGTCATGTCGTTTCGCTCCTCACGCGCTCGCCCCTTCCTCTTTGCGCCTTTGCGCCTTTGCGTGAGGATCACTCGCAGAAGAAGTCTCACGCAAAGGCGCAAAGGCGCGAAGGGGAAAGGAGTCGGAAATCAGCCGAGGCGGGCTGCGATCAGTAACTCCCCCTTGCCCAGGGCGACGAGGTCGCCGCTGTAACGACGGAACGTCGTGGTTGCTACACGGTCTGCCGGCGAGAAACCTAGCCCACGGAGTTGTCTCAAGACGAGGCGCATGAACACCGGCTCGTACTCGCAGTCGAACCGAAACGTCGGCAGCAGCGCCGTCTCGACATCGCGATCGGCGGCCGGAAACAGTGCGATCGTGCCTCGCTTCATACCCGCACCGGTGCGCACGCCGGTCTTGCCGAACAACAACACTGAGCCGGCGATCATGGAGACGCCTGCGAAGTCGCCGCAGGCGCCGCCGATCGCGACGAGGCCGCGTCGCATCGTACTGCCGATCTCGTTGCCCGCCGCGCCATCGATCAGGATCGTGCCGCCGCGCATGCCGCGTCGGCTGCCGCGATAGGCCGCGCCGACCTGATGACCGGCGTTGCCGCGTACGTGGATCAGGCCGCCCCGCATCTCGGCGCCGACCCAGTCGCCGGCCTGGCCATGCACATCGATGATGCCGCCGGTCATCTCCGAACCGAGGTGCATGCCGATACTGCCGCGTACGGTGATGCGTCCGCGCGTCATGCCGGCCCCGACCCACTTGACCCGCTGCATCTCGCCCTCGATCGTGATCTCGCTGTCGCTCGCGTCGCCGGCGACTGAGAAGAACTCGCCGAGCGACTCGGGCCGGTTGCCGTGCTGCACGGCGAGGCGGCCCACCTCGGCCGCCGACTTGCCCGCCAGGTTCTCCGGCGTAATGCACTCGGCCTCGACCGGCACCGTTGTGTTCGACTTCCAGGTCAGGGTGATCATTTCAGCACGTCGTGCAACCGAATGTGGTGCGGACCCAAGTTGCCGCCGTAGTTGCCCGCCGAGATGCGGACCACGCCAGGGAGACACGCGGCACGTACGCCGACTCGCGTCGCGGCTTCCACGGCCGCGAGCGACAGTCCGTCGATGACGATCTCGTAGACCGCGGCCACACCCTCGGGCAGCGAGGTCGCCGTGACGCCGCGCAGCGTCGGGCAGTAACCGTCGTTGGTGCTGGCGCGCAACTTCTTGTATCGCGAGCCGACTTTGCTGCCCGATCGCACCACGCCGCCCGGGAACGGCAGGATCACGTCGCGCACCGACTGGCGAATCGCCGCTACTGCTCGCTCCGCCGCAGCGAGCGCGGCGCGTGGCGTCGACGCCAGGATCAGGAAGTTGCCGCCCGCGACACCTTTCACGGTGCCGAACTTGTCTTCGCACAGGAACTCGCCGTCCATCACCGGCACCCGCCAGAAACGACGGCGGGATGATTGTTGGTCGTTAGCGTAGTGCAGGCGGCCCGCCTGCAATGTCGTCAAAGGAAGCCGCAGGCGAGCCGCCTGCACTACGACTTCCTTGGGAGTTGTCGACGGTTGATTGCCGACGGCTGACGGCTGTCGGCTATCAGCTAGTGGCTGTTCCAATAACTTCGACGTTTGGAATCCGTCGCCGAAGTAGCGCAGGCTACCGCCAATCTTGATGGGCTTGTCGAGTTGGTCGACGCCGTTGTAGCAGGCGGTCGTGGCGCAGGTCATGACACACTGGCCGATTCGGTTGGCGACGGCCTTTTCTAGTTTGTCGCGGCTGAAGCCGAAGAAGAGCACGCTGGCGCCTGGCCGTCCGTCCGGGGTTTCGTCGGGCGCGAGTTCGCGTTCGACGCCCGCTTCGGCGTCGCAGGCGATGACCGAGGTGGCATAGCCCGTCGCCTCGCGAGCGGCGGTGGTCGCCCAATCCGCCGAGTCGGCCGTGATGATCGCGCGGGCGGCGACCATCGCAAACGCCTCGGCGAACGTGTCTTCGATCTCGACCCCATCAATCTGCATGGTCGCCGGATTGTGCCGACCACGCGAGCGGGCGTCAATTAAGGATTGGGATCAAGCCGACGCCGGCCCACCGCACGCCGTTCACGCTCGCTTCCGCGATTTCGGCCCCGCCGCTATAATCCGGCCCCTTTGCAAGACGAGGGTCACCAGCTTGAACGTTGCAGAGCAACTAGCGGTCATTCGTCGTGGCGTCGAACAGATCGTGCCCGAGCCGGAGTTGGTCCAGAAGCTCGAACGATCGGTTCGGACGGGATCGCCGCTGCGCGTCAAGTACGGGATCGACCCGACCGGCATCGACGTGCACCTTGGGCACACCGTGCCACTGCGCAAGCTGCGTCAGTTCCAGGAACTGGGTCACACGGCGGTCATTATCATCGGTAACTACACGGCGCTAGTGGGCGACCCCAGCGGCCGAGATCAGACGCGGGCGCGGCTGACGCAAGAGGCGGTCGAGGTGAACGCTCGCGACTACCTGGTTCAGATCGCCAAGATCGTCGACATGAGCCGGGCCGAAGTGCATCGCAACGGCGACTGGTTCGGCCGCATGTCGTTTCTCGACGTGCTGGAGTTGTGCAGCAAGATGACGATCTCGCGCTTGCTCGAGCGCGACGATTTCACCAATCGGCTCAAGGCCGCGTCGCCCATCTACCTGCACGAGTGCTTGTACCCGCTGATGCAGGGCTGGGATTCCGTGGAGATTCGAGCCGATGTGGAACTGGGCGGCAGCGAGCAACTGTTCAGCCTAATGGCCGGGCGCGAGCTGCAGCGCGACCGTGGGCAAGAGCCGCAGATAGCCGTGACGCTGCCGATCTTGGTGGGCACCGACGGCGTGCGCCGCATGGGTAAGAGCCTGGGCAACTACGTCGGCGTGGGCGAATCGGCCGACCAGATGTTCGGCAAGCTCATGAGCATTCCCGACGCGGTGATGCGGCCGTACTTTGAACTGCTCACCGACCGGCCGCTCGACGAAGTCGATCGGTTGCTCGGACCTGGCGCCCATCCGCGCGAGGCCAAGGTCGCGCTGGCCAAGGACATCGTCGGGCAGTATCACGGTGCGGCCGCGGCCGACGCCGCTCTGGCCGAGTTCGAGCGGCGATTCCGCGAACATCAGGACCCGACGGAGATGCCGGAGGTCGCGATCGCGGCCAGCGAGCTGAAGGATGGGCGTATTTGGATCGCACGGCTGCTCGTGTTGACCGGCCTCGCCCCGAGCACCAGCGAAGGCCGGCGACTCGTGGCGCAGGGCGGCGTCACGATCGGTCCAGACCGCGAGAAGGTCGTTGACCCCAAGGCGGAGATTGCCGTGAGCGATGGATTGGTGATTCGCGTGGGAAGTCGGCGCGTGGCACGACTTCGGCTGCGTTAGGGCCAATGGAATTGGCTGGAGGAGCAGGCGCATGTTGTGGCATGCGGAAACCGGAACGGAAGAGAAAAAGAAGCGCCTGCGGCAAGAATCACTTGTCGCATCGGGTCCGCAGCCGAGTCGGGAGCTGATGTCGGATCCCGACGCAGTAATCGAAGCCTTCTCAGGGAGAGCACAACCATGAGTCGTCACGGTTTTGGGATTGTCGGCTGTGGAATGATCGCGAACTTCCATGCGCGGGCCATCAACGACATTCGGGGCGCGAGGCTCGTGGCGTGCTACGACACCGTGCCCGACCTTGCCGACCGACTGTCGGCGGCGACCGGGTGTCGCGCGTACCGCCGGCTCGATGAGATGTTGGGCGATCGCGACGTCACCGTGGTCACGGTGTGTACGCCAAGCGGCGCGCATATGGACCCGGCCGTGGCGGCCGCCCGCGCGGGTAAGCATGTGATCGTCGAGAAACCTCTGGAAATCACGCTGAAACGGTGCGACGCGATCATCCGCGCATGCGAGCGCAACAAGGTCAAACTGTCGGCCATCTTTCCGTCGCGGTTTCACGACTCGAATGTCGAACTGAAGCGAGCCATCGACGAGAAGCGGTTCGGGCGGCTGACGCTGGGCGATTCGTTCGTGAAATGGTTCCGTCCGCAATCGTACTACGACGGCGGCAAGTGGCGAGGCACGTGGGAACTGGACGGCGGCGGCGCGCTGATGAACCAGGCCATTCACAGCGTCGACCTGCTGACCTGGCTCATGGGGCCTGTCGCCGAGGTCTCGGCCCGCGTCGCACGCCTGGCCCACGTGCGCATCGAGGTTGAGGACACGGCGGTGGCGGCTGTGCGATTCACCAGCGGCGCGCTCGGCGTCATCGAGGCCAGCACGGCCGCCTATCCGGGTTACCTGAAGCGCATCGAGATCCACGGCTCCGAAGGGTCGGCCGTTATTGAAGAAGAAGACATCGTGAAGTGGGACTTCGCCCGCAAGGGCCCGCGCGACGCCACGGTCAAGAAGCGCATGGCCGAGCGGCACAGCACGGGCGGCGGCGCGAGCGACCCGGCCGCAATCGGCCACCACGGCCACGCCAAACAGTTCCGCGATGTGCTCGACGCCATCGACAAAGATCGCACGCCCGCCATCGACGGCCACGAGGGACGCCGGGCGGTCGAGATCATCCTGGCCATCTACCAGTCAGCCACCAGCGGCAAGCCCGTGCGGCTGCCGCTTAAAGCCGACCCCAAGATTGGACGCATCAGGGATGAATGAGTACAGTGCCGCATTGAATAGGGTCTGAAATCGGCTTCGGTCGTTTAACCCGCAGCCGCA
>DAIOWH010000227.1:0-7716 GCA_036758585.1 Planctomycetia bacterium
TCCCTCGCTGGCGCGTCGGGCTACTGTCCCAGAATCGTGCAAGGCTATTTAGTCAAACCGTCCAGTGTTCGATTCGAAGGCCTGGCACTTGACGAAAGTCTCGCACGTTGCGACTGAGCAACGTCGATTCGGTCGCTAGCGCGATACTCGCAATCCGAATGTCCAACGTGCCGAGTCGCCGAGCTTGTTTGCGGACCTCCGTGAACCGTTGCTGAGCCGCGTCGGTGAACGGAAGCACGTTCATTCGCTGAAACGCACGTCGCAATTCATCCAACTCGTCATAGGCACGAACAATCTCTTCCCCGCGCCGCGACTGGTTCAACAAGGTCACCCATCCCTTCACCTGCTCCTGGTAGTTCACGATCGTTGTGCCGATGTCATCCGGTGCCAGACGATCCAACCGGGCAAGCAACCGCTCAGACTCCGCGCCACGCCGCTGCAGAATGGTCAGATGATCCGTATCCAGAATAACCGGCACTTACTTAGCGCCCTTTCGCTCCGCCTCGCGTATTCCGCGTCCCAGTTGTACGACCTTGTCAAACACAGGATCGTTTTCAAACTGTCCGAGAATCTGGCGGTACCACGGGACACGACGATTCCGGCCAATCTGTGCCTTCAGTCGCTCCACTTCGACTTCAAGTTGCTTCAACCGCTTGTCCAACGGGTCTCGCTTGCCGGCCACGGTTCTTGCCTCCAGTGGCGTTGAATCATATCAAGCCGACGACTTTCCGCACCACCCAAAAGACCCCCAGCAGCAACACAATCCCGCCGGCCAGGGCCGGGTGGCTCCACAACTGAACGCGACGCACCGACGGCGGCGGGTCGGGCAACGCGGCGAGCGACCGGACCACGTCGTCGATCTTGTCCGGCGCGAGCACCTTGCCGCGCGTGACTCGGGCGATCTCATCGAGTACCTCGGGACGGGCCGGGCGGCCGATGCGCTCGATCGCGACGCCCTGCACAAAGAAGCTGGCGTCGAGGGTCGCGCTGGTCTGTTTGCACGCGAGCGTCACTTCGTGCTTGCCCGGCTCGACGGCCGTGAACTGCCCGCTAAACAACCCCCACTCCTCGCCCGCCGACGAGAGACGCACGGTCTCGACCTTGCCCGACGGCGCGGTGATGCGGGCCGCGACGTCGCCGGCCGCCAGAGGCTCGCCGCTCCGCTCCATCACGTTGGCGGAGAGCGCGATCGTCTGACGCATCTGCGGCTGGTCGGGCGAGAAGTAGAGTCGCATGGTTTCGCCCTTCGCCATGTTTCGCTGATACGCCATCCAACGAACGACCTGGCCCCAGAAGCGGTAATGGTACTTGTCTTCGACTCCCTTGCGCCAACGCCACGCGCCGTCGGTGCCCATGAACAGCACCTTGCCGGCCCCGAACGTACGCGTCACCAACAGCGGCAGCCGGCCGTGCTCGTTCGACATGTCCTTGTGCACGGCGAGCGTCTCGGTCCCGGCCTTGGCCCGCAACACCGGCGCGTACCACTGAAAGCCCGGCAGGTCCTCCCAGACGTCGACGTTGTCGTCTTGCGTGTCGGCCAGTTTGGTTAGCAGACTTCGCCGGCCAAGATCGGTCAATTCAAAGTGGCCGGGCGTGCGCGAGCCCCATCCGCTCGGTTGGGCGCTGTCGAGCAACACGGGGTACAGATCGTCCAGTTCCGTATCGAGCAGCGAAAACTGTCGGCCCTGCCAGCCGGGCATGAACACCAACCCGCTGGCCTGCTGCTCGACTAGGCCTTTGAGCAGTCGGCAGTTCTCGGTGGTCAGTTGGCCGTCGTCGAGTCCGATGTCGCCGAGAAACACGACATCGAACTTCGACAGCTCGTCGAGTCCCGGCGGGAACTGCTTGATGTAATCGCGGCTGCCCCCGCCCACTTTGCTAAGGCCCGGGTGAAACAGCAGGCACGAGACCTCGACGCCCGGATCGCGCGATAGTGCATTGCGCAGGTAGCGATACTCCCAGCGCGGATACGACTCGACCACGAGCACGCGCAGTTTTTCTTCGCGCACCGCAATCGGGGCGCTGAGGCGGTTGTTGTCGGCGATCGCCTCGTCGGCGTGTTTCGGCAGGTCGAGCGTCACGGTGAAGTCGCCTGTCGCCTTGGGCTTCCAGACGAGCCAGTCGCTGGTTCGACTCATGGGGGCGATGCGAACTTCCTTGGCGACCTCGTCGCCGTCGGATGCTCGCAGGGTGACCGTCGCGAGGTAGTCGCGTGGCAGCGAGCTTTCGATGGTGAATGGAATGCGCACTGACTTGCCCGTCACACCGAACGTGGGTGCGTCAAGGCTGACGAGATCGACGTCGGGTAGCCTGATGGGGCTGCCGATCGGCACTGCGAAGACCGGCACGCCGCGCAGCCGCAATCGCGACGCGGCCTCGACGGGCGGCGACCCTTCGTTCCAGTCGCCGTCGGAGGCGAGCACGACGCCGATCAGATTCTTGAACTTGTCGGGCGCCTCGGTCAGCGGCGCGTTGAGGTCGCTGCCGCGCCCGGGCTGGCTGGTCGCGAACGGCTGGATGACGATGTTCATTCGCTCGTGCAACTGGTTCCAGGCGGCGGGATCGGCCAGTGCCGCAGCCACCTCGCGTCGCGCGATTGCCGCGCTGCCCGAACTCGCCGACACCACGTCGCGCGTGGCCATGCTGCCCGAATCGTCCCACAAGACGGCGATCGTCGGTTTCTCGTCGGGTCGATACTCTTCGATCCACTCCGGCTGATTGAGCATCGCCGCCGCCGCCGCGACGATCACAAGCCGCAACAATTCCAGCAGGCCCATCGACGCGCGATAGCCGCTGCGTCGCCACGCCATGAAGCAGAATCCGGCCGCGACCACGACGACCAGCAGCGACACGCCGGCCGACCACGGGGTCCAGAGAAACGTGAGTGTGCGAGTGGCGTTCACGCAGGGACCCCCTGTTCGGTGCGCGGCGCCGATTTCCGGGCGGCGGGCTCGCCGTCGCCGGCAACGTGGTCGGCCCAAGCGTGTCGCACGTCGCTCGCCTGCAGGCCCGTCGCGCCAGGCTCGATCGCGCCGCCCGACGCCCGCTTGGGCAGGCACAGGGCCGCCTCGACTATCAATGCGACAATCATCGACGCGAGGAACAGCCGCCAGATTTCCTGAACCAGCGCGGCAAACGAGCCGGCCTGGTCGTCGACTCGCGCGAAGTCGAGACCTTGAAACAACTCGGCGACGCGCTGATCCGCGAGCACGGGCGAGTGGTCCTCGGCGGCCGCCCGGTTCACAGCCAGCAATCGCTCGGCCGCCGAGTAGACGCCGGCGTGATAGGCGAAGTCGGTGGAGATCGCGTCCGGCGGCCCCGCTTGACGTTGCCACGACTCGGGTCCTTCGGCCGACGCCTCGCCCGCCACAAGCTGTCGCGTGTTGCCGAGCACTGCCGCGCCGGCCGCGATCGCTCGTTGCACGAGCACGTACCAGACGACGCCGTCGGCGGCCAACGACGAGTCGCTCGGTGCGGGCGTAGTCGCGCAGAAGTAGACGCCGCCACGCGGCGTCGGCACACGAGCCAGCAGCGGCGCGCCGCCCTTGAGCGACGCGAGCGGCGTCAACTCACCGGCCAGCCCACAGAAACGGCGCACCTGCAACTGACCGACCGGCAGCGCGGCGCCGCTCTGCGTGTGGGCCAGCAGGTCTTGATCGCCGCGCCATGTTTCGACGGCGACGTTCGCGTCGTCTTCGGCCCAGTCGGTCCAGCGTGCGCCCATGAACTCGTCGCTGGTCGTCTCGCCAGGCGGCAGGAACAAGACCCTGCCACCGCGGTCGACGAACGACTGGACGGACGCCGCCGCATCGCCGCTGGGAAGCGCGGCCCGCCAGAAGACGAACGCGACGTGCTCCCACTCGACCGAACCTAGCTGTTCGCGCGTGACGGTCTCGACGGCCGCACGCAACGCGGGATCGGGGGCGATCGACGCGGCCAGTTCGAGCGGCCGCGCGGCGGCCGGGTCGTCGCTCACGATGATCGTGCGCCGCACCGGCGATTCGTCGAAGACGAAGTAGTACTCGTTGTCGGCCGGGTTTGAGTCGGCTGGAATCGACACCTTGCCCCAGCCGCGCTGGCGGCTGCGCTCGATCGGGATGCGGTGATCTTGCAACTCGAACTGCGCCGCGGTCATCTCGACGGTGACCTCGGACCGCGCACCTTCAAGCTCGAACTGCAGCGAGACCGTGGCCGGCGCCGCGAGCGACGGGTCGTTCGAGGCCGCGGCGCCTGACCCGCGCGTTGAGCTGCCGTCGGCGGATTCGCGTGCGAGCCGCAGCGACACGAGCAACTCGGCGTTGTCGCCCACCTGCCGCCGGCGCACGTTGGTGACTCGCACGGCGACGTTGCCGACCGCCGGCTGAGCATAGGCGAGCAAGTGGAACCGAACGCCCTGCGAGAATTCGAGGAACGAGTCGCGCAGCGCCCGCCAACGGCCGCTCTCGGCGTGCCAGTCGTTCTGGCGGATATCCGAGCAAATCCAGATTTCGGTGCGCCCCGTCTTGTTGGCCCGCACGTAGTCGCGGGCGGCCTCAAGCATCGCCGGCAGATCGGCCGCGGCGCTGGTCGGCTCGGCGGCGGGCAGGCTTGCGAGTGCGTCGGGCGATTCCAACTCGCGCGGCAGGTTCGTCACGCTGTCGATCAGTACCCACCGGGCGGACCCGAGCAGGCGGAGTGTGCGAGCCAACTGCTGCCGAGCGGTTTCGATTTTCGAGCCGACCGCTCCGCCGGTTTGCTGCCGCATGCTCGGCGAACGGTCGAGCAAGATGATCGTCGTATCGGCGCGACCGCCTGCAGAGAGGCCGAGCCAACCGCTCGCCAATGGCCGACTGACCGCGAAGACGAGGCCGGCGATGGCGAGCATGCGGAACAGCATGATGAGCCACTGGCGCAGCCGGGCGTAGCCGCGCGACATCCGGTTCGCCGCCAGAAGGAACATCATCGCCGCCCAGCGGATCGTTTGGTAGCGCCGCTGGTTGATCAGGTGGATCAAGATCGGCAGCGCGACGAGCGGCAGCGCGGCGAGCAACATGGGCTGTAGGAAACTCATCGCACACCTTCCGATCGCGTGCGGCCGACCAGGAACCGCATCAGCACTTGCTCGTAGTCGTCGTCGAGCCCGACGCGGTGATAGTCGATCGCCGACTCGAGCACGACCTCGCGCAGCCCGTCGAGGTACGCTCGCAGAGCCCTGTGGTAACGGTCGGCGATCTCGTTCGGTTCGGCGAACACGGCGGGGCCGCCCTCCATGTCGAGGAACCGCATCGGCCGGCGGAAGTCGAACGCGAGTTCCAACGGATCGAGCAGGTGAAAGACGGCGACGTCGTGCTTACGAAACCTCAAATGCTGAAAGCAACCGCGCAGCATCTCAGGCTCGACGAACATGTCCGAGATGATCACCACCAATGCCCGCTGGCGAATCGTCTCGGCGAGTTCGTGCAGCACGGCGGCGAGCTGGGTCTCGCCGTGCGGCTCGACCTCTTCGAGCATGTCGAAGAAGGTCATTAGGTGGGCCGGGCTGCGCTTGGGGGGCAGATTGCGGACCACGCCGTCCGCGACACACGCCAAGCCGACCGCGTCGCCCTGCTGTACGGCAAGATAGCCCAGCGACCCGGCGAGTCGCTGCGCGTACTGCTTCTTGGTGGTTCCGTTCGATCCAAAGTCCATTGACCCGCTGGTGTCGAGCACGAAGCAGCATCGCAGGTTGGTGTCGGCCTCGAACTCCTTGACGTAGAAACGGTCGGATCGTCCGTAGGCCCGCCAGTCGAGCCGGCGCAGGTCGTCGCCCGGCACGTATTTTCGATACTCGGCAAACTCGACGCTCGATCCGCGATGCGGGCTGGGGTGCCGTCCCGACACAGTCCCCTGCATCGGCCGCCGCGCGAACAGCGGCACGGCCGCCAGGCGCGAGAGCACCTGGGCATCGAGGAAACTGCGAGGTTGACGGTCGGGAAACATGGGCAGACCAAAATCCGAGTATCGAAGTCCGTAAGAAAGCCGAAGGCTCAAATGTGCCAGTCCAATCAAGGCTCCGAATTCGTCTCCTCGATCAGCCGCCGCACGATCTTCTTCGCGTCGATCCCTTCGGCCTGGGCGGCGAACGTGGTGATAATGCGGTGCGTGAGCACCGGCGGCGCGACTTCTTGCACGTCTTCGAGCCGGACCATGTAGCTGCCGAGCAGCGCCGCGCGGGCCTTGGCGCCGAGAATCAGGTTCTGCACGGCGCGCGGCCCGGCGCCCCACGCGACCAACGGACGCAGCCACGCCGGCGTGGTCGATCCGTTCGGCCGCGTCTTGCGAGCCAGCCGCGCGGCGTATGTATAAATGTGGTCCGGCACCGGCACTCGCCGCACCAGGTGCTGATGCTGAATGATCTCGGGCGCGTGCAACAAGTGCTCCAGTTCCGGCAGCGCGTCGCCGGTCGTCGTCCGCGCGATCAACACCTCTTCGTCCTCGGTCGGATAATCCAGCTCGATCAGAAACATGAACCGGTCCAGTTGCGCTTCGGGCAGCGGATACGTTCCCTCTTGTTCGATCGGGTTCTGCGTCGCGAGCACCAGGAACGGCGGCTCGAGCGGGAACGCCTTGCCCAGCACCGTGACCTTGCCCTCTTGCATGGCTTCGAGCATGGCCGCTTGCGTCTTGGGTGGCGCCCGGTTGATTTCGTCGGCGAGCACGATATTGGCAAACACCGGCCCGAACACGAACTCAAACTGACGCTTGCCCTGCTGGCCGTCCTGCAGGATGTCGGTGCCGGTGATGTCCATCGGCATCAGGTCGGGCGTGAACTGAATGCGACTGAACCGCAGCGACATGGTCTCGGCCACCTTGCTGACGAGCAGCGTCTTGGCCAGGCCGGGCACGCCCATCAACAGCGCGTGGCCGCGAGCGAACAGGCAGATCGCCAGCCGCTCGATCACCGCATCCTGTCCCACGATGACTCGACCCAGTTCGCGACGAAATCGGGCGTACACGTCGCGCAGCGCGTCGATCGCTTCGACGTCGTTTTCGCTGAGCCGTTCTGACGCCGCCGCCACAGATTGTGTCATGGTTTGTGTCTCAGGTGCTCCAAGGAACTTACCCAGGCGTCCGCTCGGGCCGCCAACCGGCCAGCCATTATCGGCTCGGCCGCGGCGGTTTTCCATGCGGCACACAAAAGGTCTATTGTGTTCTTGGGGCCGTCGGCTAATCTGAGCAGCCGTGTTGTCCGGTTTTCGAAGCAAAGGGAGACTTTGGTCATGGCGAAGAAGATCTATGTAGGCAATCTGTCGTTCGACGCAACGGAATCTGAGCTGACGGAGCTGTTCAGCCCGCACGGCTCGGTGATGTCGGCGCAGATTGTGACCGACCGCGACACCGGCCGGTCGCGCGGGTTCGCGTTCGTCGAGATGGGGGACGGCGCCGATGCGGCGATCGCGGCGCTGAACGGTCAGGACTTCAAGGGACGCAACCTGACGGTCAACGAGGCCCGGCCGCGCGGTGAAGGCGGCGGCGGACGCGGCGGATTCCGATCGGGCGGCGGCGGCGGGGGACGCGGTGGGCGCGGTGGAGGCGGCGGTGGCTACGGCGGGCGCCGGTACTAGACCTCGCTGAACGGTGGGACCAGCCATGAGCCAGAGAATCGGGCTGATCCTCAGTTGCCTCGCCAGCGTCGCCCTCATCAGCGTAGTGCAGGCGGCCCGCCTGCAATGTCGTCAAAGGAAACCGCAGGCGAGC
>DAIOWH010000228.1:0-7670 GCA_036758585.1 Planctomycetia bacterium
GCAACCGTCGCCGGTGTCGGTGACGCTGTAGGTGAACCCGCCGAATTCCTCGTCGCTGTCGTCGGGCGTCAATGTAATCGTGTGCCCGTCGTCGCCGGTTTCCACCGTGCTGCCCCACTCATCGACGATTTCGAAGAGCAACTCCTCGCACGGTGTCTCGACATCCCGCGCGTAGTCGCACAAGTCGATCGTGATCGTTTCATGCTCATCGCCGACCAACGGCGTATCGTCCGGCGTCGTCCCGGTCGCCACGGGCTCGTCATTGACCGGATCCACCCGCACGTACACCGTGGCCGGCTCGCTGTCCTGCGTGCCGTCACTGGCCACGAACGTGAACGTGTCCAGCCCGTGCCAGTTGGGCTCCGGCATGTAGGTCACCGAGCCGGTCGCCGGATCGAACCCGCTAAGCGTGCCGTGTGTAGGCGGGTTGGAAATGCGGTACGTGATATCACTCCCCTCTGGGTCAGTCCCGATGAGGTGAACTGGTGCAGGTGTATCTTCGACCAGCAATACTCCCTGGTCGTGAGCCACCGGGGGTTCGTTGTCGTGTGGCTCCTCCCCGATCGTCACGGTCAAACTGCCGATGCCCACGTTTCCCGCGAGGTCTGTGGCTCGAGCACTCACTTCGTGGACGCCAATTGCGAGGGGTTGTTTGACGGTCACCAGGTATGATCCATCGGCAGCCGTGAGAGCCTGGCCGTCGTCGTAACCGTCTCCGTCCACGTCTAGGTCCACGAGTAGGCTGTCCACGTCGTTTTCAAATGGAGCAGCATCGGATACGACACCTACAAGGATCGGTTGCGTTAAGCTGGTGCGGTTGTCGCCCGGCGTAGCCGAATCGCTGGCCGGGTGCAGGGTCAGCGTGACAACGGGGGGCGTGCTATCCACGGCGACAGTGATGAACACACCGCACTGGTTCTGCCACAAGTCTGTGGCTCGGACCGACACCAACTGGTTACCCGTGTCAGGGACAATGGAACGAAGGCTGGCAATCACGTATCGACCCGCATCGTCGCTGCGAGCGGTGCCGTCATCGTAACCGTTCCCGTCCACATCCAGCTCTACCAGAATGCCCGCCGAGGAACCCAGTGATCGGGTGACCGATCCCCGAAACGTCGGCTGCACACGACGAGTCCGGCCGTCCCCAGTTCGCCCTGTGTCGCTGGCAGGGTCCAGTTGCACAGGGCTCATCTGGATCGTGTATCGCGGACGGGCAGTGTTGAGCAGGAGTGACACCCCGCCGAGCTCGTTAATGGTTCGTACATAGTGGGGAACCGCTAGATCCAGCAGACCATCGCCGTTGAAATCGCCACTGGCGATGTCGGAGGCTAAGTGGCCGACCGGAAATCCAGCACTGGCGCGGAATCCTCCCAGGCCATCACCAAGGAAGACCGAAGCAGCGCCGGAGTCGGAGCTGACCACAGCCCAGTCCAGCTTGCCGTCACTGTCAAAGTCGCCCGTCGCAACACTGCTGCCCCAAAGGCCCGACGGGTAGCGAGTGGACGCGGAGAAGCCACCCGAGCCGTTTCCGAGTAACACCACTCCCGATCCACTCCAGGCAGTTCCAAGCACGATGTCGCTGCGACCATCTCCGTTGAAATCACCCGTAGCCAGGTTTTCGGCCTGGTACGGGACCAGAACAGCGTTAGGCCCGCCGAAGAAACCATTGCCTGTACCGAGCAGCACGGAGAGTGTCGTCGAATTGGCACCGTCGGCAACGGCCAAGTCCAAGTGCCCGTCATGGTTGAAATCCGCGGTAGCGATGCCATAGGGCACGCCAAACGCCCCAAGTTGGATCCGATCGCTGAACCCGCCCCGACCATCGGCCAGCGCAACGGACACACCTGGGGACTGCGAGTGCCCGTTGGCCACCGCCACGTCCAAATAACCATCGTGATTAAAGTCTCCCACGGTCAGGGCACGCGGGGCGATGTCCGTTTGGAAGCCGACTACGCTGGAAAACGAGCCATTCCCATCGCTCAGCAGTACCGCCCCGGGAATGACGACGTCGGAGAGGCCATCGCGGTTGAAATCACCGCTAGCGATCGCGTTGACCGCGCCCACGCCGAAAAAGTCGATTGGGTTACCGAACCCCCCACGACCGTCGCCCAGGAGCACCGTGACGCCAGGCACCGAGCCAGCCCCGTCGCCGGGGCGACTGCCGACAGCCATGTCGAGTTTGCCGTCTCCGTTGAAGTCGCCTGTCGTAATCTTCTTGGTTCGGAACTCCTCCCGATCCGGGATCGGAATGTCGCGAGCGGGAGCGAACAATGATCCGGCACTCGGTTCTATCTCGCACATTCCCGGCTGACGGGTCAGGGTCACCTTGAAGGTCTGGGCATCACTCAGACTCGGTTGCCCCCCATCGGTGACGCGGACGATCAGTTCGTACGTGCCGGGAGCTTGCTCGGCGGTGGGCGTCCATGTGAAGATACCCGAGTTCGGATCGATGCTTGCCCCAGCAGGCGATTCTCCGTCCAGGCTGAACGTCAGTGGATCGGGCGGCGTGTCCAGGTCGCTCGCCCGGGCAGCGAAGCTCAGCAACCGACCCGGGCTCAGGAACTTGTCGCCAATAGCCTCCAGAACCGGCGGGCGGTTGGGCACCTCGCTGACCAGCACAGTCGATTGCCAATCGCTGAAGAAGTCGTAGACATGGTCGCCCTCGCCAACCGTTTCGGCCGCCCTTGCCAGCAGCGTCAATGACCCGATAGGCCAGCCTTCAGTCGAGCCGCTCCAGGTCCATCCCTCCGCGCCGGTCGAGTCGCTCCCCAGCAGTTCGCCAGTCTCGCCCCTGCCGTTGTTGTTGGCGTCGAGGAAGAAATCCACGCGGGTCGTGTTGTCGGAGACTGTGTCGGCCGATAGCGTGGCTACGTTCGGCTGCATGAGGGGGTTGGGCGTGGCCGTCAGAGACCCGATCGTGGGGAAGACGGCTGATTCGCGGACTGTGAGCACCAGGCTCTGCCAGTCGCCGCCTGAGAAGTCGCTATCAAACGCCCGCGCCAAAATGGTGACCGGCCCCGCCGGCCACTCGTCCGTCGGAAACCCGACCCATGTCCAACCATCCGCACCGCTGCTGTCGGTTCCGAGCCGCTCGGGAGAGCTGCCATCGGGGTTGATGTCGGCAACGCCGTTGTGGTTGATGTCACGATAGAACTGCACGAAGCTGACCGGCCCCGTGACGGAGCTGGCCCGGACGGTCGTGAAAAACCAGCGCACGACGGGATTCGGATTGGCAGTGAGCCGACCGATTGTGGGTCGGCTACCGGTCGCCAGCATGGTTGATGCCCAGTTGCTCGTATTGCCACTATCGTCGATGGCCCTGGCGAGCAAGCGAATCGGTCCCTCCGGCCAGCCGGCGGTCGAGACGGCAAAGTCCCATCCGTCCGAACTCCGGCTGTCGGTGCCGAGTAGCTCCTGTGGTTCACCGATCGCGTTACCGTTCATGTCCCGGTAGAACTCGACGCGGCTAACGGGGCCACGCACCGACCGAGCTACCACCGTCACGGGGTCGGGCCGAATGACAGGGTTGGGTATGACCGTCAGTTCGCCGATGACCGGGGCCTGCGAGGCATCGCGAACAATCAGCACGGTGTAATTCCAGCCGCCGGCCGAGCCGCCACTGTCGATCGCTCGCGCCAGCAGTGGAACCGGGCCAAGAGGCAGGCCTGTTGAAGATACTGTCCAACTCCAGCCATCCGTACCGTCACCGTCGGTCCCCAACAGCTCTTGCTGCTGGCCGACGCCATCGCCATTGCCATCCCAATAGAATTCGACACGCCGCGGCGAACCGGACACGCTAGTGGCTTGAAGCGTCACAGCGTTGGGCTGCACCACTGGATTCGGCGACACGGTGAACACGCCGATCGTGGGCAGGTCGAACGGAGGCTGGGTCGATGTATGCACCGTCAGATAGTCGCCGCAAATCCAGCCCTCCGGCGCCCCGACACTGGTTGGCAGCGAAATAGGATACCAAGGGTGCGCGCAGCCTGGGCCGGACTTCGCTTGTCCAATCGCGACGAATCGTTGACCGTCCCATACCTTGCTCAGGATGGTCGAGGACGTGCTCGCGTCGCTACGTACTCGGAGTCCCACGTCTCCGGTATCCCGAACTTCTACCTGCGTCGCCGTGGGGTCCTGGGTGGTGAAGCTTCCCGAGATCCAGCCCGACAGCCGCCCAGCCGAAGACGGCAGGTGAATCTGATACCATCCGTCGCTGGAACGGTACGCCACGAACTCCTGCCCCTCGCTCACGCTGGTCAGGATCGTGTGCGTAGTCCCCGGGCCGGTTCTGACGTTGAGGTGCTGCGTGTTGACGTTGGTGACCCGCAAAGCCACGTTGGGCACGCTGACGACCGGCGGCGGCTCTGCTGGCGGCGGCGCGATACTCACGCTCAGCGTGAACGGGCCCGTGCTATCACCGCTGCCGGCCGCGTTCACGTAGTATGTCTGCCCTTGGAGGACATCGAACGCCACACGGCTATTCAGGCTGCCGCCCGAGTCGTCACTCCACGCGAGCAGTTGCCGGTTCACATCGTAGGCCGTGAGCGAGGCGTCCAAGGTCCCGAAGACAGCGGTTGAAACCGGATCGGACGGGTCCGCCGAAACGGACACAGAGGCACGTCCCGAACGCGGTGCTGTGAACTGGAACATGTCGCGATCGCGCCTGGGAAACACCTTCTCGCTTCTCCATGCAGAACCGTCTTGGCCCACAGACAAGTTGGCGGCGTTCTCAAAGTGCGCGGCAACCGTGTCCCAGTAAGGCTCAGACCAGCGGAAGCCCATGTTGTAGGCGCCAGAAACGGACACCGCGCCGCCAGCGCTCGGGACCGATATCTCGGAATATAGAAAAGCCGGTGTTCTGGTTGGGTCAAACCAGATTGTCCCGTGGTACCACTCGTGGATTTGACTATGATTGTTTTCCACTACCCCGTTGGGCCAGCTATCCAACGGACGAGTCAGATTGACGTTGATTGCGCGTGAAGGCGAACGGGCATCAGCGCTTGCGATGAAGGACATGCCGTCAGGGTAATCTGTACGTTGGAAGTAGTTGTCAGCGAAGTGGGTGTTGGAGCTGACGACCGGCGCAGGATCAGCAACCTCGAACCTTCCTAACGGAGTCCATTCTCCAACATGCACTGGATGGGCGTCGAGGGTTGTCATCTGCAGATAGCGGATTCTTGAGCTCGCGACATCCGTGTTGAGCCGTTCGATGGCCTCGCTGTTGACCACTGCCCCACGGCTGTGTCCAATGAAATGCAGGTTCAATGGACTACCTGCGTTCAGGAGTCGCGTAGCCACGTGCCCGGCCAGAATAATCCCCGCTGCCTCGGCCCAGCTCTGGCTCTCCGTCCGGAGGTTTCCCGAGTATTTCTGTGCCTCGTTACTTTGGTCCGCCCAGTCGAGGAGCAGGAAGGCAGCGCATCCCTGCCCAGACGGCGGTGGACCAAAAACCTGGACACGGGAGGCTTGGATTTGTTCAGAACTGCACCGCTCAACGACGGGCAACCGGTCGTCTATGACCTGCGCCATGTCGTACACCCAAGTTGGGAAACGACCGTCTAACTGGTAACCATGTGTGATGACATAAAGGTCGTTGTTCATTAGCGTCCGTTCTTCGAGTCGTTCGATTTGCACGCCCGGTGACGCTTTGCGGTTGCGACTTGCGACCCGTTTGCCGCTTGTACGCCCTGGCTGCCTTGTACGACCCTTGGTACGTGCGGAGAACATGGTCAGACCCTCCCTTTCGTGAAGATTGAACTTGCTGAATCACTACCCGCCAAGCGCCTCTCTCTACTGTTTCAATCCGCGTTTCGGTCGAAACTGCGACACGCGGCGCCACATTTTCCTTTCTTGGAGTGCGGCGGCTCGCCGCCGCTTTGGCGTTGTGCTCGAGTGTCTCTACTCTCTTAAGCCGCGTCTGTGGGAGAAGTGCTACAGAGAAATGTTCAAGGAGACCGGAGAAGAGCCTCGTGAAAGAGCATGGGAACACCGATTCGCGCTGATCTGCACTGATTCAGAGCAGAACCGAATTGCTCAGGCGTTCACGCATCAGCGAAGATTAGTGCAGATCAGCGTTCCCTTGTCTTCTGCCCGGTCACCGTGGGTCGCCGATGAGGATGAAGGCGGACCAGTAGTAGGGGTGCTCGTAGGGGCGGGCGGCGGTGGGCTTTGGCGTCGGAGTTTTGGTCGTGCCGATGCTCCGGTCGCCCCGTGGGTCGCGCCCCTCGGTCTGGTCCAGCTTGTGCTCTTTGACGAGCCGGTCGCGGTCTTCCCGCGAGAGGCTGCGCAGCCACTGTTTCGCTTCGGTGAGGGCTTGGACCTTGGTCATGGGGGCGTCCAGGCCGTCGCGGCGGCCGACCAGGTTCTGGTAGAAGCGGATCATGAGCAGGGCCGTGGCCGTGTCGTCCACCTTCCAGAGGCTCGAGACCAGCGACTGGGCGCCGCAGAGCAGCAGGGCCTGGGAGAAGCCCAGGTAGCCCTCGCCGCCGCTGTGGCGGCCCAGCCCGCTCTGGCAGGCGCTGAGCGTCACCAGATCGGCCCGCAGGGTCCAGTCGTGCAGCATCTTGGCGGCCGTGAGTCGTCCGTCGTAGTGGCCCCGGCCCGCCGCCAGCCGGTCCAGGTCGTCGGGCGAGCGGTCGTGGCCGAGGATGATGGCCGAGAGCATGGGCCGCAGCGGGTTCAGTTCGCCGTGTGTGGCCAGGTGCAGGTAGCGGAACCGTTCGAGCTGCCCCTGCTCGGCCATCGTCTGGAGCCTCTGCTGGCTGGCCGACTCGCCCAGCAGTTTCTCGGCGGCTGGGAAGAGCCGCGCGATCGCCTCGACCCTCGGCCCGCGTGCCGGGCAAGCCCCCGGCGTCAGCCGGTGGTGGAAGCCCCCGGCGTTAGCCGGTGGGAGAAGTCCCTATTGCAACCTAACCTAACACGTCCTGCGAACTGTTTCATTACCACACGCCCCACGTCACCTCTTCCCGTCCGATTTGCCGCCCGGCAGCAGGGCTTGGAACTCCGGCAGGTCGCGGAGCACGGTGAGGTCCGGGTCCTGTTGCATGTGGGCGAAATCGCTCCAGCCAGCCTTGATCGCCTCACGCAGCGTGGCCAGCGCGTCGGCCATGTGCTGCTGCCGCGCGGCGCTCTGCTCGGCGGCCAGTTCCCGCTTCCCTTCGTCCGGCTTGATGGCGGCGGCACACAGGCTGTACACGCAGGCGGCATTGTAGAGTTGCCCGGCCGTCGCCGTCTTCAGCTCAAGCAGCTTCGCGACCGCCTGGACCGCCTCGGCGGTGCGACCCTCCTGAACGAACTCGATCCCGCGCATCTCCAGCAACACGGGCAACAATTCTAGCGGTTGTTCTACCAGCGTCTTCCAATCGCCCAACGCGGTCGCCGACTGCTTGCACTGCTCGATCGCCTGCTGGACGATCCCGATCCACTTCTCGTTCGCCGGCGCGAGCCGCTTCTGATCCTTCAGCGTCTGGAGCACTTTCAGCGCGCGACCGTACGACTCTATCGCCTGCTCGTACTGCTTCTGCCGCTGCTGGACTGTGGCAATCTTGTGGTGGCTGGCTACCAAATCAAGCTGGGCCTGGGCGTCGCTCGGATCGGCCGCCGCCAACTTCTGACTGATCGCCAGACCCTTCTGATACGACCCCAGCGCCTCGGTCACCTGCCCGGACTGG
>DAIOWH010000229.1:0-7395 GCA_036758585.1 Planctomycetia bacterium
TCCCTCGCTGGCGCGTCGGGCTACTGTCCCAGAATCGTGCAAGGCTATTTAGCTGACCGGCAGTTTCCACGGGGCGCGGTACTCGCGGCCGAGGAACCGGTTGGCGTCGGCGTCTGGCTTGCCGCCGGCGTCGACACAGAGCTCGCGGTCGGCATCCCAACGCACCTTCTTGCCGGACTTCAGTGCCACGTTCCCCAGCAGTACGGCCGAAGTGAGCCGGTGACCGTACTGCCAATCGCAACTGCACGGCTCTCGCGACTTGATGGCATCCAGGAACTCGCGATGATGGCCGGGCGACCGTGGCAACGTTTTCTCCGGCTCCTTGAAACCGTCCATCCGACCCTTTTCGGCGTGGACCTGGTAACCGGCGTAGTCAGCGACGAGCGTGCCCTCAGTGCCGTAGAACGCGATGCCGAGACCCTTGCCCTCGAAGCCGTGCGAATTGGCGGCGAGGTGCGACCACACGACGTTGAAGCCGGGGTACTCGTAGATCACGTCCTGCGTGTCGGGCACTTCGGCGTTGTCGTCGAGCGCGTACCGCTGGCCGCTTGACACGGCGGTGAGCGGCGCGCGGACCTGCATCGACCAGTGCACGAGGTCGAGGATGTGGCAGCCCATGTCGCTGAGCACTCCGCCCGCGTAGTCCCAGAACCAGCGGAAATTGAACAGGAAACGGTTCGTGTTGAACGGTCGCTCGGGCGCCGGTCCGAGCCACATGTCCCAATCGAGACCCTGCGGTGGTTCGGTGTCGGCGGGCTTGCCCATCGCCCGGTCGCGTTCGCGCGTCATCGCAATCCAGACTCGAGCGAGGTGAATCTTGCCAAGCCCCCCCGATCGGATGATCTCGACGACCCGATGATAGTTCTCGCCCGCGTGAATCTGCGTGCCCATTTGGGTGACGCGATTGTTCTCGCGCGCCGCTCGAACCATCGCCTTGCCCTCGTCGATCGAGTAGGCCAGGGGCTTCTCGCAGTAGACGTCCTTGCCGGCCATGCAGGCGAGCACCGACGGCAGCGCGTGCCAGTGGTCGGGCGTAGATACAACGACGGCGTCGATGTCCTTGCGGTCGAGCACATGACGAAAGTCCTTGTAAACGTCCGGCACGGCGCCCCGTACTTTTTCGACCCGCTCGCGCGCCTGGCGTGCATTGGGCTCGTACACGTCGCAGATCGCCGCGACGTCCACATCGGCGTGACCAAGGAACCCGTTGAGCGTGCTGGACCCCATGCCGCCGACGCCGATGAAACCAACGCGAATCTTGTCGTTCGGCGAAGACGAGCCGGCGCTCGGAATCGCAAGCGGTTCCGCGCCCCATGCCGTCGATGCAACCAAGGTTCCCGCAATCGAGTGGCCCAGGAACTCGCGACGCGAAACTGCTGTACTCATGTCGGCTCCTTCTCTCATTGGGTCAAGCGCAAGGCAGCACGTGGTCCATAGCGTACAGGCGGCCGGCGACATGTTCCAGAGTTGGCGACGAGTTTGGGCCTGACGGCAACCGCGAGATCGGCAGGCACAAGAGGCCCAGGCGCTGAATCGCTGGCCACGGGTTCACATCAGAAGGTGAGGCTAAGCGGTACTTCGAGGCCGTGGGCGGCCATCAAGGAGGCGTTGGCGAGCACGTCGCGGGTCGGACCGTCGGCGTTCAAACGGCCTTCATCCAAGAGTAGGACGCGAGTGCAGAGTTCTAGGACCATTTCCAAGTCGTGCGTCGCAATGATCTTGGCTGCCGGAAGCTCGCGCAGGATGTTCATGAACTGGCGACGACCACGTGGATCCAGGTTGCTCGTCGGTTCGTCGAGCGCCAATACCATCGGGTCGCAGGCCAGCACGCCCGCCAAACAGACGCGTTTGCGCTCACCGAAACTCAAATGGTGTGGCAGCCGATCGTCGTAACCGGCGAGTCCGACCGCCGCCAAACTGCGTTGGGCAATCTCGCGAGCGGCGACCGACTTGTGCCCAAGATTGCGCGGGCCAAACATCACGTCTTCGAGCACAGTCGGGCAGAATAGCTGATCGTCGGGATCCTGAAACAACAGACCGACGCGACGCCGTATCTGCGGCAGGTTGGGACCTGTCACGGCAAGCGAGTCTACCCAGACGCGCGCCTCGGTCGAGTGCTTGTGCGCATGGCCGTCGCCGACGTAATGATGGTGCTCGTATTGCGCGCGGCCGGGCAGAATACCGTTGAGGTGCTGGAGCAGCGTGGACTTGCCCGCGCCGTTCGGACCGACCAGCCCGACCGACTCGCCCGCAGCGAGGCGGAACGAAACATCGCGCAGCGCCGTGCGACCGTCGGGATAGTGAAAGCTTAGTCCGCGCACCTCGATGATCGGCGTGGTCAACGGTCACCGTCCTGTTCCGGCATGCGCCCGGTCCAGCCTCGGGCGCACATCGCCGCGTACACTCGCTCGGCACGCTCGAACGCCCGTACAAATAGTATCCCGACGAAGTTCGCCATCAGCCGCAGCTCCCACCAGAGGCTCGGATAGAATGTGCGAGACAGTTTCGCGCGGCGCATCTTTTCCAACTCGTCCACCAGCACGAACATGTAGCGATACATGAATGCCAGGATCGCGGTGAACACTTGTGGCACCCCAAGGCGACTGAGTGCAGAGAGCAGTTGCCCGAACGGCGTCGTCGCGACCAGCGTGATCATCACCGCCAGCGACAAGAGCGACCGCGCGAGCAACTGGCCGGCGAGGTCCCATCCGCGATCGAGGCCGTGACTGAGCGGAATGCCACAGGCCAAGAGCAGCAGGAACGGCAGCGTCGACGCCAGGCGCGTCGCCAAATAAGACCACGGCAACCGAGCGGCCGCGTATGCGACCAGCACGATTGCAAACTCGGCCGTGACCAGCTGCCACCACGAAGCCGGCGTCGCGACGATGATCGCCACCAGCCCCAACGCCACGAGCAGTTTGATGCGTGCGTCGCAGCGGTGAACGATACTCGTACCGCGGCTGTAGCGATCGAGGAAATCAACTTGCATGAGAGGCGTGCGCCAGGGATGACCGAGTGCCCAGCCCGCGTGCCAACAAAGACGCCGCGACAAACACCACAACGGTGCCGACCGCACCGGCGATGGAACCGGCGAGGCGAAGGTTCTCGAGTCCACGCGGCGTGTAGTCTGGCATCGGCGCCGCCAACACCGGCTCGACTGGTTCTGGCTCGACGCCCAACCGTTCGATCGCCCACTCCAGGCCGTCGGGCGAAGATGATGCAAACGGCGAGATCAGCACGGCCGCCACCAGCGCGAGCGCCAGTCCGCCGACGACCCACTGGGCGACGTGCGACACCGCGCCGGCCTGTCCGTTCCGGCCGTACACCAAGTCCGGGCGGGCGCGCAGAATGAATGAGACGGCCATGCCTGTAATCAGCGCCTCGCCGACGCCGATCATCGTGTGCGCCAGCAGCATCGCACCCAGCGTCGGGCCGAGAACAAACCGGCCGCCAATCGCCAGTTGCATCGAGCACGCGACGGCTGCCAGAACGACTGAAAACCAGGCGGCTAGAACCGACCCGAACACCGTACCTGCCGGATCGCCGACCAGTCGCCGTAGTGATGCGAACATCGTATAGCCGACCAGTGATCCGAGCACGCCGACATTGAACACGTTGGCCCCCAGCGCCGTGACGCCTCCATCCTGAAAAAGGACGCACTGCACCGCGAGCACAACCGTCAGCACCAGTAGCCCGGCCCACGGTCCGAGCAACACCGCGGCCAGCACGCCGCCGAGCAAGTGCCCCGATGTGCCGCCCGGCACGGGAAAGTTCAGCATTTGACCCGCGAACAGACACGCCGCCGCAACGCCCATCAGCGGCGCCGCCCGATCAGCGAACGACTGTCGTACGCGATGCACCGCGTAGCCCACCGCGCTCATCGCCAACACGCCCGCCGCGACGCATGTCCGCACGTCTAGTAGACCGTCTTGAATGTGCAAGTCTGCTCCTTTCGAAATTCGACGCCAGTGTATCGGCCCGCGGGGCCGTGAGCAAATCGCGAGAGAAGCCAACGGATTGCCAACATCGACGGGTCGCCTTGGACTCGCAACCCTGTCGAATTCTACGACGACGAGCACATGGACTCCTGCACTGCGGATCGTGCGAAGCTCGCTGCTGCGAGAACTGCTTGAAGTGGTCGCCGGTTTTACGATACAACGGTTGAGCGGAATCGGAGGCGCGGACGAAGATATGAGTATCGAACGGATCCGTCTGTCGGCCAGTACCCCGGTTGCTCGCCGGCGCGGCGCGGCGAATCGGTGCCGACTCGGTCCCGTCGAGTTTCTCGAAGATAGGACACTGCTCGCCGATCTCGCGTGGCCGCGGATACTGAACGGCCGCGAAGTAGACGACGCGGCGCCAAGCGGCCGCGCCACGCCGCGCATCGTCAACGGCGAACCGACGACGGCGTTTCAGTCCGTGGGGATCGTCGGCGACAGGTTCGAAGGGTTCTGCACGGGCACGCTGGTCAATACCAGGTTCGTGCTGACCGCCGGCCACTGCATCGACGATCTCGCTGACACTCAAGCTCGCTTCACCGTCGCCGGAGATGTGTACGCCAGCGACCGACTCTTTGTGCATCCGAGCTACCGGCTGAACCGACTAGGCACCGATCGCGCAAACGACATCGCGATCATGGAACTCAGCAGCGAAGTGACCGATGTGACACCCAGCCCGATCTACCGCGACACTCCCGAAGTGGGTCAGGTGTTGACGCTGGTCGGTTTCGGCGCCGGAGGCACGGGCGACACCGGACAGAACGGCGACTTCGGCACCAAGCGGTTCGGGACCACGCCGATCGACCAGGTCACGGCGACGCTGATTCGCTGGGAGTTCGACGACAACAGCGAGAGCAACACCGCGCCGGGCGATTCGGGCGGGCCGGCGTTCTTGCTCGTCGACGACATCTACTATGTCGCGGGTGTCACGTCGGGCGGCGATCGTGCCGACGCAGCGATCGGCGACGACTCGTTCGACACTCGCGTAGACGCCTACGCCGATTGGATCGAGAGCATCGCGGGTCCGCTGCCCCCTCCCGCCGTCGATCCAAACCCAAACCCCGAGCCGAACCCGGATCCGGGTGACCCGACGCCCGACGACCACCCCGACGAGCCGGGCCCCGGCGCAACGCCGCTTCAGATTCATGCGGACGGCCGCTTCGCGGCGACTGGCTTTCTTGAGCAGGCGGGCGATCGTGACGTGTTCCAGATCGAACTCGCCGCGGCAAGTCGCGTGTTGATCGAGCTGAAAGGGGTCGGCAGGACGCTCGACACGTACCTGCGCGTGTTCGACTCGACGACGGCGATCATCGACGAAAACGACGACTTCGCGGCCGAGGTTAGTAGTCGACTGGGGCTGTCGCTCGGGCCTGGCGTGTACTTCATTTCCGTCGGCTCATTTGGCGACGCCGAACAGGGCGAGTACGACCTAGAGGGGAAGATCGCCACCGACGACCACGGCGACACACAAGCCGATGCGACAGTGCTGGACGCCGTCGGCGCGGGCGTCGTGACCGCCGCTGGGACGATCGGCCATGTCGGCGATAAGGACTATTTCCGGTTCGCGGCCGCGCGAAGCGGTCCGGCCACGATCACGCTGGCCGCTCCGGGCGGGCTGTTCGACACGGTCTTGACGTTATTCGACGGGCGTGGCCGCCGCATCGGATTCAACGACGACTCCGAGAACGGCACCGACAGTTCATTGAACATGCGATTGCGTCGCGGCCAGACTTACTTCATCGAGGCGGCCGGATATCGTTCGGCGACGGGTGCATATCAGTTGACCATCGCCCGCACAGCGAAGCAGCGACCACGCGGAGTGACTGTGGTCCGAGTAGAACCGGCGCCCGGCGCAAGCCCTCCAGCGCCTCAAGTGATTCCCGTCGCAGCGTTCGCCGAGGGCGATTCGGTCTGGAGCCTGTCTGGTAATGACTCACCAAACGACCACGTGGCCAACTATGCCGCCGCAGTTGATTCGGTCTTGGCGATTAATGCGGACGATGAACAACTCGAAGTCCACTCACTTCTGCCCCGCTAGTCCGTCGACGTAGCGGAGGAATGCCGCGTCAAACAGGCGATGATTGCGGCCAAACGACGCCTCGAACTCCGCCCACCGCGTCTCGGGCGTGTCCTGTTTCAGAGTCGGCTTGGCCGCCTGCTGTTTGAGATAGCGATAGAACTGTCCGGCCCGCTCGTTCATCAGATAGTACGTCAGCGCCCACGCTTCGGCGTAGGCGTCGGCGGCCGTCGCGTCGTTGCTCAGCCGCTCCTCGCTCGACACCAGCGTTTTGATCGAGTAGTCGGGCCGGTTTTTGCGGAACGCCAGGAACCGCTGCAGTCGCGGTTGGTTCAGTTTGCCGACCTCGCTCCAGACGATCTTGTTGCCGCGGACTTCAGGCGTCTCGAAATACATCGCCAGGCCCTCGACCAGCCATGGCGGGCTGTCCGCAAAGCGGCGGTGACAGCCAGAGTTGAACGCGATCTGGTGCGTGGCCTCATGCACCACCGTCGACAGATTGTGCCAGCGCGCGTTGCCGTACTTGGCCGACTCGGGGCCGGCCGCGTTGAAGAACGCGACACGGTTCGTTTCCATCGAGTAGTAGCCGGCGACCTTGCCCATCATCGGCGAACTGCCCGACCCCTGCATGTAACGGCGAAACTCGGCCTCCTGGTCGAACACGACGAACACCAGCGGGAACTGAGGCCTGGTGAAGCCCATGCCGCGCGCGCCAAAGTGCGACAGAAACGATTGGTAGAGATTCTCGGCGAGGTCGGCGGTTTCTGCGGCGAAGGAGTCGTCGGTGTTGTGGCAGATCAGGTAGTGGGCGGTGCTGACGAACTTGAACTGCGCGCCGAACTCAGTCTTCAAGAGACCGGTCACGGTCGCGGGCGGCGCAGGGCGAAACGGCTCAGTCAAGTTGCGGAGGCGGGCGGTCTCGTCGATCCGGACCTGCCGCATGTAGCCGTCGCGAGTGAGCAGCAGCATCCAGTTGCCCGAGCGGCCGGAATCCAGCCCTCGGTACACCTGCTGGCCCGACTGGATCTCGACGTACGCCGGCTTGGTCGGCCGCACCGCACTCGTTGTGGCCGGTTCGCCTGCTCGGCTGGTTGAACCTGGCTGCCATGCCGACGCCACGCCACTCGTCAGAATCAGCAATACCGTGATGGTCCGCACAATCCTGCTCCCGTTCCAGTGGTCCGCCGTGGATCACGAGGCCGGACCTCACTGTGAGCATAGGCCAGAAAAGGCGAGCCGGAGCCAAAATGGCGTCAGCCGCGAGTGCATCCGAGCGCCGGCTAGTAGTGGAGGAAGCTCAGGTGCAGGTCGGCGTGGCGCAAGTTGAGTTGAATCCGATCTTCGTGAGCGTAGTGCAGGCGGCCCGCCTGCAATGTCGTC
>DAIOWH010000230.1:0-6801 GCA_036758585.1 Planctomycetia bacterium
GGTCTTTCGCCCGCGGCAGCGATGCGACCACTGCCCGCGGCAGCGATGCGACCTACGATTATCAAGCGGCGAAGCTCGTCGTGTTGCGGCACGTGCAGAAAAAGTATCTGCGTCGCGACCGCGACCTTCCCGCCGCTCCCGCCACTGCCGCGGCGCGGCGGCTGCCAGGGAACCAGGGGCGAACAGAATCTCGTGCCGCTGCCGGATGTCATTTCATTCCAATAGGCTGGAATCGATCACCGAGCGATACGGCGTCCTGTTCACGCGCTCGACAACCTGCGGTTGGATGCTGCAACTGGCGGACTGGCTGTGCCCGCTCTGGAAGTGGATGTGCGACGAGGTGCGTCGTTCGCGCGTGATCCACACGGACGACACGACCGTCCCGCTGCAAGATCCGATCACCGGTCAAAAATCCCAAGCACGATTTTGGAATTACATCGGCGACGAAGCGCATCGCTTGATCGTGCTGGAGTTCACCCGAACTCACGAGCGCGACGGCCCCGCGCGGTTTCTCGCCGACTACCAAGGCTACCTGCAAGCCGACGCGTACAACGGGTACGACGGCATCTACCTGGACTCGAACGGTCGCATCATCGAGGTCGGTTGCTGGCAGCACGCGCGCAAGCGCTACAAGAAAGCGGCCCAGAGCGACGTGCGGGCATTCGCCGGCCTGGCATTCATCAAGAGCATGTACGCGATCGAGAAGCGGATTCGTGAATTGCGCGACACCGAGTGGAGCAACCTGCCCCTGGATGAACGCGCCGCACGAATCGTCGAAATCCGTCAGCGCGACACGGCCCCGCTGCTCCAGTCATTCCGCGAATGGATCAACAAGACGCACGGCGACGTTCTGCCCAAGAGCGATCTGGGCGACGCGTTTCGCTACACGCTCAATCAATGGAATGCGTTGAACGAATTCGCGAAGTGCGGCCTGCTGTCGATCGACAACAATCCGGCCGAACGCGCCCACCGCGGCATCGCGATCGGGCGCAAGAACTGGCTGCACGTCGGCAGCGAGCGTGGCGGCCACGCGGCGGCGATCCACTTCAGCCTGATCGCCTCGTGCAAGCTGAACGGCGTCGACCCGTTCGCGTACCTCGTGGACATCCTGCCCCGCGTGGCCACAACCCCCGCCACCGACCTCGGTCACCTCGCGCCGCACCGCTGGACGAAACGGGCAGCGGCATCCATTGGTTAACCCTTCCGTTCGGTTCCCCTTGGCAATCCGATACGGGGACCATCGCCTCCCTGCCTCTACACGGCTGCCGCGGCGTCCCCGGCCGGCCACCGCCGCCCGCCGTGCCGAACACCCGAACGCAATCGGCCGGACGGTTACGGCGGATGGAACCCAAGTGATCCGCAAACAGCCAGTAGTTCTTGGCCGATCCGTTCGGCTGGATTTGCTCTTCCGCCAGGACCTGATCCACTGCGGGGCCGAAGAGGTGGCGAGACTTGAGGCTGGAGGCTTGAGGACCAGAGCCATCAGGGTCCTTGAACACCAGGGCAATGTGGATTCCATCGTACACGAACAGCTCGGAAGTCGCTCCCTGCGGGCCGGCGCCGTCGGGATCAACCGTCTTGGCGATGCGGCGGTCGAAGGGGTCGTAGGTGAAGTCTACTTGAACAAGGAGCGTTCCCGTCGCGGAGCGACGGGCGACACTCGCGAGGCGGTTGCGGCGGTCCCATGTGTAGTCGGTGATCTCGCCGGTGAACAGGTTCGTGCGGCGGACGAGGTTGCCCTCGTTGTCGTACTGGAACGAGTGTCTAATCGGTTTGCTCTCGCTCGGCACCGTCCAGGATACGTTGCAGTTTCTCCAGCGTAGCGATGCTGGGCGTGTGCTTGCCTTGTTCCAGCCGGTTGACGGTCTCTGGCCGCACGCCGGCCCGGCGCGCCAGTTCGACTTGGCTCAATCCGACAGTCCGGCGTTTGCGGATCAGACTGCGGGCGATGGTCGCACGTAGGGCGTCAGCGGCCGGATAATTGCCCTTGGCGTCGCGTGGCGGTAGCTCTGGCTCGCCGCGCAGCCGGCGGTACTCGGCTTCCGGCACAATGACGAATCGCTCGCCCTTCACAGTAATGGTCTGAAGCGCCATGCTCGATTCCTCACTCGTCATAGAACCCGTCGCGGTGTCCGATCTTCTCCACGGTGACCGCCTTGCGTTCGACCCGGAACTGAACGCGGTAGTCGCCTGTGCGAAGGCGGTAATGGCCCGCCAGGTTGCCCGTGAGCGGCTTGGCCCCGCTGACTTCCGGCCAGTTCCGCAGTCGCATCACGAGATGGAACACCCGGCCCAGAATCGGCAGCGGCAGCCGTTCGGCTTGTTCCAGCGCCTCAGGCGTGATCGTGACGGCGGCTGCCATGCTCCTCGCTCGGTTCGTGGCCTATGACAAGTATATCAAGGTTGTTGACGTGGGCAATGTGAAGGCGCTATGCGGTTTACTCTGCCTCACGGTACACGCGCAGTTCTGGCGCTTTGGCTGCCGCTGGTGTGCCTTCGCCTTCCGGCCGCGCGGCAGTCGGCCCGAACAGCCAGCCGCGCACGTGTTCAGTCACGGCCCGCAGGCGCTCGTCACTGACGCGCTCGCGGTAGACTGCCGAGATGTCGTTGTCCGCGTGGCCCATGATGCTGCGCACGGCCAGGAAGTCGCGGGCTTCATCGCCGATCGTCTGGAACGTATGGCGCAGGCAGTAGAAGTTGCGGTGCCCGTTGATGCCGAGCTTGTCGAGTAGCTTGCGCATCTCTTTGGTGACGGGATTATCCGTCGTGTCTTTTGCCCAGGTGCCGCCGTGACTGGTGACAAAAACCATATCGGCGTGTTGTGGTTGCTTGGCGTCCGGTCGCACCCTAAGCCACGCCTGGATCGCCGCGACGGTTTTCGGCCACAGTGGACAGTGGCGGTTGATGCCCGTCTTTGGCCTCGCGTAGTTGATCCATCTCCGCTCAAGGTCCACGGCGGACAAGGGCAACGTGCCAACGTCCGAGTTGCCAAACCCACAGTTGATGCCCAGCAGAATCATCACCTGAGCGGTTGCCCGGCCGCGTCGATGATTCGGCGAATTTCGTCCGGCTCGAACATCTTTGGCCCTTGTTCTGCGCGGTGCTTCCGCAGCGTCTTATTGCTCGGCCGCCGGAAGCCCTCGCCATAGACCATTGGCCTCTCGACTAGCCCCGACTTCGCCGCGTAATTGAAAACGATACGGATGCGGTTGATCTCGTTTCCAAGCCTTACGGGACCAAGCCGCTTGGCCATCCTCGCCCGCATCGCCTCGAAATCGTCCGGTCGTAGGTCAGCCACGGCGCGCTGTCGGCCGAAGCTGGCGATGAGAAGCTTGCAGACGCGCGCGTAGTCACGGTACGAATGGATGCTCAGTTCACCACATTCCATTGCCCGCTTCTTGGTCGTCAGGAACTTTCCGCAGAGCACTCGAATCGTCAGTACTTCGCGGGTGTCAGCGGGTGTCAGACCGGCGTAAAGGGCGTCTTTCTTGGCCAGGTAGTTTTCGAGGGCTGCCTGCGGATCGGACCACGGGCCAAAGTAGTGTAGGTTCCCGCGAATCTTCTTGGCCCAGCGCCCTGTGGCGTGTGGAAACAGCGGGAAGTCTGGATAGGGCTTTTCAGGCTTCGTCTTCACAGTAGAATTGGCGGTGCTCACGGTGATTCTCCTTTAACCAGGTCACTGTGGGTTGTGGTCGGGTGTTACCAGCGCCCGACCACGTTTTGTTGACACAAAGGTAGCGGGTGTTGCAGGGCCTATAGCTCAACGGCAGAGCAGGGGACTCATAATCCCTTGGTTGCAGGTTCGAATCCTGCTGGGCCCACTGAGCTTGTTCGGCCCGCGAACATGGTCAGCCGTCGGCCGCGTCCATCGTGCCGAACGCCTTTTCGCAGCCACACCGGATACCCGAACTACGCGAAGTCGCCGCCGCTTGATGGGTTTTTTTCATCCACAACTATTGACAATAGCTCATCGGAAATCGGCCGACATGTTCGGGCGGCCCGGCGTGGCGAAGTTGACAGCCGCAGGCGGCCTCATATACTCGACCCGTCCACGACGAACATTGGCCGATTAGCTCAAATGGCTAGATCACTGCCCTTACAAGGCAGGAGTCACAGGTTCGAGTCCTGTCTCGCCCAGTAGAGTAGACGGCACGGTGTCGCATCGCGCGGCCACATGCTGTGCGGCAGGATGGTCGGTGGCGGGCTGGAAGCCCGGTCCCACGACGCCCGTCGGACACGCGGCTGGCCGTCGCACGCGGCTTGCGAGGCTGACCGGTTCGTTGTTCGTGGCCGGGCCGTGCTTCCCAAAAGTGAGCGATGTCGATGTCTTCGGGAGGGTCGGTTACTCATTGGATTCGGGGATTGAAGGCCGGTGAAGAATCGGCGATGCAGATGTTGTTCACTCGGTACTGGCCCAGGCTGGTGGAACTGGCCCGAAGCAGACTGCGCCGGGCGCCACGTCGCATC
Organism: Planctomycetia bacterium; assembly: GCA_036758585.1. Classification (GTDB taxonomy): domain Bacteria; phylum Planctomycetota; class Planctomycetia; order JALXBF01; family JBGPMX01; genus DAIOWH01. Next base: position 4,468 of record DAIOWH010000230.1, read on the forward strand.
GCCGACGAAGAAGATGTAGCACAGTGCGTATTCTGGGAGTTCTTTCGCGCCGTCAAGGCCGGCCAGACCCCCCGAGTGGAAAGCCGGGAGAGTCTGTGGGCTTTGTTGGCGACGATTACGGCGCGTAAGGCGGCGACGCAACTTAAACAGGAGTTGCGTCAGAAGCGTGGCGGCGGCGAGGTGTGTAGTGAGTCTGTTCTCGAGAAGCTGGCTGGGTCCGGCCGTCGGGGGATTGAGCAGCTTCCAGCCATTGGACCAAGCGCCGGAGAAGTCGCAATTCTGAGGGACCTATACGACCGCTACGTGGGCGGCCTGCCGGAGCCATACCGCCAGATTGCCGAACTCCACTTGGGCGGTTACTCGCACCAGGAGATTGCGGCTCGCATGGGTTTCACCAAACGTACGTCTGAGCGGAAGTTTCGGGTTGCTTTGGACCGCTGGCGAGCGATGGGTGCGGTGGAACTACGGAGCGAGTCGCCTTGAAGATTCCGCGACGGCGTTGTCGCACCGCCGGAGCTTTCGCGGATTAACCAACAGGGATGCCACTGTTTCACTCGGTGGAGCGCGCCATGTCGTCGCCAGACGAAACTGTCGACTCGGCCGCCGTTCGGCAGTGGATCGATGAGATCGCCGACCGGTTCGAGGCAGCGTGGCTGGCGGTGTCGGGGTCGGGCAGCCCGCCGCCGAAGATCGACGACCATCTGGGCTTGCGCTCGGGATCCGAGCAGGCCGCGCTGATCCGCGAGCTAGTGCACATCGAGGTCCAATATCGCGTCCGCCGCGGCGAACGGCTCGATCCAGACGACTACATCCGGCTCTATCCTAATCTCAGTCGCGGCGCGGTGGAGCAATTCGTCGCCGAGGCCCAGTCGCGCCATATGACCCAAGCGAGCGACCAGAACGACTCAGCTTCCGAGTCCGGTCAAGTCGATCAAGCCGGTTCCGCCTCCGGTCGGGGCCTGTGCTGTCCGCACTGCCACAATCCGATTCCTGCATCGGGTCATCAGCCGGACGAGGTCGTTTGCGGTGACTGCGGGAGTTCGTTCCGGATCGAGCACCCACAGGCGACTTCCGACCCCAAGATACGTCAGCTCGGCCGTTTTCGCCTGCTTGAGTGCGTTGGATCGGGGGCATTTGGTTCCGTGTGGAAGGCGCGCGACACCGATCTGCATCGCGTGGTGGCCTTGAAGATCCCTCACCAACGCCTGGCGTCGTCCGAAGTGAGTCTGGAACGGTTCCGCCGCGAAGCGCGGGCGGCGGCCCAACTGCGCCATCCGGGCATCGTCACCGTTCATGAGGTCACCGAACTCGACGGGCTGCCGACCATCGTGTCGGATTTTATCGAAGGCGTCACGCTTCAAGAGCTGCTTCGAGTCCGCCGGCTGACATATCGGGAGACCGCGGAGCTGGTGGCTCAAGTGGCCGAGGCGCTCGACTACGCGCATGCGACGGGCCTGGTACACCGCGACCTGAAGCCGGGCAACATCATGATCGAGTTTCCCGCCGGCACCGGTTTCGGCGCCAGCCTGGACAGCAGCAAGGACACCCGCGGCGAACGGTCGTCCTCCGGGCGCAGCTCAAGCACTGTGGTCCCACGACCTCTGTTGATGGATTTCGGACTTGCATTGCGCGACGAGGTTGAGATCACGCTCACGAGCGACGGCCAGATCATCGGCACGCCGGCCTACATGAGCCCCGAACAGGGCGCAGCGACCTGTACACGCTGGGGGTCATTCTCTACGAGCTGCTGTGCGTGCAACTGCCGTTTAACGGCTCGAAGCACATGCTGCTGGTGCAGATTCTGCACGAAGAGCCGCGGCCGCCGCGTGGCATCAACGACACGATCCCGCGCGATCTGGAGACGATCACGCTCAAGTGCATGGCCAAGGAGCCTGGCCGGCGCTACGACACCGCCGCGGCGGGCCGGCTTCAACGGGACGGTGGGTCTCAACCTCGCCGGCAGTCAGGACATCACGGACCTGGCGGGCAACGCCCTGCCGGCGGGCGAGCCGGCGACCGACGAAACCTACGTCGTCGACAACGACGTGCCGGGCATGACCAGCTTCGCGCGGCAGACACCGTCGGGCAGCCCAACCAATGCGGACAGTCTGGTGTTCCGGGTGACGTTCGACGAGGCGGTGACGGGTGTGGGCACGGCCGACTTCGCGGTGAACGGCACGACCACGGCAACGGTCACCGACGTCTCGGCGGTCAGCACGAGCGTCTACGACGTGACGGTGTCGGGCGGCAACCTGGCCGGCTTCAACGGGACGGTGGGCCTCAACCTCGCCGGCAGTCAGGACATCACGGACCTGGCGGGCAACGCCCTGCCGG
>DAIOWH010000230.1:6901-7262 GCA_036758585.1 Planctomycetia bacterium
CGGGCGAGCCGGCGACCGACGAAACGTACGTGGTCGATAACGATGACATCAGCGCGCAGTTCACCGTGGACAGTGTGTCAGGGGCGGAGAATGCGGGGGCGCTCACCTTCACGGTCAGACTGTCGGGTCCGGTGGATGTGGCCACCAGCGTCGAGGTCTCGACGTCCAATGGCACCGCCCTGGTCGCCGACAACGATTACTCGGCGGTGAGCAACCTTGTGCTCAACTTTGCCGCGGGCGAGACGTCAAAGACGTTTGAGGTGGCGCTCACGGCGGACGATACGGTCGAGGCGGACGAGACGTTCTCGGTCAGTCTGAGCAACGTGTCGGCCGGCGGCCGCGACGTGACGGCCAGCAGCAC
>DAIOWH010000231.1:0-7198 GCA_036758585.1 Planctomycetia bacterium
TTTAACCCGCAGCCGCAGGCGAGGACGGACGCTGATAGCGCTCGCCGGCAGCCGAGCGATGACGATCCTCGCCTACGGCTGCGGGTTAAACGAAATCACTGGCTGCACGTGACCTTCAGCGGCCTCAGCCACGCCGAACTCATCGGCGCAAGAGTGGAACTCACCGCCGACGGCCGCAAGCAGTACCGCTGGATTCATTCGAATCACAGCTACAAGAGCGGCGGCGCGCTCGACGCCCACTTCGGCCTCGGCCAGGCGACCAGCGCCGACATCACGGTGAAGTTGCTGGATGGGAAAACGAAGGCGTTCGCCCGGCTCGCTGCCGACCGGAGTCATGTTTTGGAGGTCGCCGCGCCATGAACTCCGCTCCTCAACGCTGCATCGCCGTAGCAGCCATCGCCCTGGTTTTCGGTGTCTTGCCGTCAATGCCCGGCGCAGCGCACGAACCGGTGGCAGTGACGCCTTTCAAGGTCCACGTCGAGGACTCCGTCCTCACCGACTTGCGTGAGCGTCTCGCAAAGACCCGCTGGCCGGACCAGGCCCTCGTCGGCGACATTCGCCTCTTTTTCTCACGGGTGCGCCGCCAGGAGAATCGGCCATGACTCGAAACCGCCGATTGAGAATCACCATTGCGCTTGCCTGCTGGAACACGATGGCGCTGTCGGCGCTTCCCCAGGAAGGGCCGCCAGCGATTCGCGATCTTTACTCCACCGAGTCGTTCAATGTCGTCGTCACCGTCTCCGATCGGGCGGCGAGCAACACCTTCTACGGCGACGTTCTCGGCCTGAAGAAGGCCGGTGTCTGGGACACCATGCCCGAAAATGGAACGATGGACATTTACCTGGCCGGCAACACGCGGCTCAAGCTGGTTTCGTTTCCGAGAAAACTGCCCAAGCAGGCGGGCGGGCTGGAGAACGCTCGCGGGCTGAGGCTGCTGGCGTTCACGCTCGACGACGAAGAAGGAGTCATCAGGCGGCTCAGGGCGCATGGTTGCGAGATGACCGGGTTCGGCAGGTTGGCGGGGACGGAGTTCAGCCAATGTTTCGTGCGCGATCCGGATGACAACCCGGTTGAGTTGGTCCTGGTGCCGAAGGGGACCGATGCCGGCGGACGAGGTCGCTTCGCCGTAGGACTGGCGGTCGCCGATGTGGAGGCCTCGCGCCGGTTTTACGGCCGGGTGCTGGGGCTGGACGAACAACCGCCGCAGAAGCGTGCCGACGGCCGTCCGATCTACTCGTTTCAATTCGGGAATGAGGTCGTCAAGTTCTGGCCGGCGGATCGAGAGCTCCCGGCCTGGACCGGCTACCACGGTGACGCCGTGGGCATTCGGTACATCCAGTTTCCCGTGCGCGACCTGGCAAAGGCCCACGCGTACTTCATGACCGCCGGCGCCAACGTGATTCGCGCACCGTATGCCTTCGCCCCTCCGCGCACGTGGTTGATGTTCGTCGGCGACCCCGAGGGTGTTTGGATCGAGTTTCCCGGCAGGCCGGCGGCGAAAGACAAATAGGCGATGTGATTCTCTGAGTTCAATGGGAGCCCAACCATGCGACGAGCGTATCACTCATCAATAACGACCGCACTGGTCCTGGCATTCAGCGTGTGCGCCTTCGCTCAGGAGGCGCCGAGTCGGCTCTACAAGCGTCTCGATAAGAACGGCGACGGCAAGATCACGCGCGACGAGTTGCCGCGAAACTTTGATCGCCTCGACACCAACAAGGACGGAGAGATTTCTCCGCAGGAGGTCGCCGCTTACGAACGGGGGGAGGTCAAGCCAGCCCCGGACACACCGGGGGCCACACCCGCGGCCACACCTGCGCCCACACCCGCGGCGGGCAGCGCCGCGCCGGCGAAATCGCCCGATGCCAGCGCGAGCTCGCTGCTTTCGCTGCTGAGCAAACCGGCCATTGATGTGCTTCTCATCGTTTCCGACCTCGACCGCTCGACGAAGTTCTATCGCGATGGCATCGGCATGAAGGCGGTGGGCGAACGCGCGAAGCTGGCGGACGGCTCGTCGCTTCAGCGGCTTCAGTGGGGGCAGACGGTGTTCTTTCTGGTGGTCCCCGCCGATCCGCCGACGAAGGGGCCGCGTGTCGCTGCCGCCGGGGAGGGGGCGAGGGATCAGGTCATTGCCGCGAATGGACTCCGGCTGGTTTACCTGCTGGTGGATGATAAAGAAGGCGTCCTTGCACGGCTGAAGGAACAGGGCGTCACGACGGCCGGGGGCGCTTCGGCGGCCGGAAGCTACGAACTTTTCGCTGATCCGGATGGCAACCCTGTCGCAGTGCAATCCACCGCTCCCAGGCGCGGCGGCGCCCGCCGCCCGCAGAGTCTGCAGATGGCGCACACGGTGTCCGATGACGCGGTCGCGCGGAAATTCTTCGGCGAAACGCTCGGGTTTCCTGCCGCCGGCTCGATCCCGCTTCGCAGCATGGGGGCGACGGAGTATCGCCACGCGGTCGGCGAAAGCGTGATCAAGTTCTGGGCTCCGACGGTGACGCCTCAGCGCGAGTCGTTGGGAGGCCCCGTGCTGGACCGAATCGGTGCTCGTGCGGTCATTTTCTCCGTGCGCGATCTTGCGGCGGTGAAGAATCGGCTCGACGCGCGCGGCCTGAAGACGCTCGCAGAGACCGTCCCCGCGCTCGGCGACAAACCGGCGCTCGTCATTCCCGACATGGACGGCAACCGCATCCTGTTCCTCGAACAGTCCGTGACCGGCCCGGCTCCCGCTGCTCCGCGCACGGGCGCGACCGGGGCAACGGGCGCGACCGGGGCAACCGGCACGACCGGCGGCACGGCCCCGCCGGACGTTGACGCCGTTTTCGCCCGCTACGACAAGAACAAGGACGGCTTCATCACCAAGGACGAATTTTCAAACGAACAAGTTTTCGCCCGACTCGACACGAACAAGGACGGCAAGCTCTCGAACGATGAAGTGTCGCGACTGCGGTCGCCCGAATTGAGTTCTTCGCCGCGGGGAGGAGCGGTGGAACTGCCGTTTGTCGCCAAACCGCGCACACCCGCTTCGGGCGGTCCGCCGCTGTTCGATGGCTGGCCGGGCGACTCGGCGAACGACGCGGCCGGCGAGTCGCAGTTGTTCGAGCAACTCTTCATCCCCGGCATCACCGACCTGACCATTCCCGCGCAGGGATGTGCCGTGGTCGATCTCAACCAGGACGGCCGCACCGACATCGTGCTGACGCAAAAAGGGGGCGTGATCGCCGCGTATCTCAACCAGGGCGGCCTCGAGTTCCGCAAGCATCCGCTGCAGATCGAGGGACAGCTCGACAGCGATCAGTCGCCCACGTTCGCCGACTTCAACGGCGACGGTTTCCTCGACATCTACATCTCGACCGTGTCGTCCCGCCGGCACGCCAGCTTCCTGCTCAGCCAGGGCGCTTGGGATCGGTTCAAGGAAGTCGCCGTGGCGATGGGCGTGGACAATCCGCGCGCCTACGCCCGCGGACGGGTCTCCGTCGGGGACATCAATCTGGACGGCTGGCTGGACATGGCCATCGCCGCCAATGCCATCGGTTCGGGCGGGCCGACCAGTGGCCGCCCGCTGAGCCGTCTTTACGTTTACCGACCGGCGCCGGACGGCGTGTATGAACACGGCCGGTTCGAGGATCTCGGCGGCACTGACGTCGTTCCCGGCTTCGGCGGCGTGGATCCGGACAAGCCCGACTCGAACAAGGACGTTAACGGCATGAGCTGCGCGCTGCGCGATCTGGACGGGGACGGCGACCTGGACCTGATCCGCGCGGCGCACAACGACATGCTCCGCGGCGACCCGCTCTCGCCCTTCGCGACCGGCGAATGTCCTTACGGTGTTTTTGTGTGGCGCAACAGGCTCAAGGAGGAGGGCAAGCTCCGTTTTGAACCGATCGCTCCCGGGCCGGGCAGCATGGCCGAGCATGGCAAGGCGCGCTGGAACCCGGAGCTGGGCTACTACGAGCACGTCGCCAGCGCCCTCGCCGGCGAGACGATTCTCACCGGCGACACGGACAACGACGGCGATCTGGATGTCTTGGTCACCGGCACGACCGGCCCGGCGGTCATGGTGCACAGCCTGTGGACCGCCGCCCGCTTCTGGAAAAACGACGGCGGCTTCCGCTTCATCGATGCCACGGACCCGGCCGGGCTGTCGCCGCTGAACTGGTATTTCGACCAGTGGCATGAGTTCTGGGGCGCGCCGCTGCCGCCCGATCGCCGCAGTGGAAATCGTGTCGAACTGCTGCCGCGCGGCAGCACGCCCCGGCCCAAGGCGGCGGAGCGCGTGGCTTTGAAAGACCATCTGCTCTACTTCGGAAACAGCGCGCTGGCCGACTTCAACAACGACGGTTGGCTGGACCTGTTCCAGGTCACGCGCTGGGGAGGCCAGGGTGATGGCCGCGGCGTCTGGCGCAGCAATCTGCTGATGAACCGGGGCGACGGCACGTTCGAGCCGGTGAAGACCGAGTTGTCCGGAGTCAACGAGATGGGCCTGGCCGCCTTCCCCGCCGACCTCGATGGCAACGGCCTCGTGGACCTGGTGTTAAGCCGCCGTGAAGAGGGCGCTCCGGTCACTCCCTGCATGGTCTTCTGGAACACCGGCCGCCAGTTCGGTGCGAAGGACAACCACTGGCTCCACGTAAAACTCACCGGCCTGCCGCAGCGCCAGCTCATCGGCGCGAAGCTGTTCGCCGAGGACGATCACGGTAAGCTCATCGGATACCGCGACTACACCGTCGATTGCATGCGCGGCTCGCACGACGCCGACGTTCACTTCGGGCTTGGGAAACAGACCTCCGTCCGCTTGCGTGTCGTGCTGCCCAGCAGCGCCGAGCGCCGCTTTGACGACGTTGCCGCCGATCGCGCGCACGTCCTCAACGTCGCTTCCGATGTGGCCGAGTTGCTCCGCAACTCGGAGCCGAGTCGCGGAGCGACTCGGCCACAAGCCGCCGCGCCGCAGCGCGGCGTAGCCCCGCGCGGCCGGGGAGCGGCGGAGGCTCCTGCCGCTGTCGACGCGGCCGGGATCGTGACGAAAATGGACATTCGCTACGCCGAGGTGCCGCCCGACGTAAACGCGAATCATCTCTCGCTCGACGTCTACGCGCCGAAAAATGCGAAGACCCTGCCCGTGATGATTTACATCCACGGCGGCAGTTGGCAGGCCGGGGACAAGCGCGCTGTAGCCGCCAAACCGGCTTACTTCACCGCGCGCGGGTTTGTGTTCGTGAGCCTGAATTACCGGCTCGTCCCCGCGGTCGATTTGCAGGCGCAGCTTCAGGACAGCGCGAACGCCATCGGCTGGGTGAAGAAGAACATCGCGCAGCACGGCGGCGATCCTTCGCAACTGCACCTCATCGGCCACTCGGCGGGCGCGCATCACGTGGCCATTCTCGCGACGAATGAACGGTTTCTCGAAAAGGCGGGTGTCTCGCTCGGCGATCTCAAGAGTGTGGTGGAACTCGACACGCAGGCGCTCGATGTGCCGACGATGATGGGCGATGGCGAGAGCGCCACTTACGGACCGGCCTTTGGCAAGAATCCCGAACTGTGGAAGCAAGTCTCGCCGTTGCACCACGTGGCCAATGACAAAGGCATTCCGCCGTTTTTCCTCGTCGTCGCCAACGCGCGCGCCCCCAAGCTCGCTCAAGCAGCGGCCTTCCAAAAAGCCCTGCAAGCCGCCGGTGTGCGCTGCGAGTTCGTCGAAGCCCCGCAGCACGATCACGGATCGCTCAACCGCGCGATTGGCGACAAGGACGACAAAGTTACAAAGGCGATGGAGACGTTCCACGATTCCATTCTTGGCAACAAGGCCTCTGCCGCCGGCGTCGATTCTCCACGGATCCAGAACGCCAGCGATCCGTCTCCCGTTCGCGCGCCGGCCCTCCCCGACGGCGCGACGATGCACGAGTGGGTGAAAGCCTACGCGGCGCTCGGTGAGCATCGCGCCGCCAGCGAGGTCGATGCGAAGACGGCGGACTGGTTGGGCGCGGAACTCCGGCGGGCCGGACTCATGGTGACCTTTCAGGAGTTCACCGTCCCGCAGTTTCAGCTCAAGGAAGTCCGCGTGACGGTCGCGGGCAAGGCCGTCGCCGCTTTCCCGCGCTGGCCCGTGCGCGCCACATCGGGCACGGTGTCGGGGCCGCTGGCGACGGAGAACGCACCATCGCCGCAAGGCCGCATCGTGCTGCTCGATGGAGGCCGTGAAGCCCGGCGCGGGACGGACGTTCGCTTGAAGAAACTGGCCGACGGCGGTGCGGTCGGCGTGATTCAGATCGCCGCGAACTCGGGAGGCGACTTCGCCGCCGAAAACGTCTCGAAGCCCGCGGAAGAGCCTCTGCCGATTCCAGTGGTCGTCGTTGGCGCACGGGAGCGGGAGTCTCTGAGAACAGCGGCGGCACGCGGCGACTCCACGACCATCTCCATCACCGGCGAATGGCAGCCACAGGCGAGGGCGCGCAACGTGATCGCCACGCTCGAACGTGGTCCGAAGCGGATCGTCGTCTCCACGCCTTACAGCGGCTGGTTCCGCTGCGGCGGCGAACGTGGCTCGGGTCTCGCCGTGTTCCTCGCGCTGGCGCACTGGGCCGCCGCGCAGGATTCACAGACCTCGTTCACCTTCGTCGCCAACTCCGCACATGAACTGGGCTATGCCGGCATGGCCGCGTATCTCGACGGCCCGGCTCCTCCGGCGAAGGACGTGCTGGTTTGGCTGCATCTCGGCGCAAACGTGGCACTGCTCCCCGAAGCCCGACCGGCCACGCGCGATGGCAAAGCCCGGCTGTTCACCAGCCAGCCCGATTGGGAACCGCTGCTGGCCGATGCGATGGGCGATGTGGCCGAGTTGCTCCGCAACTCGGATCGGCGTCGCGGAGCAACTCCGCAACAGCCGAACGGCGAACTGCGTTTGGTGCTCCCCAAGGGATACACCGGACTCAACCTCGCCGGCGGCGGCAACCGCTGGATGCACTCGCCGGGCGACGGACCCGAAACCACCGGCCCCGCTGTGCTCGAACCGGTCGCCAAGGCTCTCGCCGCTGTTTTGAAAACCATCGAAGGACAACAACCATGACTAGATTTCACCGCTTCATCACCCTTCTCTGCGCGCTCTGTGCCTCTGCGGTTCAAATCAAAGCGCAAACCACGCCGTCGCCGCTGGAGACGCTCTTCAAACGGCTCGACCGCAATGGCGATGGCAAGCTCACCGCAG
>DAIOWH010000232.1:0-6994 GCA_036758585.1 Planctomycetia bacterium
CGGCCAAAGCTCGAACGGAAAGTTCAAAGTCAAGACCTGACCCCAATTCCGCCATGCGTCGTGGCGTGGTCGAGGACATCCGTTTCGCCCTTCGGCGTGCAGCAGGACGGCGCGCAGCCGCAGCCAGCGCCGTCGGATTCGGCGATTCTGCCGTAGCGTTCGCGGACGTGCCGACGGGTCGTGTCGTGTTCGAGGATTTCGTTTGGTTCGAGTGTTTTCATGTCTTCGCTCGGTTGTTGTTTCATTGTCGCCCCGCGACCGTCGCGGCGCTGTTCATCCATGAAGACGGGCGAGTCGCCAAAAGGATGCAGGTTTTCTGGAGACGGCAGGGTTGAAGCGCGGGACAGCCTTTACCATCCCCGCGCGGGCCCCTGGGGTCTCCAGCCGCTGACCATACTGCTACGACGACATGGGAGCGCACTCGGTGGACATGGTAAGCCACGTTGCCCACGACAAACTCAATGCACGACCGCGTCTTCCGAATTCGGTCTTCGCAGCGAGTTGATTTCGGATTCGAGTTCCGCGATTCGCTGGTCCGCTTCCGCCAGTTGGCGGCGAGTCTCCGCGGAGTCGAGTCTTCCGGCGAGCAGCGCGGGGATTTGAAGTTCTCGCCAGCGACCGAAGTATGCTCGGTTCTTTTCGGTCACCTTCGCCAGCGACGGACTCTCTGGGTTGAGTTTGTCGGCGTCGAGGCCAAGGCCCGACGCGATCGTCCGGGCGATGATTGCGTGGCCGGACGGATGAGGGTGATAGCCGTCTCGCGTGTAACTGAAATTGGGATCGGTCCGCTTGGCCTGTTGGACCAGTCGCAGAACCGGATGAAACACATCGACGAACGGAACGTTCGATCGTTCCGAGAGCGCTCGCACGGCGGCGGCGAACTTCTCGTGCTCGGCATTGAACGCCGAGCCGATTTCTTCGGGCGGAGCGCTCAGCAGAATCACGCGGCAGTTTGCGTCGCGCAGTCGTGCGATGATTTGGGCGAGTGACTTGAGGTGCAGATCGAGTGCCTGTTCGCCGTCGTGGGCGTCGTTTGTGCCGAACATGATCGTCGCCACGGTCGGCTTCAGCGGCAACACGTCGCGCTCCAAAAGTTCGCTTGGGTCGCGAATCCACGATGCGTCCTCGCCCAAGCGCGCGCAAGCAAGACCAGCAGTGAGATTAGCCCTGTTAAGGATTTCCTTGCCCCGATTCATTTCGCGATTGACACAAACGAGCCGTTGAATCATTATGGTGACAACATCACCACAACGGTGCGTTCCGATGATACGCAAAACTGGCGAGAATTCGATGAAACCCGATCGGCTCACGATTACACTCGGTCGCGATCAGCGGTCTCAAATTGAGGCCATCGCCGGCCACGAGCGCACGTCGATCGCAACGGTCATACGTTGGGCGCTCGATGAGTATATTGCAGCACACAGACTGGACATCGTGACTGATCGAGCCAAAAGCCGACGCGCCAAGCGCCGGTGATCTGGTCAAACACAGGGGACAATAGATGAGCAGACGACAAGGATGTCATATCGACGTTGCGCCGGGCGGTCGAAGTGTCGACCATGCTTTTGCCACTCTGGCGGAAGCCGCCAAGGATCGTACGCCTGTAGCTGGATGGACGCATAACTTTTATCGGTATCCCGCGCGATTCTCGCCACGCTTCGCCGCCGCTGCTATCGCATTGTTTTCCAAGCCGGGCGGGCTGATTCTCGATCCGTACATGGGCGGCGGGACCGCGGTCGTTGAGGGAGCCGTGGCAGGGCGGCGGGTTGTGGGCAATGACTTGAATTCACTGGCAGCGTTCATTGTCAAAGTGAAAGTGACAAGCCTGGAGGCAGACGAGGCAGCCGCCATTCGACGCTGGTTCAAGAAGGAAGTGCCGGGCTTCAACTACTACCTTCCCAGCGATCAACTTTCGGAGTTCGTTGATCCGCAGAAGACGCGCAACCTCTCTTTGGTGCGCGCTCGTTTCATCAAGAAGGTGGTGGCCGCAGCCCTCGCGAGCATTGCAGAGCTACCAACGCTGAATGCTCAGGACTTCGCAAGGTGTGTCATCTTGCGCGTCGGTCAATGGGCTTTGGACGGGCGCAAACGCCACACGCCACTCTGTGATTTTCGGAGCAGGCTTGCGGTTATCGGGGACGAAATGCTTGAATCGCTCGCAGTGTTTACAAAAGAGGCGCGGCGCGCTGGCGGACAGGCAACGGTTCTGAACGGCGATGCGGCCGACTTAGCGGAGGCCCCGTTGTTTCAAGACAAAAAACACCGCGCATCCCTCGTCGTTACGAGCCCGCCCTATCCCGGCGTTCATGTCCTATATCATCGCTGGCAGGTCGATGGGCGGCGCGAGACGCCGGCGCCGTACTGGATCGCGCGATGCAACGACGGCGAAGGCGCCTCGTTCTACAACTTCGGTGACCGGCGCGAGACGGCCGCTGACACCTATTTTCGCCGATCATTGCTGACTCTTCAGGCGATCCGCAGCGTAATGCGCGACGGCAGCTTCATAGTGCAAATGGTCGCATTCAACCGTCCCGACGAGCAGCTTCCGCGCTACCTGGCAAACATGCAGACGGCTGGTTTCGGTGAAGTTTCAGTCGGCGGTGAAGCTCGCATCTGGCGGCAGGTTCCGAATCGAAAGTGGCACGCGACGTTGCGTGGCCAAACCCACTCGGCAAATGAAGTCGTGCTCGTCCATCGCGCAGTATGATCCTGGTAACCCGATTACTGTGTCACGTCCATCAGCTTGATCAGCGTGTGAGCAACACGCAGAATCTCGTCGCGCATCATCGCATCGGATGGCGACTCTATCGCTCCGCCCGGCTGTCGCTGCGCGTGCTTCGTATTCTCGTACAGCTGGTAGAGGTGAAACGCGACGTGCGTTGTGTACTTATTGATGCGCTGCTGGATCGTCGTCTCTGCGAGCTTCTTGGCAGTCAATGCATCGCGATAGCTCGTCAACAAATCCATGTCCTGGTTGATGTAGATTGTAAGCGGCGACTTGGCGCTCGGAGGTTCAAACGATCCGGACTCGAGCCCTGACCACGGCTGGCTAAAGCAGTTAAGGTCGGGGTTACTCCAGTCTTCTCGCTTCAAGTACTTGAGTTCGTAGGGCGGCCGCCGCTGGCCGCCACCGGAGACTTTGGAAGAGACCTTGCGCGGCGATGGAGGATCAACCACGTCCGCGAGGAAGGCCGTAGGCAGCGTCTTGCCGGGCCCAACTGCCTCGACGTCGAACTTGAGTTGCTCGCCGCTTTTCAGCCCTGGCGTGGCCTGAATGAGCATCTCGAACCGACCATCGACGGGGCGTGTGAGGAATGTCTGGGGCTCGACGGATGGCGACTCGCAAGAGACCCGAAAAGTCCATTGAGGCGAATTACCAGCCACCAACTCGTCTTTTCCGTCCCAGCGTAGCCTGACATGAATATCGGGCCCGCCGATCACAATCTTAATGGGTTGTCGGCTTGTGACCTTCATGAAGGTCGGGTCGTCTTTGAGTGGCGGCTGCAGTTTGGAAGGCCGCTTCGCCTGTGGCATAATTACGACGCGGCGCTCCAGAATCCGCGGCTCATGGTATCCCTTAAAAGTCGCCGTGGCGCGGAGCGATGTTTCGATCGGATACTCGTCTTCATCGAAGTCGTCAGGCTGGCAGAATTTCAGCGTCACCTCCTCGCCATTGATCTGTGTGGTGCGAGTTACCTGCAACTCCTTCACCGGAGGATCGAAGGTGATTGACATGCTTTCGAGGTTTTTCCAATCGCTATCTGGGGTTGGGTGGACAAGAATTCGGCGTGCCTCGTTGGGCTTGAGGCGGATGGTCGCAATGTCCGGGCGCAGTTGAAGCACTGGTCCGGTTGCGGCGAGGCCCAACGACGCATCGCCTTCGACGACGACGTCCTCAGTTTGGACTAACGTCCCGCCCACGCCTTCCTGACGGCTCGCCGCGCCGGCCTGGGTGTGACCGTGATGAACGTGCGTCGCAGCGTCGTGGTGCGCCTCGATAAGCTGATCGAGCGCGGTCTTTACGGCTTCGTCGCCAGCTTGCAGGCTTGAAATCTCGTCTTCCGCCTCCTCTTCGAGTCGCCGCAGGTCAGGATCGCCCTTGAGCGTCGCCAGCAAGCGCGTTTCGAGCGACGAGTAAATCTTGCCTTCGTAGAACTGATGGCGCGACCCTTGCATTAGCTCGGCGATTGCTTGCGGTTTCAACCCATCGCAATCAACGATGACGAGCATGCGATTGCGCAGGTATTTCAACTCCAGGTCTCGCATGATGAACTGGTTGTCCCATGCGTGTTGGCGTTGACCGTTGATCAAAAAAACGCACACCTGGCGCCCGCGCTTCGGTTCTTCAAGAAACGTTGAGATTGGTCGCTTATCGGTTTCGGGAAGCATCTCGTCGGCGGCGGCATCGGCAGGCAACTCGTCTCCGGCGCTGGGCGACGGCGCTGACGCCATGCCTTTCTCCAGCACGACGACACGGATGGTGATCGTGCCGTGGCCTTCATGCACGGGTGTTTCCAGTGACTTGTCAAGCTGCGCGATCGTCGTCATTGCATGATCCTCTCAGACGCCAACGGGCTGCGGCGGGAAAACCTTGTCGAGTGCTGGCGCGTTAGTAGCACGACTGCCACCCAAAGACGACAGACGGTAGCCGTTTCCGTAAACCACGGCCGCGGTCGTGCCGACGTACAGTTCAAACGGCAGGATTGGGTTGTAGAGCACGTGGTTCAGCGCCGTGTAGAGCTGGCGCGTGATAGCAGAGCCGCCTCGGCCAAAGTCATAGCCGATATGTACGAAGCGCGTTCCGTGCCCGATCTTCGCCGCCTCAGCGTCGGCAGCCGAGATGAAAGGAACCGCGCCTTCTGGAGTGGCGGCCAAGTAGGCGTAGTAGTCGTCGCGCCGATTCTTCGGAAACACGTGCTTGATGACGGTCCAACCAACCCCGTCGGTTTCGCCCTGGAGCAGGTCTGCCGCTCGGCGCGAGATTACCCACGAGTACTTGCTGACAAAGTAAGCCGCAGATCCGCCTTGGCCGAAGACACCGATCAAGTACCACTTGTCAGCCTTGGTCGTGGAACCAAGCGACAAGAGAGTCCGGTGAATCGCTGCCGGAGTCTGCCCGATACCGTCGTCCTCGACGGCGACGGTGAACTCGCGGCTCGGCTTGTCGTACATCAGACGGACCCTGAGTTGCGTCGCAAGGTCGCGGGCCTTCGCGCGGATCGCTTTTGAGGATGCGGATTCATCAAGCTTAGGAAGCATGTCGAGCGAAGGAATACCAAAATACCGGCTCACTGCGTCCCGCGGGCTTGTGGGCGGGGCAGCCTGGGGATTACTCAGAATCTCGCGATGGCGGGCCATCTCGATGATCGCCTCCATCCCATTCACGGTGCGCTCCGCAATCGGGTTGACCGGCTGGTTGGCCTGCTTGATTCGGCCTGCGTTGCCCCGTTCCCGTCCGACCGGCATCCAATGGAAATTGCCCGGCCGCCATCCCGCCTCGGGATTCTCTTCGTTGTAGAAATAGTCATCGGCCGGCGTAATCGGTAGCTGCGCGAGTAGCGCCTCAATGTCGGCGCTGGTCACGGATTTGATCGCATTGGCGATGAAATCCGCGGGTATGACGTGGTTCTGAAGTGAAGTCGGGTCAATCATTACGAGCTACCCTTCGTGCTATCGCTGAGGAAGTTTCCGCCAGACTGACTCAATGGAATCTGCAAAATCCGACAATCGCGAAATCGAGTAACCCTGACGCCCATGCTGATCTATTAAACCCGCTTGTTTTAAGAATGCGATTCCGACATACGCTTGGTAGTTAGGGATGTCGGTGCCGTCAGTCTGGTCTTGAAGTGGAAGCAGTTGGTCAGTTGAGAAGATGCGGCCATCGCTGCCGAGCTTTGCCATTGCGGCACCAAGCGACTGAAGCACTGAACGGGGTGCCTTGTGTTGGTACTCCTTCTTCTCCCGCTTCGACCAAGCGATGCGGACCAATTGGTCGTCCTTGCGAAAAAAACGGGGATAGTCATGCTGACGTGCGGTGCGTGTCGCTCGACGATTCGCTACTGTGACAGGCTTCGCAGCCCGAATACCGCGACGCATCTGCAATGCAGGAGACGGTGATGTGCCAGTTTCTCTTCCCACGGGCGCCTTGATGAGTTCGCTGAGGGTTCTCGCCCACGATGCAATCTGCACTACGCTCGCGTAATCACTCGTCGCGACCGCAGTGCTGGCCAGATCGCGCAAACTAGTCTCTGCTTGACGGAGAGTCTCAAAAGCACGCGCCATGGTGTCCATGATCTGAAAGCATACCGAAAACGAAACGATCGTCAAGTGGCAGTTTAGGTATATTTTCAGAAATCAGTGGCGGTGCATTCTCGCCGAGGGCGAGATTACTGTCGCCCATGCTGCATCCGAGGTTGGCTTGGTTCGGTTATCGCCGCTGTCGTCAGGGCGCTCAGAAAATGGCTTGTTGTCCTGTTGACGCCGTAACTCGCCGCTTTCGTTTGGGACGTGAACGGCTCAGTTTTCGCTCCGTCGCTTGCCGCCGCGTAGACGCACGTGATTGACCTATGTCGCTGCGTTCGATCGCCACGAGTGTTCGCGATGGGGAAGAAACGGGAGGGGGAAGAAACGTGACAGGTCGGACCAGTCCTCCCGTCCCCTTTGATTTGTCCCAGCAGCGCGTGGCGATTGCACGCGCCATCGCGAAGCAGCCTGACGTGCTCCTGTGCGATGAACCGACCGGTGCGCTGGACATTCAAAACCGGCATCGTCGTCTTGGACGTGATCGAACGAGTGAACCGCGAACTCGGCACGACGACAGCGGTCATCACGCACAACGCTGCGATCGCCGACTTGGCCGACCGCGTCATTCATGTCGCTGATGGCCGCATCACACATGTGGACCGCAATTCGCACAAGATCCGTCCGTGCGAACTTCGCTGGTAAGCCACGTTGCCCACGACAAACTCAATGCACGACCGCGTCTTCCGAATTC
>DAIOWH010000233.1:0-6977 GCA_036758585.1 Planctomycetia bacterium
GCCACGCTCCCCGTCCGCGCGTGTTACCCAAGATCGGGACTTTTTGAACCAGGCCCATTTTCGCGACGAAACAAACCGCCTGTTGGCATGCGGCGGTGTGCGACGCACATTGCGCAGGCGCTTCTTAACGCCGAGCCGAAGGCGACGGCAGGCAGTTATCCAGAAAGTGCCGTCGCCTTCGGCTCGGCGTTAAACGATTCTCGCACGCCAAATCGCAAACCGCGTCGTGCGCCCGGCATGCGCGAGGCGCGAGCATCCGCCGTGCTGCTGCTCGACAGCAGAGCTCGAATCGTTTCTACTCATGCAGCCTTGCGAATGGGCCGCTCGGTCTGCAGTTCGATGAGCACCGCCGCAACGGGTTCGATCGGGGTGGCCAGGGCCGGATGCCGGGCGAGCAGGCGCTGGCGAAGGATGAGCACGTGACAGAAAGCCATGATTGACCAGACCAGTTCCTTCAGCTCACCCAGGTGGCTGTGCCAGCGAGCCATATGCTTGACCGCTGGAACCTTGTTGAGCATCGTCACCAGCACGGACAGGCATGCCAACATGATCAGTTCGTCGTCGGGCAACAGGTAGTAGGCCCAGTGATCTTTCGCGTATGGTCCGTGACGCAGGGTCATCACGAGGGGCAGTACGATGCAGACGAACGGAAATCCCAACGACGCCGCCGCACGCATCTGGTCCGACAGCTCGTTGTCGAACATGTTGTGCAGGTTGGTCTCACCCTTCGCGTTGCTTGCGACAAACCAATCTGGACTGTTCCAGTGGAACAGCTTCTGCCCCCAACTCTCTTCCTCAAGAGCGACGAACAGGGCGAGCGCCGCGTACAGCGCATACACAAGGCGGTAGCGATCGGCGACCACGCCGCGCGTGCGCACGTACAGCCCCGCGGCGGCGCACGCGGTGAGCGCGAACAACACAGAGGTGCCCTTCTCTAGGCCACCCTGCTCGGTGTGCAGTACGCCTTGAGCGGCCTCGCTGAAGTATCGGAGGCCGAGAAAATAGGCGACAAGCCCCAACGCGGGCAACGCCACGTACCCACCCAGTTTGCGCAGCGACATTGGGCCGCCCCCCCCCAAACTAGCGGCTAACAAGGTGCCTTGGTCCTATCGGAACGGTCGGCACAAGTTCTTTAACCCAGCCTTCCGGAGAAACCGCCCGTGTCAGTTGGGTTGTACGCCTGTCGAAGTCGCCTCTGCAGGTAGGTCGCGCCCCACATCATGGCACGCCGTTCGGGCCTTGCCATGAGTTGTTTGACGACCGTATGCTATTGCTCAAAGCTGGCCAGGCGGTAACGATATGCCTGCCTTCCGTTTTGTTTGAAAGCCCAGGTCGATAGGAACGGTCCATGCTCCGAATTCTGGGATCAGCTCGGCGTCTGTGCAACGGCGTGACCCGTCGCGAGATGCTCCAAGCTGGCGGGCTTGGTCTGTTGGGTTTGGGCCTTGGCGACTTGCTGCGGGCGGGCGACGCTCAGGCGGGCATGCCCGCGCGGCCGCGGCCACGTGGTTTCGGCAAGGCCAAGTCGTGCATCCTGCTGTATCTCTACGGCTCGCCGAGCCAACTCGAAACCTGCGACATGAAACCCGACGCGCCGGCCGAAGTCCGCGGCGAGTTCAAACCCATCGCATCGAGCCTGCCGGGCCTCGACGTCTGTGAACTGCTGCCCAACATGGCCAAGATGATGGATCGCACCACGGTCGTGCGTTCGATCACTCACGCCTATCCGTTACACGGCGTCGCCCACGCACTCACGGGCGTGCCGACGATCGACGTCGCGATGGAGTTGGCCCCCAAGGATCCGCGCCACTGGCCGTTCTTCGGGTCGGTCGTCGAGTACCTCGACCAGAAGGCCCGCGGCAACCAGCCGCCGCCCGACGTGCCGCAGAACATCGCGCTGCCGTGGCGGTTCTCGAGTCAACGTATCGGCGAAGTGCCGCGCGCCGGCTTCGACGCCGCTTGGCTCGGCACAGCCTACAACCCGGTCTTCACCGAGTTCGACGGCAAGGCCACGCGCGCGATGTACAAAACGCTGCAAGACAAAAAGAACGAGTACTGGGAGCCGTACCTCGGCGTCACCCCCGATAGCCGGTTCGTCCTGCCCGGCGCCTCGCAGCTTCCCGACGACCTGACGCTTGACCGCCTGAACCGTCGCCGCTCGCTGGTCGAGCAGTTCGACGCCGCGCGCCGCGACCTCGACGCCGCGCCGGCCGGAGTCAGCGTCGATCGCTACCGCGAAATGGCGTTCTCACTGGTGCGGTCCGAGAAGGTCCGCAAGGCGCTCGACATTCAGCAGGAATCGGCCGCGGTGCGCGAAAGCTACGGCATGACCGTCTTCGGCCAAGGCGCCCTCGCCGCGCGACGGCTGGTCGAGGCGGGCACGCGGTTGGTCACGGTGATTTGGGACGAGTTCGGTCTGGCGGGCTCGGCCTGGGACACGCACTGGGATCACTACCCGAAGATGAAAAACGAGTTGCTGCCCGGCCTCGACAACGCCTTCGCCGGACTCGTGCTCGATCTGGAATCGCGCGGCATGCTCGACGAGACACTCGTCTTGTGCATGAGCGAGCACGGGCGCACGCCGAAGCTGAACAAGAGCGTTGGAGGCGGTCGCGATCACTGGTCGCAGTGTTACTGCCAGTGGTTCGCCGGCGGCGGCATCGCCCGCGGCAACGTCGTCGGCCGCTCCGACCACTGGGCCGCTACACCTGCCGAACGGCCAGTATCGCCGAAGGAAATCTTGGCGACGATCTATCACCTGCTCGGCATCGACCATCAGACGACGCTCATCGACCGGCTCGGCCGCCCGCTGCCGCTGGTAGAGGCGGGCGTCGTGCAGGAAATGTTGGCGTAGCGCCCATGTTGCGACTCGGTTCGTTTCCAAGCCGTGACTGCCAGCGACTGACTCGTCGATCATCGCCACGACGCTCGAATCGCTCGGCCTGAACCGCATCGCGCTCAACGAAATGGGCGCCGGCATCGACGCCGAGCCGCTCTACGACTTGTTCTGAACCGTCAACGAGCGTGCGCCGTCAGGGCATTCGGACCGGAACCATCGTCTTGCCCACGGACACCAGCGTCTTAAGTGCCTCGCTTACCGGTGCGTTCACCGCGCAGACCGAGCCGGCGTCCAGAACGACCAGCCGGCCCGATGTCGGATTCGGGGCGCCGGGGATGAACACAACGAGTTTCTCGGGCGACAGGCCGTCGGGCGACGCGAGCCGGTTCGTGACCAAACCGATCTCTTGCCCGCCACCTTGCCGATCTTCGACCAGCACGACCGCGTGGAAGACCGCATCCCTGCCCTCGCCGTAACCGAGAATCTGTTTGAGTGTTTGATAGAATGTTCCCAACGCCGGCAGACGGTCGAGCACGGAATCCACCAGCCGCCAGAGCCAGCGGCCGATGAAAGTGGACACCGTCAGCCCGACCACATAAATGCCTCCGCCGGCGGCCAGGATTCCCAGGCCGGGATAATAAGGAACTTGTTTCGGCCAGACGGCGGCGACGGTATTCTCCAAGTACGCGACGGTCAGTACCAGGGCGCCGATCGGCAACAAGGCGACGACGCCAGCCAGAAAACAACGCGACAAGTGAGCAGTGATGAACTTCATGGTTTCGCTTCTGTGGTTTGGGGTTGGTGCGGCGGCCGACGATGCGTCGCTCGGTCGCGACGCCGCCCCCGCCGCCGTGCGGTTGACGCAATCATACCATTCCAAGTTCTTTCTCAGTTACTCGCCCGACGGCGCTCGCCTCACGTTCACGCGGCACTACGCAAACCGCCGCGCCGCTCAGCAGGTGCTGATGGGGCTGTGGATGGTCGACGCGGACGGGTCGAACGAGCGGCGACTACTCGAAGCGCACGACCGCGAGGTGCAGATTCAGGAGCACGCTGCGTGGTCGCCCGACGGTCGCCGCATCGCCGTCACGGGCGGCGGCAATGACACGGGCAACGCCGCGAAGGACACGTTCGTATGCGGCGTCGAGCCGGGCGGCGCGACCGGACTCAGGAAGCTCGTGCCTGGCGCGGGCGTCAACGTCGGCGAGCAAGCAGCCAAGTTGGTCGCCCGACGGAAAAAGCCTCGTGGTCACGAGCACCAGCGCGACGCTCTGGCTGATCGACGCCGACGGCAAGAACCGCCGCAAGCTCACGCAACAGCCCGGCACATATGTGATGCAACCTGCTTTCGACATGGAAACACAGAGGCACAGAGGACACAGAGGAATGCTTGAGTCATGATCTCAATCTCTTGATCTCTGTGTTCTCTGTGCCTCTGTGTTTCATTTGAAGAGTCTTGAGGGGGCTTGAACATGTCCATCGGCTCCAAGATGTTTCCGTGGCGCCTCGCTGTGCTCTTGTGCGCCGCCGCCGGCGCGTCGATCGACGACCGCGGCCCCGGCGCACCGGCGGCCAAGACACCAACGGCGGTCCACCAACTGGACGTGGCCGGCCGCACCCGCAGCTACCGACTGCACCTGCCGAGCGGCTTTGAACCGGGCAAGCCGGTTCCACTCGTCATCGCGTTGCACGGCGCGGGCGGCAACGGGCTGATCATGGAAGTGCTGACCGGCTTCGACCAGGTGGCCGACGCCAACGGCTTTGCCGTGGCCTACCCCGACGGCGAGTTGGGCATGTGGCGCATCTGGCCGGGCGGACGGAGCGCGACGAAGGGCAAGATCGCCGACCGCATCAAGGCGGCGCGCGACGAGGCCAAAGAACCTGGTGCGACGGCCTCTGCGGATGTGGACTTCATGAAGGCACTGATCGACGAACTCATCGACAAGCGAGTCGCCGATCGGCGGCGTGTCTACGTGACGGGCATCTCGAACGGTGGATACTTCAGCAACCTGCTCGCGTGCGACCTGAGTGACCGCGTCGCGGCGATCGCTCCGGTGGCGGGCACGTTCGCCAAGTTCGCCGTCGCCAACGCGAAACCGTCGCGGCCGGTTCCTGTGATCTACTTCCACGGCACCGACGATCGCATCGTCGGCGTCGATGGCGTGGACCGGTTCACGAAACGCGAGAACTCACTGTCGGCCGATGAATGCGTGGCGTGGTGGGCGAAGCAGAACAGTTGCCGCGCCGAGTCACGAGTCGACACACTGGCCGACGCCAAGTCCGACGGCACCACCGTCGAGCGAGTCACCTACGCGGCGGGCAAGTCGGGTGCGCCGGTGGTCTACTACAAGATCATCGGCGGCGGCCACACGTGGCCGAGCGGCTCGTTCCAGCCCGAAGGCCTGCTCGGCAAGACCTGCCGCGACGTCGATGCGTCGCGCGTGATCTGGGAGTTCTTCAAGGAGTTCGAGCTGCCCGAGGAGAAGAAGCCATGATTCGCCACAAGTTGTTCCGCTTCGCCCGGCACACATCATGGGAAACCGCCTGCGCCGAAGTCGAAGGCTGGATCAACGCCACCGTGCGCGCCGAGGACTTGGTCTCGGTCATGATGGAAGACAACGAAGAGTCGATGGGCAGCCATGACGTGGTGGTCGTGTGGTACCGGGAACGAGGATAGCAAGCCTGAGCGAATCAACCGTGATGGACACGTCAATCGTCGATCGAATTCGCGCGGCAGTATGCCGGGATCGGCTACTCGACACGGCCGTCCGGCTGGTCGAAGTTCCGAGTCCGACGCGCAGCGGCGGCGCGGTCGCTGACCGGCTAGCCGAGTTGCTCCGGTCGGATGGGTTCGCCGTCGAGCGACCGATTGCCGGGTGGCCGGAAGCGCCGGCTGTCGTGGTGCGGTTCGACAGCGGACGGCCGGGCCGGACGATTCAATTCAACGGCCACCTCGACACCGTTCACTTGCCATTCGTGCCCCCGCGAGTCGACGACGGCGTGCTCACGGGCAGCGGGGCGTCGGACATGAAGGGCGGTGTGGCCGCGACGGTCGAAGCGCTGCGCGCAATCCGCGACACCGGGCTGCTCCAGAAAGGCTCCGTCCTACTCACCGCCCACGATCACCACGAAGGGCCGTGGGGCGACTGCCGACAGCTCTACGCGATGCTCGATCAGGGCATCACGGGCGACGCGGTGCTGTTGCCCGAGTACCTGTCAGATCGGCTGCCGATCGTGGGGCGCGGGCTGGCAATCCTGGAGATTCGCGTACATCGCGTCGGTGAACCGGTGCACGAGGTGTTTCGGCCGCCCGACACGCCCGACGTGATCGCCGCCGGCTGTGACCTGGTGCGGCGTTTCAAACAACTGAACGTGGAACTCGCGAAGCGGCCGCACCCAATCGCCGGGCCGGGCACGGTGTTCATCGGCAAGTTCGCCGCCGGCGAGATTTTCAACCAATCGCCGACCGAGTGCCGCATCGAGGGAACGCGGCGCTGGCTGGCCCACGAGCCTGTGTCGGCCGTGGCCGACGAGTACCGACGAATCCTACGCGAGGTCGCGACGAACACGGGTACACGGATCGACAGCGAGTTCATCGCTCGGCGCGACGCCTTTGAGATCGACCCGGCCACGCCGATCGTCGCTGCGTTTCAAGAGTCGTATCGCGCGGTCACCGGCAAGACGTTGCCGATCGGCGCGAAGCCGTTCGTCGACGACGGCAATGCGTTCGTCGCCCGTCGCGGCATCCCGGCGATCACGCACGGCCCCGACGCCCGCGGCGCCCATACACTTCACGAACGCGTCGCCGTGGTCGAGTTGGTGCGAGTCGCTCAGGTCTACGCGCTGACCGCGCTGGCGTTCTGCTGAGTGGCGATGATGCTGCGGATCGCTACGCAACGCACAAGAACAGTTCTGAAGTAGCGAACAGGTCCCGACCAAGCGCGACACGATCCGTACTCGCCACGCGACGTCGGAAGAGGCCGCCGGTCGCACCCACTACTTGACGACGTTCCGGTCAGGGACACATTCTCGGGCGTCTTAACCGATTGACACCCGCCCCGCGCCCACTAGAATGAACCCGCGCAAGCGTCCCCGTAGCTCAATTGGATAGAGCGTCGGCCTCCGGAGCCGAAGGTTG
>DAIOWH010000234.1:0-6916 GCA_036758585.1 Planctomycetia bacterium
CGCCATGTGCTCCCTCGCTGGCGCGTCGGGCTACTGTCCCAGAATCGTGCAAGGATATTTAGCAAGCACGCTGCGGCTTCAGGTTACTTCACGGCGTGCAGGACCGCCCACATCTCGCGATGCCACGGGGAATCGACTGTGCGAAACCCGGCACTGGCGAGGTAGCCGAACTGCACGTCGATCGTCTCGTGGAGTCGTCGCCGCTGCGGCGCGGTTGGCCGAAGTTGGCGACGTTGCGGTCCGCCCAGCGACGCAGGTTCTCGCACATAGGCTCGGGGACAAGCCCCGCATCCATCACGCGAGTCATGTGGGCAACCCACACTCGGCAGCGATCCAGGTAGTCGGCGTCGTCGGGCGGGCGGACCTCATCGGCGTTGATGAACACTCCACCGCGACGCAGCACGCCGAAGCATCGCCGATACAGGTCCTGCTTCTCCGACGGATCCAAGTGATGGATGGCCGACATGCTCACGATCGCCGCCGGCGCTCGGGGCAGGGCATCCGTCCAGCGGTCCTGCAACCGGGCCAGCCAACATTCCGCTCGACCGCCGAACCTGGCGAGTCGCTCGGTGGCGAGCGAAAGGAACGCCTCGGACTGGTCGACAACAATTGCACTGGCCCTCGCGAATCGGGCGAGGAACCGATCGACGAGGCGACCCGATCCGCCGCCGGCATCGACCAGCAACAAGTCTGCATCCGCGCCAAACGGCAGCAGGTCGAGCACTCGATCCTGCAGTTCCCTGTAGTGCGGATGAATGTGCTCGGCGGCCTGGTCGTAGCCAACGGCAAAGTCCATCACATTCCAGCGATACTCGGGCGGCGGGCTTGACGGCATGCGGTTCCTTTCGATCGGGCGCGAAGTAGCTTAACATGTTCGCGAGGAAAAGTTGTGCAGGCTACCGATGCGATCAGCCAAACCGTGAAATCAGGACAGATTGAACTCATTTGCGGGCCGATGTTCAGCGGCAAGACTACAGCGCTGCTGACGCGATTGCGTGATGCGCACCGGACGACCGGCCGAGTGGCCCTGTTCAAGCCCACGCTCGACACTCGCTACAGCACACGCGAGGTCGTCTCGCACGACGGCGTTGCGATGGCCGCCGTGAATCTGGAACGAGTCGAATTACTGAGTGAGCTTGTGCGCGACGCGAGCGTCGTCGGTATTGACGAGGTGCATTTCTTTGAGCCTACGCTGGTCGCCATCTGCGCGGACTTGGCCCGCGCGGGCCGGCGCATCATCGCGGCGGGAGTGGACATCGATCATCGCGGCAATCCGTTCGAGGTCGTCAGGCAGCTTGAAGCCGCCGCCGCCGAGGTGGTTCGTCTTACCGCGATCTGTTCGCGGTGCGGCGGCGTGGCTCGATTCAGTCAACGGCTGGTCGCCAGCAACGACCTGATCGTGGTGGGCGGGGCAGGCGCCTACGAGCCGCGATGCGATCGCTGCTTTCAGCCGGGCGGCTGATTGCGGCCCCTTCCTCTACGCCGTCCGCGATCACTTGGTCCCGTTGAGTCTCAGCCCCGACGTCTTTGTCTTCCGGTGGAACACCTTTTCGATGCACGTCACGTAGAGTTCGTCGAACTTCGGACCGCCGAACGCGACGCTGGTCATGAACTCGCCCCCGCTCGGCATGTGAATTACGCCGCCGAGTCGGCCGGTCGGGTCGAACATCTGAAGACCAGCGAGCGAGGTCGCATAAATTCGTCCGGCGGAGTCGACGGCGAGGCCGTCGGCGCCGCTATCGATGCGGTCCGCGAGTAGTCGCAGCGGGTAGTACGGCTGCTTGAACTCCAGGTCGCCATTCGGTTCGACGCGGTACGTCCACAGATGACTGCCGCGCGTGTCGGCGACGACGAGCGTCCCATGATCGGGCCACAGCGCCAGTCCGTTGGGGAATCCAAGCCCCTCGTCCACGACGCGGGCGACGCCAGCCGGGTCGATGTACCACGCGCGCCGGCTTTGGGAATCGGTGAAGTACACTCCGCCGCGGCGCGTGACCACGAGGTCGTTCGGGTCGACACCCTCGGCGATGACCGATTGCTGGCCGTCCTTGTCATACGCGACCACCCGACGTTTTCCGGCCTGGCACGCGAACAGCCTGCCGTCGGGACCGAACGCCAGACCTTTCGCCCCTCCGCTTTCGCGCACGAAGATGGTCGGCTTGCCGCCGTCGATCTTGTAGATGCGACCGGCTACGGAGTCGGCAAAATGCACCGTGCCCTCGCGATCGACCGCCAGACCCTCGGCGTATCGAAAGCCGCTCGCCGCGAGTTTCCAGCCCTCGCCGTCGACGAGCACCTGCGAGAGCGGCATGTCCTGGGCGAGGCCTACCGACCAGGCGGTGAGTGAGAGGAGCAGTGTTAGAGGCGCCAGACGCATGAGGACTCCCGGGGCGAATGATCCGATCTTCGTCATGCGTCATTCCGCCTTGTAGTCTCGCCAAAGCCAGCGGAGCGAATCGGGCAAGATTGCGCCGCCGTGCTTGCCGTTGTGGCCGCCGGTGCCGAACTCGAAGCGATAGTCGTAGCCGGCGAACTTCAGGGCCGCGGCCATCTCTTGATTCGCGAGCGGCCAGTTGCCGTGCAGGTTGTCGAGGTCGTTCGAGCCGTCTTGCAGGAAGACGCGGATCGGCTTGCGCTCGGTCTTGCGAATGACGGACGGGTAGACGTGCCCGCCGCGAATGTTCGTGAAGCTGCCCACGTGGCTGAGCACTTTGCTGAATGCGTCGGGCCGTTCCCACGCGGCCGTGAACGCACAGATGCCGCCCGAACTGATGCCGCAGATCGCACGGCCGCTGGCGTCGCGCACCAGCTTGTGCTTCTTGCTCACTTCGGGCAGCATCTCATCGAGCAGGAACCGAGCGTACTGGTCGCTCAGCGTGTCGTACTCGAAGCTTCGGTTCTTTCGCGGCTGCTGGCCGGGCTGCCCGGCCGGGACCTCGCCGGGGTTGATAAAGAGGCCGATCGTCACGGGCATCTCGCCCTTATGAATCAGGTTGTCGAACACGATCGTGGTGCGGAACTGGCCGGTCTCGTTCACGTAGTTTCCACCGTCCTGAAACACCATGAGGCACGCGGGCTTGGCGGCATCGTACTGGGCGGGCACGTAAATCCAATAGTCGCGCACTGTGCCGGCGAACACCTCGCTGGTCCATGAGTGTTTCGTCACTTCGCCCTGAGGCACGTCCGGCTGGCGCTGCGAGTCGGGCCCGAGTTGGTAGTCGTCCTGCGCGGCGCCGCCGGCCGCAAACGTCAGGATGGCGAGTGTCGTGAGTAGATGGCTCATGGTGTTCCTTTCGAGGACGGTGCAACACAAGGCGAACGGTGCGATTGTTACCGTAGTGCAGGCGGCCCGCCTGCAATGTCGTCAAAGGAAGCCGCAGGCGGCCCGCCTGCACTACGACTTCCTTGGGAGTCATGGGCCGCCGCGCGACGCGGAGGGCGTTCTTGACCCGGTCCAAGTCGGCGGTCGCTATGCTCCCGAGTCGGCGAGCGAATCGCGCACGCGGCAGTGCGTCTATCGCTTGCACATTTGCCACCGACGCATTATCGAGGAACCGAAGATGGCCCTAGTTCTTGCGTGGACATGCGAGAATTCTAATTCGGTGCGCAAACGGTAACAAGCCACGAGCGTCAGGTCTGGGCCGGGCCGGCGTCGGGTGTTGGGTCGGGCAGCGGGCCGGACGGGGCCGACTCGCTGGGCGGCGTGCCGAGGCTGACTTCGCGGCGGCGGCGCAGGTACATCTTGATGGGCACCTCGCGGAACGGCAACCGGTCGTGCAGCACGCTGAGCAGGTATCGCTGATACGTGGCGTCGAGCAGTCGCGGCGAGTTGCAGAACAGCACGATCGTGGGCGGATGCACACCGACCTGAGTGGCGTAGTAGATCTTGCCTTGGCGATTCTCGCGTGTCGGCGGCGAGTTGGCGGCGACGGCCTCTTCGATTACTCGATTCAGGTCGCCCGTGGTCACGCGAGCGCCGGCTTGTTTGAACAGATTCTG
Organism: Planctomycetia bacterium; assembly: GCA_036758585.1. GTDB lineage: Bacteria > Planctomycetota > Planctomycetia > JALXBF01 > JBGPMX01 > DAIOWH01. The sequence goes on from DAIOWH010000234.1 coordinate 4,000, forward strand.
GGCCAGGTTCAAGAGGGCCTTCACGTTCTTGCCGGTTTTGGCGGTGATGAACACCGCGGGCGAGTACGGCAGCGCGCGGACCTGATCGTACAGGATGTTGGCGAACTTTTCGGTGGGCGTGGGCAGCTTCAGGTCCCACTTGTTCACCACGTACACACAGGGCTTATACAGTTCGGCGACTGATGCGGCGAGTTGCTTTTCGATCTTGGAGATACCCTGGGTCGGGTCGATGAAGAGCAGCACGACGTCGGCGCGGCGCAGCGATCGCTCCGCGCGCTTCATGCTGTAGAACTCGATGTCGTCCTGCACCGATTTCTTTTTGCGCACGCCGGCGGTGTCGATGGCGATGAACGTCTTGCCGTCGATCTCGAACCGCACGTCGACAGCGTCGCGCGTCGTGCCCGGCGTCTCACTGACGATGACGCGTTCGGTGTTCGCCAGGGCGTTGATGAAGGTGCTCTTGCCGACGTTGCGGCGACCGACGATGGCCAGCCTCATCGCGACGGCGGCGGGCGACTCGTCGCCGACGTCGGGCGGCAGGCGCTCGATGATCAGTCGTCGCAACTCGTCCTTGTTGCGGTTCTGGAGCGCGCTGACGCAAACGACCTGGCCGCGCCCGACCTTGAAGAAATCGGCGGCCAGCGTGTCGAGCCGCGGCTCATCGCACTTGTTGACCACGCAGAGCACCGGCTTGTCGATGTCGCCGAGTCGCTTCGCAACATGGTGATCGAGGGCCGTGACGCCGGTGCGCGCGTCGACGACGAACAGCACCACGTCGGCCTGAGTGATTGCCATGTCGATCTGGCGTTCGATTTCGGCGGTGAGGTGGTCGCGATCGTGTACGCCCATGCCGCCGGTGTCGGTGATCTCGATGAAGCGCCCGTCGAACTCGACGATGGCCGTAATGCGATCGCGCGTGACGCCGCTGGTGGGATCGACGATGGCGATGCGCTGGCCGACCAGCCAATTGAGGATGGACGATTTGCCGACGTTCGGACGACCGACAATGGCGACCTGCGGAAGCGACACGGCGAATCACGTTCTCCAGGCGGCCCGACGCCGCTACTTCGTACGGTCGGATCGAGCGGCTTTCGCCGGCTGCGGCGCGTCAGCCGCGGCGCCGCCGGGTTTGGGTTGCGACTTGCGAACGACGACGATGACCTCGGTGTCTTGCGGCGGAATTCGCTCGGTGAACGCCTCGAACAAAAGCGAGTCGTTGGTGTTGCTGGAGTGCACGGCCAGGTCGACGATGGAACCCGGAAAGTTCGCGACGCTGACCAGGTCGCCGCCGTCGCCGAGGAACCGTTTCTGCTTTGTCTGCGGGTCCTCGACGATCTCGCTGCCGGCAAAGACGAACTCGTGCGTGATCGCCTTCTGGGTCTTGAAGTCGCGAATCCAATCTTGGGCACGGGCCTTCTTGAACACGCCGTCCTGCTTCCACTCGACGGTGATTTCGAGCTGCTCGCCGCTGGGCGGATGGAATTTCTCGCCGTCGTACCTGGCCGGACTCCCCGGCTTCAACTCAGCGGCGATCAGCGCGGCCTGCAACGATTTCGGATCAAGCTCGACGGCGAGCACCGACTCGTGTTCCTTGCTGTCCTTGCGACACATGAACTCCTCAAGCGGCGCTCGCTGCCGGCAGACGTAGGCCCGCACCAGAACTCGCCGGGCTTTGGGGTTGGTGTCGATCCAGATGTTCTGGTTGACCGGCACGATCCCCGCCGCCGGCTCGCGGAACGCCGGCGAGTTGGGCCGTTCGGCGGGCGCCGCCCGCGGAGGTTCTTGGGCAACGAGCAGAAGAGTCGCGAGCAAGTTCCAGTGGACCATGGCCACCCTCGATTGAGTTGGCCGCCAACGTACCACAAGAGCGACGGATCTGACTAGTCCTGATACGCCGAGCCGGAAATGATCAAAACCACGGAGCGATCGTCGAAACGGCGGCTTGGGATTCGCAACTGTTCCGCTCACCGGCCAACTCCCGAGAGGGGAGCGGGAGGTAGCCGGTGGAGCAAGCGACTGTCTAAATAGCCTTGCACGATTCTGGGACAGTAGCCCGACGCGCCAGCGAGGGAGCACATGGCGAAATCACAAGAAATCAGGCCCGGTCCCTCGCTGGCGCGTCGGGCTACTGTCCCTGCGGACTCCCAGAATCACGCAAAGCCATTTAGTTCTGCGGAGGGAATACGGACGCTGGGGCGGCCTGAGAGGCCACGAGCTGGCCCTGGCTGTTGTAGGCGCGCACGGCCTTCAACACAAGCGATGCGACCCGGTTGGAAGCGAACGTGACGCCGGAGTTCGCCATGCTGACCTGCGGATGGTAGTCGTTCAGGTCGCCGAGATTGGTCTTCACGCTCAGGTGAATGGAATCGCCCTGACCGAAGCTGCCCCAAGTTTTGGAATTGCCGTTGGCGATAGTGAACCGCAGCTTGCCGTTCTTGAGCTCCAGGCGTTGCGTCCAAGTCACCTTCTCGCCCTTCGTGGCAAAGTGGGCGTTGCCAAGGCTCAGCCAACCGATCTGGTTGCCGTTGTACCAGAGCTGCAATTCCATGCCGCCGGTCGTGTAGGTCGGGTTGATGCGGTGGTTCAATGCGAACGCGAGATACACGTCTTCGATGTCCTTCAGCGGCGTCATGACCGTACCCAACTGAGGCGCCGAGACCAACTGATCCGGCTCGTTGACCACGAGTTCCCAGTCCTCTTCGATCCGCATCACGTCTTGCAACGATGCGAATGTCGATGATGGCGATTCGGCCGTCATGGTCGATCCGTTCTGAGTGCTTGAACCGGTCGAATCCGTCGTCGTTGCCGCCGTGGTCGACGACGTTGTCGAAGTAGCCGGTGCGTCGCTGCTGGTGCTGGCACTGTGCTCGGTTGTGCTGGCAGCGTCGCTCGTGGTGCTGGCAGCGTCGCTCGTGGT
>DAIOWH010000235.1:0-6913 GCA_036758585.1 Planctomycetia bacterium
CGCAGGCGAGGCACAACAAACGCCAGCCATGCCTCGCCTGCGGCTGCGGGTTAACCGACCGAAGCCGATTTTAGACCCTATTCAATGCGGCACAGTACTCAGTGATTCAGCGCGAACTCGCCCGAGTTGAGCAGCGTCCACAGCAGATCTTCCAGGCCCTCCTGGCGCGACGGGGCGGAGGCAGCCAGGCGGGTCGCTTGCTGCAGTTCGTCGGCGTCGGGATGTCGTGAGAAGGTCGCCAGATAGAACTCCTCGATAATCTCGGCGTCGGTCTTGCCCGCCTTGATCAGCCTCGCGACGCGTCCCTCGGGCGCCGTCACCTTCTGATGAATCGCCGGGCTGTTCGCCAAGTGCAACGTTTGGGCGAGGTCGGGGCGCGTGCCGCGCTCGCATTCGCACGCGGTGGTGCGGCGTGGGCGGCCGAAGGTGTCGAGGAAGTACGACGCCACCGCGGGGTCGGGCAGCGAGATCGCCCGCGTGCCGAGCGGCGTGTTCTCGAACCGCTCGTCGGTTTCCGTCGCCTGATTGATTGCATCGAGCAGCACCTCTGCGGTCAGCCGACGTACAACGTGGTGTGTGATGAACCGCCCGTCGACGTCGCGATCCGCGTTCGGTTCCGAGGCAAGCTGGTACGCACGCGACGTCGTGATGGTCCGAATCAGGTGCTTGAGGTCGTATCCGTGTGCGACGAAGTCGGCCGCCAGTCGGTCGAGCAGTGCCGGGTGCGACGCGGGGTTGGTCGCGCGCAGGTCGTCGACCGGATCGACCAGCCCGCGGCCAAAGAAGTGGCCCCAGTTGCGGTTCACGATGTTGCGGGCGAACATCGGATTCTCAGGGGCGGTGATCCACGCGGCAAGCACTCGTCGCGGGTCGCCGCCCGGCTCGGGTGCCGGACTGGCCTGGCCCAGCGCTCGCGGGGCGACCGGCCGGCCGGTGGCCGGGTGAGTGATCTTGTCGGCGCCGCCGAGCCGCACAAGCTGCGCGCCGCCCCAGCGGCCGGCGTCGCCCGTGTCCTTGCGTCGCACGTGGGCGAAGAACGCAGCCATGCCGTAGTAATCGTCTTGCGACCACACCTCGAACGGGTGATGGTGGCATCGAGCACACTGCAATCGCACTCCGAGAAACACCTGAGCCGTTGTCTCGGCCAGGTCCTGCGGCGTCTGATCAATGTAGAAGAACGCCGCCGCGCCGGATGTGTACAAGTTCCCCTCAGCCGCGAGGATCTCGCGCACCATCTTGTCGACCGGCCGATTCTCGCGCATGGCCGCGCGAATCCAGCCAGCGAAGCTACCCAGCCCCTTTTCGCCGAGCGCCCGCCGATGCACGCGCAAGAGGTCGCTCCACTTGAGCGACCAGTATTCCACGTATTCGGGCCGTTCCAACAGCGAGTCGATCAGCTTCTGGCGTTTCGCCGGATCGGTCGACGCGAGGAACTCCCGAACCTCGCGAGGCTGCGGCAACGTTCCAGTCAGGTCGACGTGCGCCCGCCGCAAGAACTCGGCGTCGCCCGACTCGGCGGACGACCCCAAGCCGAGCTTCCGCCACTCGGCGCTGACGAGTTCGTCGATGAAACCGCTCGGTTGGAACGGCGGCGAGTCGGCGAGCACGGCGAAGGGCACGCTGACGCTCACTGCGGCCACCTGGCCCATGAAGCGGACCGTGATCGCCGCCTGGCCCGGACCGTGTGCGGTGACATGGCCTGTCGCGCTAACGGAAGCGACCTGGTCGTCGCTGGACTCGTAGAGCGCCCAGCGAGTGGCGTCGCGTGATTGACCGTCCGACCATTCGGATTGGACCTGTAGCGCGACGCGGCCCATGTTCGCGAGTGGTGCGTCCGTGGGGGTGACGTGCAGTCGAACCACACGGGTTGTGTCGGACGGGGCCGACAGGCCGCGTGAAATCCAATCGCGCAACAGGCGGTACTCGTCCGAGTCGGGGTCGAGCCGGCGTCCGCCTCCGTGCGGCATGGCGAGGGTCGCCTTGCGCAGCATCAGGCTCTGTTCGGGGGCGGCCGGAAAAACCCTTCGCCCGCGGGCCTCCTTCGCGAGCGCCTCGTAGTCGGCCTTCGGATCGAACCCCAAGAGCGAAAGCCGCAGCCCGCCCCGGCCTTGAAACGATCCGTGGCAGGCGCCGGCATTGCACCCCGCTTTCGTCAGCACGGGAGCGACGTCGCGAATAAAGTCCACGGCGGCGGGCGGCTCAGACCCGCGAACCGGCAAGCATGCCGACGTCGCGCCGATGGCGATGACCGCAACTATCCACCAGTCTTTCATCGACAAGTCTCGTTCCACAGACCGCACTCCACGACCGGCGAACCTCCCGACACGTCGGCTCTTGCTCACGGCAGATCGCTGACCGCTGACGGATCACAAGCAATTCTACCGCGTCCTGCCCCGCACCGGGTAATTCGGATCGTTGTAGCCTTTGCCGGTGTGTTCGCCGGGCGGGACCAGTCGGTCGACCACGGCCTCATCGTCGGAGTTGATCGAGCAATCGAACGCGCGCAGGTTGTCTTCATACTGCTGCATCGTGCGCGGCCCGATGATCGCCGAGGTGACGATCGGGTTGGCGAGCACCCACGCCAGCGCGAACTGGCTGAGCGTGGCGTTCTTGCGTTCCGCGACGGCGGCGAGTTGCTGGGCAATCTCGAAGCTCTCGTCGCGCAGCTCCGTCTGATGGATTCGTTTGTCGCCGCGGGCCGCACGCGAACCTTCGGGATACCCTTGGCCCGGCTTGTACTTGCCCGTGAGCACGCCGCGAGCCAACGGACTGTACGGCACCACGCCCACGCCGAACGCGCGGCAGGCCGGCAGCAACTCGACCTCGGGGTCGCGGTTGACGATGTTGTACAACGGCTGCACGCAGGCGAATCGCTCCAATCGGTCGCGCTGCGACAACCACAACCCCTCGACAACCTGGTGAGCGTAGTAGTTCGAGCAGCCGATATAGCGCACCTTGCCCTGCCGAACCAGGTCGTCGAGCGCTCGCAGCGATTCATCGAGCGGTGTTTCGTAGTCGTATTGGTGCAGGTAGTAGAGGTCGATGTGATCGAGGCCCAGTCGGCGCAGACTGTTTTCCACTTCGCGCATGATGTGGTATCGGCTGGTTCCGGCGTCGTTCGGGCCGTCGCCGACGGCGACGCGCACTTTAGTGGCGAGCACCACCTTGTCGCGCCGGTCGCCGATCGCCTTGCCGACAATGCGTTCCGACTCGCCCTTGCAGTAGACGTTGGCGGTGTCGATGAAGTTGACGCCGTCGTCGATCGCGCGGTGGATGATGCGGATCGAATCGTCTTCGCCCGTCGGCCCACCGAACATCATGGTGCCGAGACAAAGGCGCGAGACCTTCACGCCGGAGGCGCCCAAGCGGCTGTATTGCATGGTTGTGTCACCTGACAAGAGTGAACCGGGCGGGGTAATCGGCGTCGTCGCCTCATAGCATAATAGGGCACGCGCTGGCAACCCAGCGTGTTCGGATCCGCCAAGTCTGGGATCCGCCAAGTCTGGGGCGCAGGCGTCCCGCCTGCCGTTCATCCGCCAGATGTGAGGCGACCGGGACGGCCACACCACAATCTCTCCAAGGTTGGCGGAGAGACCGTGTTCGGTCCACGCGCGAATTAGGTCGCTGGACGGTATTGCGCGCAAACTTGCCCTTGCAAATCAACGACTCGCCGCTAGATTACTAGCCAACTAAACGAAAGAAGTTGTATCCAGTAACGTCGAGGAAGGTTTGTTGGAGGGTATCCGGGTCTGATGATTCCGGGTCCCGCCGAGTAATGGGGCACGCGATGGCTGTCACGAAGGACCACAAGTCTCAACTCATCACAGAATACCGACGCCAAGAGGGCGACACGGGGTCTCCTGAGGTTCAGGTCGCTCTGCTGACGGCTCGCATCAACGAGCTGACAGAGCATCTGAAGACGCACCTGAAGGACCACGCCAGCCGCCGCGGTTTGCTGATGATGGTGGGCAAGCGCAATAGCTTGCTCAAGTACCTTCGCGGCACCGACCGCGCCCGATATCTCGGTGTCATCAATCGCCTGGGCATCCGCCGCTAGGGCTGCCCGCGGCCCGTCGTTCCGCCGGACCCACCCCGGCTGCACAGCGTTCCGCTGAGTCCTCGGCACATCGCAGTCGCGCGGCAATCGCCCTTCGTCGCTTGCGCTGGGGCTTTCCCGCGATCCCGACTCGCCCGCAGACTCCGCCACAGGCCACCTCGCATAGAAGCAAAGTGAGTACAAGAAATGGGTCATGAGATTCGCGAAGTCCGCGTTGAGCGGCAAATCGGTTCACAACCGCTGACTATCTCGACAGGAAAGCTGGCCAAGCAGGCAAACGGGGCCGTCGTCGTGCAGTACGGCGACACCGTGGTTTTGGCCGCCGCAACGGCCGGTCCAGGACGCGAGGGAATAGACTTCTTCCCGCTCACGGTCGACTACCGCGAAAAAACTTACGCCGCCGGCAAGTTCCCAGGCGGATTCATCAAACGCGAGGGCGCCCCGCGTGCCAAGGAAATCCTCACGGCGCGCCTGATCGACCGGCCGATCCGGCCGCTCTTTCCCGATTGGTATCGCGACGAAGTTCAAGTGCTGGTCGCGCCGCTATCGGCCGACCGACAGAACGACCCGGACATGCTGTCGATGATCGGCGCCTCGGCGAGCCTGATGGTCTCGGACATTCCGTTCCAGGGGCCGACGGCTTCGTTGCGGGTCGGACGCACGGGCGGCGAGTTCGTGCTGTTGCCCACCGTGCACCAACTGGCCGAAAGCGACCTCGACCTGGTCGTGTCGGGCAATGCGCAATCGGTGATCATGATCGAAGGGTTCGGCGACGAGATTCCCGACGAGGAGATGCTCGGGGCGATCACGTTCGCACATCGCCAGATGCAGTCCATCATCGAAATGCAGCACGAGCTGCGCGATCGGTTGGGCCTCGGACCGAAGCAGATTCCCGCCGGTCCGCCGGCGAATCCCGCGGTCGCCTTGCTGCGCGAGCGGCACTACGCCGAGATGCGCGAGGCGAAGCAGATTGTGGCCAAGCTGGAACGTCGCGACGCCACGGCGGCGCTGCTCAAGAAGGTCGTCGAGCAGCACGTTCCGGCCGACGGCGCCGGCGAATACACCGAAGACCAAGTCCGCGAGGCGTTCTACCAACTCGAACAGCGTGTGATGCGCGACGCGATCCTCGAAGGCCGGCGCGCCGACGGCCGCGGCCTCAAGGACATTCGGCCGCTGTTCTGCGAAGTCAGCACCCTGCCGCGCACCCACGGGTCGGCCATCTTCGCCCGCGGCGAAACGCAGGCGCTCGTGACCACGACCCTCGGCACGGCCAGCGACGGCCAGCGCGTGGACGGCATCCACGACGAGTACACCAAGCGATTCATGCTCGACTACAACATGCCGCCGTTCTCGGTCGGCGAGGTCCGGCCGATTCGTGGGCCCGGTCGCCGCGAAATCGGTCACGGCGCGCTCGCCGAGCGCAGTCTCAAGCCGGTCGTGCCCGGTCCCGAGAACTTCCCGTACACCATCCGCGTCGTGTCCGACATCCTCGAATCCAACGGCTCAAGCTCGATGGCCTCGGTCTGCGGCGGGACCCTGTCGATGATGGACGCCGGCGTGCCGATCACGCACCCCGTCGCCGGGATTTCCATCGGCCTGGTCAAAGAGGCGGACGGCCGCCACGTGCTGATGACCGACATCATCGGCGACGAGGACCACTACGGCGACATGGACTTCAAGATCGCCGGCACTCAAAACGGAATCACCGGCATCCAGCTCGATCTCAAGATCGACGGCATCAGCGAAGAGATCGTGCGCCACACGCTCGATCAGGCTCGCGACGCCCGCATGCAGATCCTTCGGTCCATGCTCGCCTGCATCGCACAGCCGCGCGAGACGATATCGCGACATGCACCGCGGCTCATCCAGATTCGCATCAACCCCGACAAGATCGGCCTGCTCATCGGACCGGGCGGCAAGAACATCCGCCGCATGGAAGAAGAATCCGGCGCGACCATCGAGATCGAAGATGACGGCACGGTGACCGTGTCGTCGATCAACGCCGACTCGGCCGAGAAGGCGGCCGAACAGGTGCGGCTGCTCACCGAAGAAGTTCAGGTGGGCAAGATCTACAACGGCCGCGTCATCTCGATCAAAGAGTTCGGTGCGTTCATTGAGATTCTGCCGGGCCGCGACGGGCTGTGTCACATCAGCGAGTTAGCCGATGGCTACGTGGCCAATGTCGACGACGTCTGCCATGTCGGCGATCAAATGCAGGTGAAGGTCATCCTGGTGGACGATCAGGATCGCGTCAAGCTCTCGCGTAAGGCGGCGCTCCGCGAACTCGGCCTGCCCGACGAACTCGTCACTGCGTCGGCGGGCGACCAGCCGGATCGGCCGCGTGAGCCGCGCGGCGACCGGGGGGGCGATCGAGGCGGTGACCGCGGGCGACGCGGCGGCGATCGGGGCGGACGTCGCGATGGGCACGGGCGAGGCGGGTACCGAGACGATCGCGGCAACCGCTAGCCCCCGTTATCGCTCGCGGAGGATGATGGAACATCGCAAGGCGACTTGGTAGTGCAAACGAACTGCCCTGTGTTCTGACATCGCGACCTGATTGCGAGCGAAGCCCCATGGAACCGTTGCTCGACCCAGCCTACGCGGGTCTGGATCCGGACTCCCAAGGAAGTCGTAGTGCAGGCGGCTCGCCTGCGGCTTCCTTTGACGAGATTGCAGGCGGGCCGCCTGCACTACGCTAACAAGGAAGTCGTAGTGCAGGCGGCTCGCCTGCGGCTTCCTTTGACGAGATTGCAGGCGGGCCGCCTGCACTACGCTAACAAGGAAGTCGTAGTGCAGGCGGCTCGCCTGCGGCTTCCTTTGACGAGATTGCAGGCGGGCCGCCTGCACTACGCTAAC
>DAIOWH010000236.1:0-6842 GCA_036758585.1 Planctomycetia bacterium
GGTGAAAAACGGCACCGCGCCAAAGTACGGATCGGGACCAAGATTCTTGATCGTGTGGGGCGGAAAGGGGACATTCTATTTTTGATGAAAAGTAGAATGTCCCCTTTTGCGGCTTTCTGGACGAAATCACCAGCGATCCCCCCATCGCAGTAGCGCAGCAGTAGCCTGCCCGCCGCGATCCCTCCGCACCCCATCGCATACTTGGGAAACCTGACTCCCCGCGCCTAGCGCTCACCCAAAACACCGAACGCAATCGGCCGGACGGTTACTCAAGCAAAGTGGCGCTGTCCAACTAAGGTTCGCGGATCTTCCTGAGAGCTTCTCGCGCATGGTCCCTTACGTACTCCACCTTTTCCTGCATCGAAGCGTGATCGACGAAAGTGCCGAAGGCGTTGTCTCCGAGGGCTTCAAGCAGTGCCGGCACAGCGGGCGCGGCGTCCTTGCCAATCCGGCCCAGCGCTTCGGCCGCTTGCACGCGAACATGTGCATCTTCGTCACGCAACAATGCAATAAGGCCAGGTACGGCGTGCCTGGCACTCGGCCCGAGTTCCCCTAGTGCCCATGCCCCGCGACGCCGCACCATCTCGGAGTTGTCTCGGAGCGCCTTGGTCAATGCCGTGATGATTGCCTCGTCGCCGGCGCCGATCCGTCCGAGTGCGCTGGCTGCGGCGCCTCGTACCCACTCGCTCTGGTCATCGAATCGCTCGATTAGTGCCGGAACCGCTGGATGAGCATGTGCAGCGAAGTCGTACAACCCATAGGCCGCATCGCCACGGACGCCCGCATTGTTATCCTGGAGCGCGTTCACAAGCGCGGGAATTGCCAGCTCGCGTTGGGCGCCAATCTTACCTAATGCCGTGGCTGATGCTCCTCGTACGCTGGGACTACTGTCCTCAGCAAGGCTTCGCACAAGCTCAGGAACGACCGCCGCCCCTAGGGCCCCGACCTTGCCTATCGCACAGGCGGCCGACCAACGAACGTCCCTGTCCTCATCCTGCAACAGTTCGGCCAGTCGAGGAACCGCGTTGTGAGATTCGGGACCGAGCCGCGCGAGTGCATCAGCGGCATTGACTCGAACAAGACGATCGGGTGATTTCAAAGCCTGTATGAGAATCGGAACTGCGGAACGCCCCTTGTTGGGTCCTGTCCGCAACGCCTGCGTCTGAAAGTAGAGTGAATGGAAGTCTCCCTTCTCCAAAGCCATTTGCAATGCCGTTAGTGTTTTGTCCTCCTGGTACTTTGGCCAAGTCCATACGTTTGAAACAACTACCAACACCAGTGCCGAGGCGATCCCCAGCGTGATCAGATTGGGACGGCGCATTGAAAGGCGTGCCTCCTCAGAGTTCAGTCGGACTTTGGATCAAGCGTCGGTTTGTCGAAAAGATCAAAACAGTCTTGGTCCGTCTTTCCCTGACCAACACCGCTCGCGTTAAGCCCGCAACATGTGATGCAATTCGTGTACAGTGCTTCCAGTTTTGCCTTTTGGGCGATGTCTATGCTTGGTTGTGTAACTTTCTTGGCGAACTCCTTGCCGCATCCTGTGTAGCAAGAATCCGTCGTGTTCTTCGTTATGTCGCCCTTGCAGGGGTTAAGTTCGAAAGTGACAGAGGAAACGCAATCTTCTCCAGCCTCCTTCTCGAGTTTTGTCTTGCAGTCTGGGCATTGAGGGTTTGGAAATCGTTCCGCCTTGGCAGTTACTTGCACCGTCTTGCCGCTCTCTGTGACACACTCGCAACAGTAGGATCGCCAAAGTTTATGCCACCACTGACCACTTGGGTCGACCGCGGCAGTTGGCTGGTTATGCACGTACCAGTAGGGATTCACCGAATCCCCATAGAGGAATGGGTCACGGCTGAGAAATCGTCCAAGGGGCGGAGAGTTATGTCGAGCCCGGTAATACACCAGAAGTGACTCTCCGTCCATTTCGCGGCCGGTAAACGCTCGCACGTTCTGAACGGTGCTGGAGCCGCTGGCGGTGCGAGTGTCGTCCGCCGTTCCGTACACCGCGTCGGGACCCGCGAGCCAAACGATCGGACGACCGTAGGCATCGTAGAGGTATCGCTCCGGAGAATTGCGGCTAGTGTCGGAGAGGCCGAACACCGAGTAGAGCGAGTTCGCGTGGTAGAACAGGCGTTCGTCGGAGTCGGTCGCGGAGCCGTTGGCATTGAGGTCGCGGTCGAGCGTGAGGGCTTCGTCGATGTAGAGTCCGTAGGTGTATTGACGAGCAAGCTCGTCAGGGAGTAGGGAGTCGGGAGTAGGGAGTTGTCGTTCTTCGATCACGCGCTGACCGTCAAGGTAGTAGTGAACCGTTTGGGCCGGGTCGGCGCCGACGATGAACACGCGGAGAATGCGGCGGCCGAGGGCATCGTACGAGTATCGACCGACCACGACGCTATCGGACTTGCGCGTGACGGTACGCAGCCGATTCTTTGCGTCCCAGGCGTAGAGGAACGTGCCGTCGTCGGTGAGGTTGCCGTTGGCGTCGTAGACCAAGTCGACAGGCGGGCCGCCCGTCCCCACGGTAGCGATCTGGTTCAGGTTGTTGTGCGATCGGTTCTCAGTTGTCGGTGTGCCACCGGTTGTCGTCACGTTCGTCGGCCAGTTGCCGGGGCCGTCGAGCGTCCAGTCCTGGGCCTGCAGCAGGCCGGGTGTCGTGGTGGGAGTCGTGACTTCAGTCAGCGAGCTATTGAGTGTGCCGCGGTCGAATTCGTTGAGACGGTAGGCGGAGTCGTAGTCGTAGGCCTCGCTGTTACCGGAATCGTGCAGGCGTGCCTCGGAGAGTTTGTTGTCGGCGGCGTCGAAGGCGTGCTGGAAGCCGACAACGGAGGTCGTGGAGACGTAGCTCGTGACGATGCCGCTGGAATCGAGATCGGCTTGGAGCCAACGATGGGCGGTCATACGCTGCAGGCCGTCGTAGCCGCGCAACTCGCCGGCCGGCATGCCGGGCTGATTCGCGGAGGCAGTGCGCGCGTCGTTCATGTGCGTGAGGACGAGGCCGTTTTGATAGGCCATTTCCAGGACGCGATCGGTGCCGATGTAACGCCATGTGGCGATCGGCGCGGCGGCACCCTGATCTTTTAGTGTCTTCAGCCGGTCGAGATCATCGAACGTCGATTCGACGACGTGGCCGTTCGGGTAGGTCAGCCCGGTGCGGTTGTGGTCCGATTCCCACGCGGAACTGGTGACGTAGCGGGTCGTGCCGGCCGAGCCGATCTGCAGGCCCTCTTCCAGCACGCGGTCGATGGTGTCGTAGTTGTTTGTGACGGTGCTCGACTGGGCCGAATCGCCTGGGTCGCCGTTGTCGGTGGCGCGGGTCATTCGGCCGCGACCGTCGAACTCGAAGGCCTGAAGCGTGGTGCCGATGACGCCGGTGGCGCGGGAGATTGAATCGTTCGTCTCGCGGTTGAGGGCGTCGTAGGTGCGGGTGCTGACGGACGTGTTCTCGTCCGTGTACGTGGCGACATTCGAATCGCGGTCGAAGGTCCATTGGCGAGTCTTGGCGTCGGGGAAGGTAAGCAGGTTTTGGCGATCGAGTGCGTCATAGCCGAAAGTCGTTTGGTTATTGTTGTCGTCCTTCAAGCTTGTACGGCGCGAGTTGCCGTCGTAGCCCTGTGTCGTCGTGATGATGCCGTCGCCCGATTGAGCGGTATCGAGCGCGGTGGCGCCGGTGCCGTCGAGCCGGAGGTGCTCTTCGGTTTTCGTCAACCGGTTCGCGCCGTCGAATGTGTTCACGCTCGTGTTGTCGAGCGGGTCGCGGAAGTGCGTGGCGAGGTTGCGGCTGTTGTAACCGGTGAGGCTGATCTGGTTGTCGGCGGTGGTCGTGATGTCACCGTCGGGGCCTTGGGTCTCGACGCGGGTCTGGCGGTTGGTGACGTCGAAGGCGAACTTGGTGATGAAGATTTCGTCGGGGACGGCAGGCGAGCCGCCCGCACCACTCTGGGCTTTTTCAGTCGCTTTCACTTGGACGACGTTGGAGTTGCCGTCGTAGGTCTGCTCGATGAAGTTGCCTTCGGCGTCGGTGGTCTTGATGGTGCGGTTGGCGCCGTCGAAGGAGATCAAGGTCGTGGCGAGATCGTCTTCGATTTGGTGCGTGGCGCGGGAGGCGCGGTCGAATTCGATGCGAGAGAGAACGTAGGTCGAACCGCCGGAGGTGAGCGTGACGGTGGCGGTGTGGGTGTTGGCGGTGGAGTTGTGCAAGAGGCCGCCTTCGGTGTGGGTGACGGCGCGGCCGGATGGCAGGCTGGCAGCCTGCCCCACGATGAAGACGTCGCGCTGGGTTTCGTATTCGCGAGAGAGCTCGTCGAAGTAGTGGTGCTCGCGGGTGAGCAATTGGTTCGAGAAGCCGGTGCGGTCGGTCGGGGTGGCGCCGCCGGTGGTGCCGCGCACTTCGTGGCGGATGCGATTGCCCAGCGGATCGTAGAAGTTTTCCACGGTGCCACCTACCGCGTCGGTTGTCTTCGTGAGCCGGTCGTAACCATCGTACATATTTTCGGCCGCCAAGTCGCCGGTGTGCGTGAGCGGCGAGCCGAGCCCGAAAGCGTTAGCGAGGGTGACCGAGCCGTTGTTCGAGGGTGAGCCGTCGGTGTCGGCCGCGTCGATGACTTTGAGACGGTTCCCGTTCTTGTCATACAAAACCGCAGAGAGCGCAGAGATCGCAGGGTTGTTGTGGCCGTGGCGCGTGGCGATCGGGAGATTTCGTTCGTCGTAGTCCCATTCGATCGTGTTGCCTTCGGGGCGAGTTTCCTTGGTGCGGTTTTCGTTGCGATCGTATTGGTAAGTGGTCACCAGTCGAGCCGGTGTGCTACCGGTGGCGTCGCGATCGACGGTGATCGGGTTGTCGAGGAAGTCGAACGTCGTGAGTTCGGTGAACCAGCCGGGGCGGATCGCGCCGCCGGGGCCGGCGGTGACGGGGAAGTTGGCGGTGACGCCGTCGGGGTTCAGCGTCACGTCCACCTTCATGAAATTGGGATTGGCCGGGTCGGTCGAGAGCACGGACGCAACTTTGTCTTCGGTGTCCACGCGCGTGACGTTGTTATGAGCGTCGAAGTGGAACTCGCGCTGGTAGCCGAACGGGGTCGGGCCGGTAACGCGGTAGACTTGGTTCAGTTCGTTGAAGTCTTGAGTCGTTGTGTTGCCGCGCGGGTCGGTGACGGTCTTGACGTTGCCGACGCGGTCGGTCGTGTAGCTGGTCTTCAAGTCCTGATAGACGCCCGGCGTGTTGCGCCGCGGCACCATCAGCGTGAAACTCGTCAGGTCGCCGCCCGTCGCGCCCGAACCGATCAGCGTCGCCAGGTTCGCGGGGTTCACGTCGATGTGAGACTCTTTCAGGTAGCCGTATTGCTTGGTGCTGCGGCCGGCGATCAGGTCCAGGCCGTCGCCGTCGGGGTCGTTTTCGGGGAAGCGGACGTAGGCGACGACGTTGCCTTCCGGCGAACTCTCGGTCGTGACCTGTCCGCGATCGTTGTAGGTGCGAATCGTCACGATCTCTTGAGTCGTGTCGCCTTCGATCAGTGCCTGATTGGAGCCGGAGATTAGTGTTACCGTCGGCTGGATGACCTTGATTGGATTGCCCGCGCGTTGGTTGGTGCGGCCGTCGCCGTTGATGTCGCCCAGGCCGAAGCTGTAGCCGGCGGGCAGGCCGCCGTCTTTCATCTGCTTGTCTTGCCACGCGATGAGCTGATTGAACTGGGCGAGTGTGATGCCGAGCAGGTTCGCCAGTGAACTCTTGTTCGCATCTGAGCCGTCTTCTTCGTAATCGTGGCGCGTGAACGTGGCGTAGCGGCTGCGGTCCGTAGCGGTCGGCGTCGGCCCGCCGTTCTGCGGAGTGAAGTACGTCCCGACCGAATCGATCGGGTTGCCGCGCGGGTCGATCGTCGCGAGCACCTGACTGTAGACCGGGTCGGGGAAGTAGCGGATCGTGCGCTCCGCCTGATCGGCCGAGCGTGGGCCGGGCTTGTGCGTTTCTTTCAAGAGGAACCCGACGCGGCTGCGCAGCGTAAAGAGCGGCGCGAGCGTCACGGGGTCGCGGATGACGCCGTCGTCGTAGCTGTATTCGATCGTGTTGCCTTCGGGGAACGTCACCTTGCGCAGCAGGTTGTCGAACACCGAGTATTCCCAGGTCGTGACGAACGTCGCCGGGTCGCTCGACACCTTGTCGCGGTTGGTCTGCACCTCCAGCCGCACGCGATTGCCCTTGGTGTCGAAGTCGTGCACCGTGATGTTGCCGTTCGGGTCGGTCATGGTGGTGCGCATCACGACGCCCTGCGGCAGGTCGATCCCGCCCACGCCGGACACCTGATATTGGTACTGCCACGTGCCGCCGACCGCCGCGCCGTCGCCACGCCGCTCGCTGGTGACGCGGCCGTAGCTCGCCGAGCCGACCGTCTGGCCGTAGGTCACGACGTAGCGCGGGTTCGCGCTGGCGTACACCGCCGCCACGTCCACCACGCGGGTGGTGGTGTTGAGATACGGCACCACCTGGGCGGGGTAGAAGACCTTGACGATGTCCTTGCGGCGATTCACGTCCGGGTTGGCCGTGTCGTACTGGATCACATACGCCTTGCCGCCGGGGAACGTGTTGCCCGGCGCGCCCGCCGTGACGCTCGGCCCCACCACCGCCACGAGATTTCCGGTCACGCCGTCGTACTGCAGCGTCACCTTGCGATTCAGGTAGTCGCTCACCTCGCTGAGCACATACTTGCCCGCCACCAGCGAGTTGCTGTAGGTGATTGTCCGGCCGTTCGTCTCGGTCTGCGAACTGAGGCGCCACTCGGCGCCGAACTGCGCGTACTGATATGCGAACTCGTTCCCCGCAGCGTCGCGCCGGCTCTTGATCCGCCCCG